>JAGWTA010000041.1 GCA_028869185.1 Hyphomicrobiales bacterium
GGTGTTGGACACGGCTTTCGGCGTCGGCGTCATCGCAAGATTTTTTGCGTCTGGCGAAACGATCCAGACGCCAACGACCAGCGCCAGTTCGATGAAGAGGATCACGCCAATCACTGCGCCAACGGGAAGAACCTGCAGGAAGCCCTTTTTCAGTTCCGCGAAATCGACGTCCAGCATCATCACGACGAAGAGGAACAGCACCGCCACAGCGCCGACATACACGACCACGAGCATCATCGACAGGAATTCGGCGCCGAGCAGCATGAACAGGCCCGACGCATTCACGAAGGCGAGAATGAGAAAAAGCACCGAATGCACGGGGTTGCGCGCGGCGATGACCATGAATGCCGAAAGCACCATGACAATCGCAAAGAGCCAGAAGAAAAGACCGGACGCAATCATGGTTCAGTCCTCAGCGGTAGGGCGCGTCTTGCGCGATGTTGCGGGCCAGTTCGCGTTCCCAGCGCGCGCCGTTATCGAGCAGGCGTTGCTTGTCGTACAAGAGCTCTTCGCGCGTTTCGACGGCGAATTCGGCGTTCGGCCCCTCGACGATCGCGTCTACCGGGCAGGCTTCCTGACAAAAGCCGCAGTAGATGCATTTCACCATGTCGATGTCATAACGCGTCGTGCGGCGCGTGCCGTCGTTGCGGCGCGGGCCGGCCTCGATGGTGATGGCTTGCGCAGGGCAAATGGCCTCGCACAGCTTGCAGGCGATACAGCGTTCTTCGCCGTTGGGGTAGCGGCGCAGCGCATGTTCGCCACGATAGCGCGGCGATTTGGGGTTGCGTTCATGCGGATAGTTCAGCGTCGCTTTCGGCTTGAACATGTAACGCATGGCGAGCGCGAAGGCCTGCACGAATTCCCCGAGGAATACGGAACGGGCGGCAGCGTCGAGTTTCATGGGCGCCTCCCTAGTGCGTCACGCCGGCGTGGCCGACGAATTTGAGAACGCCTGCAACGATCAGCACCATTGCGAGCGAGATCGGCAGAAAAACCTTCCAGCCAAGGCGCATGAGCTGATCGTAGCGGTAACGCGGAACGATGGCCTTGGTCATCGAGAACATGAAGACGACGCCCCACGCCTTCACGAGGAACCAGAACACGCTCGGCGCGCCCAGCACCGGAATGGATGAGGGGAACGGCGACAGCCAGCCGCCCAGGAACAGCAGCGCCGTCATCGACGACATCGTCAGCACGGCGACGAGTTCGGTAAGGAACTGCAACAGGAAGAGCGACGCCGAATATTCAACCGTATAGCCAGCGACGAGTTCGGATTCGGCTTCCGCCAGATCGAAGGGCGGGCGGTTCGTCTCGGCGAGCGCCGACACGAAGAAGATGATGAACATCGGGAACAGCGGCAGCCAGTACCAGCCGAAGATGCCAAAGCGCGTGTCCTGTGCGCGCACAATATCCGACAGGTTGAGCGAGCCTGCGCACAGCAGCACCGTGACGATCACGAAACCGATCGAGACTTCGTAGGACACCATCTGCGCGGCGGCGCGCAGCGCCGACAGGAACGGGTATTTCGAATTCGACGCCCAGCCCGCCATGATGATGGAATAAACGCCGAGCGACGACACCGCGAAGAGATAAAGCACGCCGACATTGATATCGGCGACCACCCAGCCCTCGTTCACGGGAATGACGGCCCAGGCCATGAAGGCCAGCACGACGCCGATGAACGGCGCGAGCAAAAACACGAGCTTGTTGGCGCCGGCGGGGATGACCGGCTCCTTCAACACGAATTTCGCGAAGTCGGCGATCGGCTGAAGAATGCCCCATGGGCCGACGACGTTCGGGCCGCGACGCAAATGCACGGCGCCCCACACCTTGCGTTCGCCGTAAATCAGCACGGCTGTGGACAGCAACACACAAACGAGCAGGATCAGGCTTTTCACAAAGCCCCAGATGAACGGGAGAAGCCAGGGATGTTCGGAGAACTGGGCTGCAAACATTCGCCTTACTCCGCCGCTTCTTTGTGCGCATGCGCGCCGGACGCCACAGCCGAACATTCGGCCATGACAGCGGAAGCGCGCGCGATCGGGTTGGTCAGGTAATAATCGTCGATGACGCGTCCGAAGGGCCTGGCCTCGAGCGCGCCGCCCTTGCCAGCGACGAGCGCGTCGGCGTCAGCGGGCGTCGCGTGATCGTAATTCACGAAATGCGGATGCGCGGCTTCAAGCTTTGCGCGGAGCATGTCGGCGGAATCAAACGGCAGCTTGTGGCCGAGCGCTTCCGACAAAGCGCGCAGGATCGCCCAGCCTTCGCGCGCCTCGCCCGGCGGGAAGCAGGCGCGCTGCGCATATTGCACGCGACCTTCGGTGTTGACGTAAATCCCGGTCTGCTCGGTGTAGGCGGCGGCGGGCAGGATCACGTCGGCGCGATGGGCGCCGCGGTCGCCGTGCGAGCCGATGTAAACGACGAAGGCGCCGGGCGCGACATCGATTTCGTCGGCGCCGAGATTGAACAGCATGTCGAGCGCGCCGGGATTGGTCATCGCAACAGCGTCAAGACCGCCCTCGCCCGGCGTGAAACCGATGTCGAGGCCGCCGACGCGCGCGGCCGCCGTGTGCAGCACGTTGAAGCCGTTCCAGCCGTCCTTCACGACGCCAATGTTCTTCGCAATTTTTGCCGCGAGCGACAGGATGGCAAGACCATCCGGCCGCGCCAGCGCCGCCTGACCGATGATGAACATCGGCCGCTCTTTCTGGATCGCGCCGTGGCTGGCGAATTGCTCCAGCGCCGCCGGATCGGCGCCGAGATAATTGTAGTCGTAGGTCAGATCTGCTTTTTCGCCGATCAGACCGAGCAGCAGCCCCCCCTGACGCCAGCGCTTGCGGATGCGCGCGTTCAGCACCGGCGCTTCCTTGCGCGGGTTCGAGCCGATGATCATGATTGCGTCGGCCTGCTCGATGCCCGCAATCGTCGTGTTGAACAGATAGGAAGCGCGGCCAAATTTCGGGTCGAGCTTCACCCCGTCCTGCCTGCAATCGATATTCTGCGAGCCGAGGCTTTCGACGAGCATTTTCAGCGCGAACATTTCCTCGACGCTGGCGAGATCGCCCGCCAGAGCGCCGATGCGCGCGCCCTGGGTCGCCTGCGCCTTCGCAGCGATCGCCGCAAAGGCCTGGCTCCACGAAGCAGCCTGCAATTTTCCGTTGACGCGCACGTAAGCGCGGTCGAGCCGCTGGCGCTTCAGGCCGTCGACGATCTGGCGCGCCTTGTCGGAAATCCATTCCTCGTTCACGAGATCGTTGACGCGCGGAAGAATGCGCATGACCTCGCGGCCGCGCGTGTCGATGCGGATCGCAGAACCGACCGCGTCCATCACATCGATGCTTTGCGTCTTGTTCATTTCCCAGGGACGGGCCTGGAAATTCTGCGGCTTGGGCAACAACGCGCCGACCGGGCAGATGTCCGCGACATTGCCGGAGAGTTCGGAGGTCATCGCGCTTTCGAGATACGTCGTGATCTCGACATCCTCGCCGCGATTCATCGCGCCCATATCCATGGTGCCGGCGACTTCGGCGGTGAAGCGGACGCAGCGCGTGCATTTGATGCAGCGGGTCATGCAGGTCTTCACCAGCGGTCCGATATAGGGATCGGCCACGGCGCGCTTGTTTTCATGAAAGCGGGAGGAATCGACGCCATAGGCCATGGCCTGATCCTGCAAATCGCATTCGCCGCCCTGGTCGCAGATCGGGCAGTCGAGCGGATGGTTGATGAGCAGGAATTCCATCACGCCTTCGCGCGCCTTTTTCACCATCGGCGAGTTGGTGAGCACGACCGGCGGCTCGCCGTTGGGTCCAGGGCGCAGGTCTTTCACGCTCATGGCGCAGGAGGCGGTGGGCTTGGGCGGGCCGCCCTTCACTTCGACGAGGCACATCCGGCAATTGCCGGCGATGGACAGACGCTCGTGATAGCAAAAACGCGGAATCTCCTTGCCCGCCGCCTCGCACGCTTGCAACAGCGTGTAATCAGCGGGGACGTCGAGTTCGGTTCCGTCGATGACGATCTTGGTCATGATCTAATCCAGTCGCCTATTCCGCCGCCGTGCGCTTGATTTCCGGCTCGTGCGCGGCGCGCGCCGTGTAAGCGTCGATGCGTTTTTCGATCTCCGGTCGGAAATGCGTGATGAGGCCCTGAATGGGCCATGCCGCCGCATCGCCGAGCGCGCAGATCGTGTGTCCCTCGATTTGTTTCGACACGTCGAGCAGCATGTCGATCTCGCGCTTGTGCGCGCGCCCTTCCACCATGCGCTCCATCACACGCCACATCCAGCCGGTGCCCTCGCGGCACGGTGTGCATTGGCCGCAGCTCTCGTGCTTGTAGAAATGCGACAGGCGCGCGATGGCGCGGATGATGTCGGTCGATTTGTCCATCACGATCACCGCCGCCGTGCCGAGGCCGGAGCGCAGTTTCGACAGCGAGTCGAAATCCATCGGGCAATCGATGATCTGGTCCGCCGGCACGCAGCGCACGGAGGAGCCGCCGGGAATGACCGCAAGCAGATTGTCCCAGCCGCCGCGCACGCCGCCGCAATGCGTGTCAATCAATTCGCGGAACGGGATCGACATCGCTTCTTCGACATTGCAGGGCCGGTTCACGTGGCCGGAAATGCAGAAGAGTTTCGTGCCGGCGTTGTTCTTTGCTCCAAAGGAGGAAAACCAGTCCGCGCCGCGCCGCAGGATGGTGGGAGCAACCGCGATGGATTCGACATTGTTGACGGTGGTCGGGCAGCCGTAGAGGCCCATATTGGCCGGGAACGGCGGCTTGAGACGCGGCTGACCCTTCTTGCCCTCGAGGCTTTCGAGCAGCGCCGTCTCCTCGCCGCAGATATAGGCGCCGGCGCCGTGATGCACATAAAGATCGAACGGCCAGCCGTGAATGTTGTTCTTGCCGATGAGATTGGCCGCGTAAGCCTCGTCCACCGCGCGCTGCAGCGCTTCGCGCTCGGCGATATATTCGCCGCGAACATAGATGTAGGCCGCGTGCGCGCCCATCGCGAAAGAAGCGATCAGACAGCCTTCGATCAGCAGGTGCGGATCATTGCGCATGATCTCGCGGTCCTTGCAGGTGCCCGGCTCCGACTCGTCGGCGTTGACGACGAGATAGGAAGGGCGCGCCGGATCGGGCTTGGGCATGAAGGACCATTTGAGACCCGTCGGAAAGCCGGCGCCGCCGCGCCCGCGCAAGCCCGAGGCCTTCATCTCGTTGATGATCCAGTCCTTGCCCTTGTCGATCAGGCCCTTTGTGTTGTCCCAGGCGCCGCGCGCGCGCGCGCCCTTCAGGCCAGCGTCGCCGTAGCCGTAAAGGTTTTGGAAGATGCGATCCTTGTCGGCGAGCATGTCTTACTTCCTTGCCGGATCGGAGAGCGGCCCGGAAATTCCGTCCGCGCCATAGAAACTCTGCAACGAGGTGAGCGAGCGCGGGCCCGGCTCCGAGGTGACGCGGCCAGCCTGCGAACCCTTCTTCACGGGGCGGCCGGCGGCGAGATCATCGAGCAGGCGCTCGAAATTCTGCGGCGTCAGGTCTTCGTAATAATCATCGTTGATTTGGACCATCGGCGCGTTGCAGCAAGCGCCAAGGCATTCCACTTCAAGCCAGGAGAACAGGCCGTCCGCCGTGACGTGGCGCTGCTCGCCGACGCGCCGCTCCAGCACAGCCTTGATCTCGTCAGAGCCACGCAGCATGCACGGCGTCGTGCCGCACATCTGGATGAAATATTTGCCGACCGGCTCCAGATTGAACATCGTGTAGAAGGTTGCGACCTCCATCACGCGGATGACCGGCATGTCGAGCATCGCGGCGACCTTTTCAATGGCCGCTTTGGGCAGCCAATAGTCGTTTTGCTTCTGCGCCTGCCACAACGCCGGGATGACCGCGGAGGCCTGCCGGCCATCGGGATATTTGGCGATCTGCTTTTCGAGCCACGCCTTGTTCTGCGCGGTGAACTCGAAGCTCGCGGGCTGGTTTTCTGCGAGGCGGCGGACGCTCATAGCTCATCCATGTGCTGATCGCGGCCATCGGACCGCGTGTCGGTGAAGACGAAGAAGGCAGCGACCAGAGCTATTCCGATCAGAATGCCGAAATCGCCCGGCGGCTGGAAAAACGGCGCGCCGCTCGACCAGCGCATCGCGATCATCAGCAGGACGAACGAGACGGCGCCGGCGAAAAGCATGCCCATGCGCTTCTTGAGCGACTGGCCAACGGTCATCGATCGACCTCCCCGAACACGATGTCGAGCGAGCCGAGAATGGCGGACACGTCGGCGAGCATGTGTTTGCGGCACATGAAATCCATCGCCGAAAGATGCGCGAAGCCCGGCGCGCGGATCTTGCACTTGTATGGCTTGTCCGTGCCGTCAGACACGAGATAGACGCCGAATTCGCCCTTGGGCGCCTCGACCGCGGCGTAGACCTCGCCCGGCGGGGTCTTGAAGCCTTCGGTGAACAGTTTGAAGTGATGGATCAGCGCTTCCATCGAGCGCTTCATGTCCTTGCGAGAGGGTTGGGCGACCTTGTTGTTGGGCGTCTGCACCGGTCCGCGGCCGTTCTCGCTCATCAGCTTGTCGACGCATTGGCGGATGATGCGCGTCGACTGCCGCATCTCTTCCATGCGGATCACGGCGCGGTCGTAGCAATCGCCGTTCTTGCCGATCGGAATGTCGAATTCCATTTCCTCGTAGCATTCGTAGGGCTGCGCCTTGCGCAGATCCCATGCGGCGCCCGAGCCGCGCACCATCACACCCGAAAAGCCCCATTTCCAGCAATCTTCCAGCGAGATAACGCCGATGTCGACGTTGCGCTGCTTGAAGATGCGGTTGCCGATGAACAGCGTTTCGAGATCGTCGCAAACCTTCAGGAAGGGATCGCAGAACTTGCCGATGTCCTCGACAAGCTGATCGGGCAGGTCGCGCGCGACGCCGCCGAAACGGAAATAATTGGCGTGCATGCGCGCGCCGGACGCGCGCTCGTAGAACACCATCAGCTTCTCGCGCTCCTCGAAGCCCCACAGCGGCGGGGTGAGCGCGCCGACGTCGAGCGCCTGCGTCGTCACGTTGAGCAGATGCGACAGCAGGCGGCCGATTTCGGAATAGAGCACGCGGATCAACTGGCCGCGGCGCGGAACCTCGACGTTCAGCATGCGCTCGACCGCCAGGCAGAAAGCGTGCTCCTGGTTCATCGGCGCGCAATAATCGAGCCGGTCGAAATAGGGCACGTTCTGCAGATAGGTGCGCGATTCCATAAGCTTTTCGGTGCCGCGATGCAGCAGGCCGATGTGCGGATCGACACGCTCGACCACTTCGCCGTCCAGTTCGAGCACAAGGCGCAGAACGCCGTGCGCGGCCGGATGCTGGGGCCCGAAATTGATCGAGAAATTGCGGAGATTCTGGACCGCGCCAGGCGCGGCGGGGGCGACGACGTCGTTCATGGCGGTCATCCCTGCCCTTTCGCTTTTTCATCGCCCGGCAGCGGATAGTCCGCGCCTTCCCACGGCGAGAGAAAATCGAAGGTGCGATATTCCTGCGTGAGTTTGACCGGTTCGTAGACGACGCGCTTCAACTCGTCGTCGTAGCGCACCTCGACATAGCCGGTCATGGGGAAATCCTTGCGCAAAGGATGGCCGTCGAAACCGTAGTCGGTAACGATGCGGCGCAAATCGGGGTGACCGGCGAACAGCACGCCATAGAGATCGTAAGCCTCGCGCTCAAACCAGTCGGCGCCGGGGAACAGGCCGACGAGCGAAGGCGTCTGAGTGGTCTCGCTCGCCTGCGTCTTCACGCGGATGCGCGCGTTGTGACGCGGCGAAAGCAGATGCGCGACAATGTCGAAGCGCGCCGCGCGCGCCGGCCAGTCGACCGCTGTCAGGTCGATAAAGCTGATGAACTGGCAAGCGGGATCGTCGTGCAGATGGCGCATGACATCGAGCCAGCGGGCGTTTTCGACATAAAGCGTCAGTTCGCCAAAGGCCAATTCGGTTTTCGTCACCGCATCCGGCAGCGCCGCAGCAATCGCTTCGCCCAGCGCCTTGAGATCCACGCTCATGACCGCCTCACCGTTCAATCGTGCCGGTGCGGCGGATTTTCCGCTGCAGCAACAGCACGCCATAAAGCAGGGCCTCCGCAGACGGAGGGCAGCCCGGCACGTAAATATCCACCGGCACGATGCGGTCGCAGCCGCGCACGACGGAATAGCTGTAGTGATAATAACCGCCGCCGTTGGCGCACGAGCCCATCGAGATGACGTAGCGCGGCTCCGGCATCTGGTCGTAGACCTTGCGCAGCGCAGGCGCCATCTTGTTGGTGAGCGTGCCGGCGACGATCATCACGTCCGACTGGCGCGGCGAGGCGCGCGGGGCAAAGCCGTAGCGCTCGACATCGTAGCGCGGCATCGACAGCTGCATCATCTCGACCGCGCAGCAGGCGAGCCCGAAGGTCATCCACATCAGCGAACCCGTGCGCGCCCAGGCGATGAGTTCGTCCGTGGTCGTGACGAGAAAGCCCTTGTCTGCGAGCTGATCGTTGATCGACAGAAAATATTTGTCGTTCGCGCCAACCGGTTTGCCCGTTGCAGGATCGATGATCCCCTTGGGCGCAGGCGCGACGAGCGTCTGGGAATTGTCGCTCAATCCCATTCCAGCGCTCCCTTTTTCCATTCGTAGACGAAGCCGACCGTGAGCACGCCAAGGAACAGGATCATCGACCAGAAGCCGAGATTGCTCATGTCCTTGAAGGCGACGGCCCAGGGAAACAGAAACGCCACTTCAAGATCGAAAATGATGAAGAGCAGCGAGACGAGGTAGAAGCGCACATCGAATTTCATGCGCGCGTCGTCAAAGGCGTTGAAGCCGCATTCGTAAGCCGAAAGCTTTTCGGGGTCAGGCGCCTTGAAAGCGACAAGGAACGGAATGACCATCAGGGCGCCGGCGATGACAGCCGAAAGTCCGGCGAAAATCACAAGCGGCAGATATTCTTCGAGCAGTCCGGGCATTCTTCGATCCGGGGCTGGCCGGGGCTGGACGCTCAGGCGGGCGCATCCCGCCCCCGCGGCGCCGCGGGCCGGGGTTTGCGTAGCCCAGCGGCCACAGGGGCGCAAGCCGAATCCGCAGCGCACAAAAGTCTAAGATCAGACTGCGCCCCAATCCCCGCAAACAACGGGAAACAGCCATGCAAGAAAGCGATGGTTCGCTCCATCAGGGCTGCTAACCTGTCAGTTATCGCAGGGGAATGGGCGCATTTCATGACATTAGCCGAATCAACCACGCCAGAGCGTGTGGCCGAATCATTTCATTCCCCGTTGATCGGCCGCCGGCAGGCCTTGCTGATGCTTGGCGGCGCCTCGCTCATGCTCAGCCTCGCCATGGGGCTGCGGCAGAGCCTGGGACTATTCCAGACGCCGATGGCGCGCGACATCGGCCTTGCGGCCAGGGATTTTTCGCTGGCTATCGCGATCCAGAACATTGTCTGGGGCGTCACGCAGCCCTTCATTGGCGCGCTCGTGGACCGCTACGGGCCGCTGTGGGTGTCGATTACGGCGGCGTTCATCTATGTCGGCGGGCTTGCGCTGACGGCGGGCGCCCATTCCGCCCTTCCCGTGACGCTCGGCGCAGGGGTTCTCATCGGCTTGGCCATGTCCGGCGTCGGGTCGGCGGTTGCGGCCAATATTGCGGCGCGGGTGGTGGCGCCGGCGCGCCGCAGCCTCGCCTTCGGCGTCGTTTCGGGCGCGGGCTCCATCGGCACCTTCTTCTGCGCCCCGATCGGACAGGTCGTCATTCAGAATGCCGGCTGGCGGGCCGGCCTTTTCGCCTTCATCGGCCTTGCGCTGCTCATGATCCCGGCCGCCATCGTCGGCGGGCGGGCAGGCGCCCTGCCCAACTCCACCGCGCGCGACCAGGGGCTGACGCTGAAGGCCGCGCTGACGGAGGCGAGCGGCCATCGCGGCTATGTGGTGATGTGCCTCGCCTTTTTCGTCTGCGGGCTGCAGCTGATTTTTCTCACCACGCATCTGCCCAATTATCTGGCGACGTGCGGCATGGACCCCCTGCTCGGCGCTGAAGCGCTGGCGGTGATCGGCCTGTTCAACGTGTTCGGATCCTGGGGCTGCGGATGGCTGGGCGACCGGTATCCCAAGCGGGTGCTACTCGGGCTCGTCTACATGATCCGCTCGGTGGCGCTGGCCGCCTATTTCACGCTGCCGGTCTCGACTTTCTCGACGCTGCTGTTTGCCGCCATCATGGGGCTAACGTGGCTTGGCGTCATACCGCTGCTGAACGGGCTGGTGGCCGATATTTTCGGCCTGCGCTTCATCTCGACACTGACCGGGGTCGCGTTTTTCAGCCATCAGGTCGGATCGTTTCTGGGCGCGTGGGGCGGCGGCGCAGTGTTCGACGCCTTCGGCAATTACGATCACGCCGTCCAGTTCGGCGTGGTGGTGGGATTCATTGCAGGCGTCGCGCAGATTTTCATGAATGACGAACCGACCGCACGCGTTCGGGCGGGCGGTGCGATGGCGACACATTCTGCGTGAGAATGGCGAGAGAGAGGCCGACACAGAAACGCTCATCCTGCGCCCCCTCTGCATCTGTCCGATGACCTTTGTTTAAGATCGATCACCCTACAGACCCACGGGTGCGAGCCGTGTTGGTCGTGGTCGATTGTCGTCTGGGACATTGGCGGCCGGCCGAGCGTGGCGCACAAAAAACGATCCTGTGAGACGGCAATCCCGCCGCCTCACAGGAGGATAAGAAGATGAAGGTTCAAATCTTCGCTCTTGTCCTTCACGCAGCACCTTTGATTTTGGTCGTTATCGACCTCTATCACCACTGGTAGCCTGAAGGGGCCGGGCGGCGCGGTAACGCCGCCCGGAACCTTCTTGAAGTAGGGCGAGGGCGATGAAAGCGCAAGACTTCAACCGTTGGCGGGAGGTTACAGGATGCCGGTTCGCTATGGACTTTTCCAGGCGCACCGGCGTCAACAAAAACGTCGCGGCGGAATGGTTTGCGCTCGCAAAAGCGGGCGAAGATGTCCCGATCAAACGAATCGTCGCCCTCGCCATGACCGCCATCGCCCAAGACCTCAAGCCTTGGGATGAATACGAAAGGTAATGCTCATGCTTACGCCTCGATTGCTGAACATGGCCTCCATCGCTCTCGCGACCGCCACGATAATCGTGGTCGCCGCCAAAATGTGGCGCGTGGGTTGAAACAAAAAAAGCACCCGCCCCGGCGCTGACCGGGAACGGGGGGCTGAAGCCCGTCGATGGCCACCGCGCTCTTGGTCGTATTGCTCAGACGCGCCCATGTTTAGGCGGCAACGGCGACTGCTTCCGCCTCCACAGTGCCGACAGAGGGGTGATTGGCGGCATACGAAATAGGCTCGCTGCTCCCACGACGGGGGCCGGACTACATCGGTTCAAAGCGACATCAACGAAGGCAGGGCCGCCAGCATCCGCAAACAACTAGGGGTCGCCGTATAGGCGACCCCTTCCCGGCGCAGACAGATTGCTAGCCCCTCTTAATGTCGGATGGCGAATAATGACGAACTGGATATATGGAACGAAAATCGACCAGGAAGGGTCCGATTATCGCGCGACGGTCAGAGACCTTCCCGAAGTCCTGACCTTCGGCGCAACGCGTGCAGAGGCCTTGGCTAATGCGCTCGACGCTATCGATGCGGTCGTTGCGCACCGCATGGAAAAAAGCACGGAGCTTGCGCTCCCCTCAAAAGTGAAGCGCGGCGAGGAGCCTGTTGAGTTGCCATTGAGGACGGCCGCCAAGGCCGGTCTGTATAGGGCCTGGCTCGCCAGCGGTCTCTCCAAGCGCGAGGTCGCGAAGCGAATGAAAGTCGGCGAAACCGAGGTCAGGCGCATTCTCGACCCGCGCCACGGAACGAAGATCGAGGCGATGGACGCCGCCGCGCGGGTGCTCGGATCAAAGATGAAAATCGAATTCGAACCAGCGTAACAAAAAAGCCCCCGCCCGGCGCTGACCGTGAACGACACGCTGGGCGATGATTTTCGCGACGTGCGGAGGGCCGAATTCGGCGCCGGCGACCGCCGAACGCTGACCGACCTGCGGCGGTCGGGCGTCAGGGAGGCGATGCGCGGCGGCGCCAGCGATGCAGCGATCGGCCAAAAGCTCGTCAACGACTGCGCCGCCAGCCGATTCAGACCTATGCGCCGCCCGACATCGCCATGGTGCGCCAAATCGACGAAGCGCGGCCGCGAGGGCGCAAAAGGGAACAAAAGTTGCAAAAGAGCCGGAGGACGGCGTTGCAATTCTTCCGACTGTTCGGGCTAGCCATTGTTTTAATGGCGAGAGAGACGGGGCTCGAACCCGCGACCTCCGGCGTGACAGGCCGGCGCTCTAACCAACTGAGCTACTCCCCCGCAAACCGCGTCGGCGGGAGGACTGCGGAATAGGCCGCGCGCGGCGGCAAGTCAAGCGCAGTTAAAGGCGTTTGTCGCCGAGACGCCACCGCGCGATTTCGCCGGGGGTCAGGACGTGAATGCCGTCCGAGGGCGTGCGCTCCGCCGAAACGACGATATCGCCGGAAACGCCCATCGAGCGCGAATAACGCGACAGGACGCCGCTCATTTTGCCATCGTCGAAGCGCATGAGCCGGCCGCCGCCGCCGGCCGGATCGACGCCCGGCTCATAGGTGAACATGCGATGCACGCCAACCTTGCTGGGCGGCGGAACGATGCGCGTGCGCCCGCCCATCATGGCGTAAACGCAGGCGGAATAGCAGCGTCCCGGCGCCAGCGCCGCACGCCCGCCCGCAACATCGGCGCGCGCCACGATCGTCGCAACGCCAAGCTTGCGAAAAATCTTGCCGAGCACCATCGACGAAACAACCTTGCCGCCCGGCGAATTGACGACGACGACCGCGCGCAATTCGCGCTTGCGCAGATTGGCGCGCAGGAAGTCGATGAAAGCCTGCGGCGTTTGCTCCGTGATCTCGCCATCGGCGATGACGACCGCAGGACAATGCGCGCCGCACGAGCCCGTATCGAGCGCCGCCGCGCGGAAGGACATGGGCGCGGCAGCCAGGGCAGCCCCCGAGAAAACGAAGGAGCTGGCGAGAAATGCCGCTGTCACACGCAAACGCATGGGCTTGTCCCCAATGGAATGACGAAGAGGCTACAGGAGCGCGAGCCATGCCGCCAGTAGCCATTGGGCGCTTGATTAATCGGCAGGATTAAATGGTGGGCGGTGACGGGCTCGAACCGCCGACCCTCTCGGTGTAAACGAGATGCTCTACCAACTGAGCTAACCGCCCGCGCCTTTTCTTTAAGGGAACGCGCGGCGGGGGCGCAAGACGCGCTTGCGATAGAATGCGGGCCCCTGCTCGATTCGGCGCTGCATTGGAAACGACCCTCTACGCCCCTGTGAAACGCTTTCTCGAAGCGCGCGGCTTTTCGGCCAAGGGCGAGATTTGCGGTTGCGACATCGTGGCGCTGCGCGAGGGCGAGGAAATTCGCGTCGTCGTCGCCGAACTAAAAACGCGCTTCAATCTTGAGCTTGTCTTGCAAGCGGTCGAGCGCTCGGCGGCTTGCGATGAAGTCTGGCTGGCGGTGGCGGCCTCGCCCAAGGGGCGCGAGCGCGACCGGCGCGTGAAGAAATTGTGCCGGCTGATCGGCGTCGGGCTGCTTGCGGTGAGCGCGACCGGTTTTGTCGAGCCGCTGGTGGCGCCGGAAGCCTGGAAGCCGCGGCCCGACCGCAAGCGCCGCTCGCGCCTGATGAGCGAACATCGGCGGCGCATTGGCGATCCGGCCATCGGCGGCTCGACCCGCCAGCCGATCATGACCGCCTACCGCCAGCAGGCGCTGGCCTGCGCGGCGGCGCTGGCGGACGGGCCTGCGCGCCCGCGCGACCTCAAGGGGCGTTGGCCCGACGCGCCGAAAATCCTGCTCAGCAATGTCTACGGCTGGTTCGAGCGAACCGAGCGCGGCGTGTACGCCCTGACCCAGGACGGGCGGGCTGCGCTTGCGCGCTGGACGCCGGACGCCCCGCCCGCGCCATGAAAATGGGCCGCGACCCCCTGCGGATCGCGGCCCGTTTCTTTCGTCCGTCGCGCCTTAGTGGGCGACGTGGCCGGACTGCTCTTCTTCCGGCTTCTTGGCGTCGACCGGATGGGACTTTTCGTCCCAGGTGATCGGCGTCGGCTGCCGCACGAGCGCATGTTTCAGCACTTCATCCATCCGCGAGACGGGCACGATTTCCAGCGCATTCTTCACGGAAGCCGGAAGGTCGGCGAGATCCTTGGCGTTTTCCTGCGGGATCAGCACCTTCTTCAACCCGCCGCGCAGCGCGGCGAGCAGTTTCTCCTTCAGGCCGCCGATCGGCAGCACACGGCCGCGCAGCGTGATCTCGCCTGTCATGGCGATGTCGGCGCGCACGGGAATGCCCGTCATCATCGAGACGATGGCGGTGGCCATCGCAACGCCGGCGGACGGACCATCCTTCGGCGTCGCGCCTTCCGGCACGTGCACGTGGATGTCGCGCTTGTCGAACAAGGGCGGTTCGATGCCAAAATCAACCGCGCGCGAGCGGACATAGGACGCCGCCGCCGAAATCGATTCCTTCATCACGTCCTTCAGATTGCCCGTCACCGTCATGCGGCCCTTGCCGGGCATCATGACGCCTTCGATCGTCAGCAATTCGCCGCCGACCTCCGTCCAGGCGAGACCTGTGACCGCGCCAACCTGATCCTCGAGTTCGGCCTGACCGTAGCGGAACTTCGGCGGGCCGAGATAGTCGGCAAGATTGGCGAGCGTGACCGCCACCGACTTCTTGCTCTCCTTCGAGGTGACGATCTCCTTCACCGCCTTGCGGACGAGGTTGGAGATTTCACGCTCCAGATTGCGCACGCCCGCCTCGCGCGTGTAGCGGCGCACGAGTTCGAGCAGGGCGGCATCGTCGACCGACCATTCCTTCGCGTTGAGACCATGCTTCTTGATCGCCGCCGGGATGAGATGGGTGCGCGCGATTTCGACCTTCTCCTGTTCGGTGTAGCCGGCCAGGCGAATGATCTCCATGCGGTCCATCAGCGGCGCCGGAATATTCAGCGTATTCGCCGTCGTCACGAACATCACGCTCGAAAGATCGTAGTCGACTTCGAGATAATGGTCGTTGAACGTCGCATTCTGTTCCGGATCGAGCACTTCCAGAAGAGCCGCCGACGGGTCGCCGCGGAAGTCCATGCCCATCTTGTCGATTTCATCGAGCAGGAAGAGCGGATTGGACGTCTTGGCCTTGCGCATCGACTGGATGACCTTGCCAGGCATCGAGCCGATATAGGTGCGCCGGTGACCGCGAATTTCGGCCTCGTCGCGCACGCCGCCGAGCGACATGCGCACGAATTCGCGCCCGGTCGCTTTCGCAATCGACTTGCCGAGAGAGGTCTTGCCGACGCCCGGAGGGCCGACGAGGCAGAGGATCGGCCCGTTCAGCTTGTTGGCGCGCGACTGCACCGCGAGATATTCAAGGATGCGTTCCTTGACTTTCTCGAGGCCGTAGTGCTCGGCGTCGAGCAGATGCTGCGCAGCGCCAAGGTCGTGCTTGATCTTCGACTTCTTGCCCCACGGAATGGACAGCAGCCAGTCGAGATAATTGCGCACGACGGTGGCCTCAGCAGACATCGGCGACATCTGGCGCAGCTTCTTCAGCTCCGCCGTCGCCTTGTCGCGCGCTTCCTTCGAGAGCTTGGTGTTCTTGATGCGCTCTTCGAGTTCGCCAAGGTCGTCCTTGCCGTCCTCGTCGCCCAGCTCCTTCTGGATCGCCTTCATCTGCTCGTTGAGATAATATTCGCGCTGCGTCTTCTCCATCTGGCGCTTGACGCGCGTGCGGATGCGCTTCTCGACCTGAAGGACCGAGATTTCGCTCTCCATCAGCTGCAAACATTTCTCGAGACGCTTCGACACCGACTGCATTTCAAGCACCGCCTGCTTGTCGGCGATCTTGACCGCCAGATGCGAGGCGACCGTGTCGGCAAGTTTCGAAAAATCGTCGATCTGCGTCACCGCATTGACGACCTCTGGCGAAACCTTCTTGTTGAGCTTCACGTAATTTTCAAACTCCGAGACGACGGAGCGCGCGAGCGCCTCCACCTCGACGGGGTTTTCCTCCGCGTCGGGCAGAACATCGGCCGTGGCCTCGTAGTAATTCTCGGCGTTGATGAAAGCGTCGGCCTGCGCGCGCGCCACGCCCTCGACGAGCACCTTCACGGTGTTGTCGGGCAGTTTGAGCAGCTGCAGCACTGTCGCCAGCGTGCCGGTCTTGTGGATGGCGTCAGGCGCCGGATCATCCTCTGTCGCGTTTTTCTGCGTCGCGAGCAGGATGAAGCGATCGGAACGCATCACTTCCTCGAGCGCGCGAATGGATTTTTCGCGACCGACGAACAGCGGCACGATCATGTGCGGAAAGACGACTATGTCGCGCAGCGGCAGCACCGGATAGGTCTCGGCGGCGCCGGGCTTGGGGAGCGTACGCTTTTGCTCAGTCATTTCAGTCAGTCCCTTTCTGCCCTCGGCCGCCCGGAATGGCGCGGCGCGGAGAGCGGGACGCTCGATCCGGCGCCGCACGATTCGATGCGGAAAACCAATCTTACGTCCCCGCGGACGGGCCTCAAAGCGTCCGCCGCGAATTGTTCAGATGGTTATGGCCAAAGGAATTTCAACCACGCCGTCTTAACGCAGGGTTAACCATGCCTGAGCAGGTCTCGGGAACGAAAAAGGCCGCCCGGAGGCGGCCTTGATCGGTGGCGCGAAAGCCCTGTTCAGGCGCTGGCGCCGGCCGCTTTTTCGTTGCGCTCGGCGTAAATGTAGAGCGGGCGGGCCTTGCCGTCGACGACCTCGGGTCCGATGACAACCTGCTCGACATTTTCGAGTCCCGGCAGGTCGTACATCGTGTCGAGGAGGATGCTCTCCATGATCGAGCGCAGGCCGCGCGCACCGGTGCGGCGCTCGATGGCCTTGCGGGCGACGACGTTCAGGGCCTCGTCCTGGAAGGTCAGTTCGGTGTTTTCCATCTCGAACAGGCGTTGATACTGCTTGACCAGCGCGTTCTTCGGTTCGGTGAGGATCTTCTTCAACGCTTCCTCATCGAGATCCTCGAGCGTGGCGATGACCGGCAGACGGCCGACGAATTCGGGGATCAGGCCGAATTTCAGCAGATCTTCCGGCTCGACCTGGCGGAACACCTCGCCGGTGCGCCGGTCGTCGGGCGCCGAGACGGTCGCGCCGAAGCCAATGGACGTGCCCTTGCCGCGGCCCGAAATGATCTTTTCGAGACCGGCGAAAGCGCCGCCGCAAATGAACAGGATGTTGGTCGTATCCACCTGCAGGAATTCCTGCTGCGGGTGTTTGCGGCCGCCCTGCGGCGGCACGGACGCGACCGTGCCTTCCATGATTTTCAGGAGAGCCTGCTGCACGCCCTCGCCCGACACGTCGCGGGTGATGGAGGGATTGTCGGACTTGCGCGAAATCTTGTCGATTTCGTCGATGTAGACGATGCCGCGCTGGGCGCGCTCGACATTGTAGTCGGAAGCCTGCAGCAGCTTGAGAATGATGTTCTCGACGTCCTCGCCGACGTAACCGGCTTCGGTCAGCGTGGTGGCGTCGGCCATCGTGAAGGGCACGTCGAGAATGCGCGCCAGCGTCTGGGCGAGCAGCGTCTTGCCGGAGCCGGTCGGGCCGATCAGCAGGATGTTGGACTTCGCCAGTTCGACGTCGTTGTGCTTGGTGGCGTGG
>JAGWTA010000004.1 GCA_028869185.1 Hyphomicrobiales bacterium
GCCGACGCTCGTTTTCCCCCCGGAAATCCCGGTCGACATACAGGCCCGCGAACAGAAAGTGCTGGCCGCCGATCTCGCGCAATTGCGCGACACGCTCGCCAATCTCGACAAGCAGATGGCGCAGAAAGCCGCCACGCGCAAACGGCTGGAGGCGTCCATCGCCTATCAGGTTGCGCTGATGGATACGCTGCACGGCCGCGTCGGCATGCGCCAAAGCGCCATCAGGATGAACGTCGGCACCAAGGTCAATCTCTACGACGCGCAGGAGGCTTTGCAGAAGTCGCAGGCGCAGCTCGCCTCGGACAAGGGCCAGCTCGTCGAGACCGACGCCGCGATGGCCGAAATCGTCAGCCAGAAGAACAAGGCGATCGCGCAATTCATCGCCGACAACGAAGGCAAGCTGGCCGAGACCGCGCGCAAGGGAGACGAAACGGCGCAGCAGCTCGCCAAGGCGCAGGCGCGTCTTGCGCGCACGCATCTGACCGCGCCGATCGATGGCGTCGTGCAGCAAAATGCGGTGACGACCATTGGGCAGGTAGTCACAACCGGTCAGCAATTGATGACGATCGCACCGCTCGACGGACCCTTGCAGGTGGAAGCCTATGTCTCCAACATCGACATCGGTTTCGTGAAGGCGGGGCAGGAGGCCGAAGTGAAAATCGACGCCTTTCCCTTCACGCGTTTTGGAACGGTGCGCGGCAAAGTCGTTCGCGTCGCTCACGACGCCATCGACGAGCAGGAGGCGCGCCGCGCGCAAGCCAACGCCACCGCGACAGCCAATGCGACAGCGCCCAATCTCGCGCCTGGCCAGCCGCAGAATTTCGTCTTTCCCATCCTCATCGAGATGGAAAAGGCGGCCATGAAAATCGACGGCGCCGAAATTCCGCTTCTGCCGGGCATGACGGTGACGGCCGAAGTCAAAACCGACCAGCGCCGCATCATCGACTACCTCATGTCCCCCATCGCCAAAATCGGCGCGGAAGCCATGAAGGAACGGTGAGGCGCGCTCCACCGAAATGGCGCCGTCGCAATCACGCGCGCCTGATCAGGTTGACTCAAGCAGTCAGGACGCCAACGATGGCAAATCCGACGCGCGGGTGTGCGGAAGATTGGATCGTCGCAATGCGGCGCGTTGCTTGTCCTCTGCCTATGCTTGGCGGCGTTCGCAAGCTGGCGGCGCGAAGCGATCACAGGGGTGCATACGTAGACGACCACGTTTCGAAATAGCGACGTCCGCGCGGAGCGATGTATTGCGCGCTGCGCCATTGGGAGCATCGCATGCGCATCTTCGTTGTCGGCAATTATATGAACGCCAACTTTCTGCACGTTCCGCACCTTCCGCACACCGGGGAATCCGTCGCCGCGACGGGAGTGTTTCGCGAGCACGGCGGCAAGGGTCTTAATTTGGCGGTTGCGCTGCACAGACTTGGCGCAGACGTCGCCCTGAAAATGGCGATCGGTCGGGATGAGGCGGGCGCGTCGGTTGTGCGCGCCCTGCGCGCCATGAACATGAATGTTTCCGGCGTCGTGGAGACGGACGAGCCGTCGGGTTTTGGCGTTGGTTTCATCGCCGCCGATGGCGGCAATTTCCTGTCGGCCTATCTCGGCGCCAATCTGCTGCTCGATGAATCGCATATCTTCGCCGCCGCCGCCGACGTGGAGCGCGCCGACTGGATTTTGGGACAGTTCGAGGCGCCGGAACCGGCAATCGCGGCGGCCTTTCGCCTGGGGCGCGCAGCAGGCGCGCGAACCTATCTCAATCCTTCGCCCTGGCGCGAGCCGGACGCGGCGCTGTTCGCTGCCTGCGACGCTCTCGTGATGAACGAGAGCGAGTCGGCGCGCTTTTTCGACAGCCCTGCGCTCGAAAATGCATCGCTCGACGTTTGGCGGCAGGCGTTGCGCGACCATGCGCGCGCGCGCAGCTGGCAGGGCGAATGGCTGGTGGCGACGCTGGCTGCGCGCGGCGCCATCGCGCGCGATCGCGCTGGGAAAATCCACTATGCGCCCGGTTTTGCGATCGATCAGATGGACGCCACGGGCGCAGGCGACGCATTCGGCGCCGGTTTCGTCTGGGCGTTGCAAAGCGGTCGGCAAGATCCGCTGGCTTTCGCCAACGCCTGCGGCGCTCTGGTGGCGCGCCGTATCGGCATTCTGGAGTGGTTGCCTGGCGCAGGGGAAGTCGAAGCTTTTTTGCGGCAGGCGCGTGCGGTCACGTCAGCTTGAGGCGGTAAATATAGGCGTCGCCGCGGAACGTGCCTTCGACATATTCAACGATCTGACCGCTCAGCGCGCGCGTCCTGCGTTTGAATAGCAGGCACGGCAACGGCGTCGCGAAACCGAACGCACGGCATTCCACAGCCGAAGCCAGCACAGCTTCCACCGTTTGTTCGGCGTCCTTGAGACGGATGTCGCAGACGCGCTGGATGTAGTGATAGGCAGACCCCTCGACATTCCAGTCTGCGAGTTCAGGGGCGATCGTCAAATCATACCATGCAACTTCGCGCGACAGCGGCGTGCCGTCGCCAAACCGCAAACGCACGAGAGCCCTTAGCGGCGAATTCGTTCGCTGCTTGAAAAAGTGTCAATCCGTGTCTTTCGCGGTGGCGTGGGCCACGAGCGACTTTCCCGCAGTTAAAGCTCTTACGGCTCACAAAAAGAAGATCCGTGTCGGGGTGGTGGGGCTGCACTTCAATCGAACCAGTCCTGATTTCATTAAGGCACATCTCAAGAACAAGCGAGTGCGGTTCCTGCATTCCGGCTCTGGTGTCTTTCATCCGAAGGCGTTCTTGTTCGAATACGAGGGTGGAGCATGGGAGTGCATCATCGGAAGCGCTAATCTGACGAATGGCGCATTTACGGAAAACGATGAGATATGCTTGCTGTTCAATTCGAAAACAGCCGGCAAGCATCTGGCCAGCGATCTGAAGGCAGCAATAGACGACTATTTCGAGCGTGCAGAACCGTTCGATCCAGACGAACTGCCTTTTTACCGCGTGTTGTGGGATCGGGCCCGTCGTCGTGCGAATGCCGAGAAGAAGCGAGCAGCAGCATCTTCGATCGGGCGCTCGCCACTCAAAACCAAACTGCTGAAGCTTTCTTGGCACCAGTATTCGAAGCGAGTGAGAGATGACCAGCATCATTCTGTGAAGGACCGAGCGGCTGTCCTGAAGGAGGCTCGTGCGCTGTTTGAAGAAACAGTGAGTTTTGCGAACATGCCGGACGACACGCGGAAAAACCTGGCAGGGTTCAAAGGCAGCGAAGATGTAAAATGGGGCTGTTTCGGCTCGATGAAGAGCGCGCGGACCTTCAAGACATTGGTCAATGACAACAATGCCCATATCTCTGCGGCACTGGACGTTATTCCTGCAGCTGGAGAGATTACGCGAGAGCAGTATCTCGATTACGTGCAGACGTTCACGCACGCTTTTCCGCATGACAAGGGCCATGGGCTCGCGACAGTTACCCGCTTGCTCGCAATGAAAAGACCGGACTATTTCGTATGCTTGGATGGACCTAACATCGGCGGAGTGAAAAAAGCATTTGGCATTCACCTCAAGCGACATGACTACGAATTATATTGGGATGGCGTGATCGAGCGTATGCTGATGTCTGTGTGGTGGAATGCGCCCCGCCCTTTGAAGAAGCTCGAAGCACAAATTTGGGACGGACGCGCGGCGTTCCTGGATTCTTTATTCTACAATCCTGATTGGTTGGAGGCATAACATGAAGATCGCACTTTCTCCGATCAATCGCACGCAAGAGGAGTTCAAGAAGCTGTGTGACCTCGGAGGCGGTCCAAAGGGCGGGCCTGCGAGAGTGCGCGTACAAGAGTTGCTACGTGCCAGCGGCAAGTCTCTGAATCAGGTGGCGTACGCTGAGGCGGCAGAGCACTTTTCTGAGCTATCAGATCGAAATCCGTGGCACTTGTGTTTTGCGATAGGTCTCTGCTGGGGACACTTGGCCAAACTCGACCTAGATTTTTGCGATGCCGCAACGCGTGCCTTGGCGACGTTGAACGACGCAGACATAAGAGTCGCCTCAAAATTTCACTACGAACGCGGACCGCTCCCGATCGAGCAATCCTTGCGCGGCGGCTATCTTCTTTTTCAATCCGTCAAGCTGCCGGACGCTCTGCCGACCACGCTTTCTGGCATTCGGAAATGCCAGAACGATTGGATGAAGCCGATTGCCAACAAGGCGACGAGGCCAAAGTACATAGGCGTCTGGAACGCGACCGCCATGTTCATGACCGCACTCTTCGCGATGCCCGCCCTTGCGGAGACGCTGATCACTAACGACGTCTTGCTTCCCCCGGGCGGCCCGATATCAGTAGGGCTGTCTCTACTTCATCAAGCCCACGTCATTAAGCACCCGCCGGCAATCAAATTGGATGAGGGTGAAGTGGAACTCGGCGCGATCGCTGAAGATAATGGGTCATTCGTCGATGTGCGCGCGGGACTCGCCGACTGGAGCCTGATCGACGTCCACAGCGGATTATACATGCTTGGAACACGATTGCCGCAGTCGAAGGAATGGTTTTAGCACAAGAGAGCATGATGGAATTCCGTATCGCCGATACCTTCACCGACGCTCTGGCGCGGCTGCCCGCCGCCGACCAGAAGGCCGTGAAGACGTCGGCGTTCGACCTGCAGACGAACCCGGAGCATCCGGGTCTGCAGATGCACCGCATCGAGCAATCGAAAGACAGGAATTTCTGGTCGGTGCGGGTCAGCCGCGACATTCGCATCATTGTCCACAAGACCGAGGCGAGCATGCTGCTCGCCTATGTCGATCACCACGACAAGGCCTACCAATGGGCCGAGCGTCGCCGCATCGAGGCGCATCCTCGCACCGGCGCGATTCAGATCGTGGAAGTCCGCGAGCGCGTCGAGGAAATCGCGCTGCCGCTGTTTCAGGCGGCGCAGAAGCCGGCCGGGCCGCCGCCGCCATTCGCGGCTCTGTCCGACGATGATCTCATGTCCGCTGGCGTTCCGCAGGATTGGCTCGCCGATGTGCGCGCGGCGAGCGAGGACGGGTTCCTGGATCTGGCGCCGCGCCTGCCGGCCGAGGCCGCGGAATCGTTGTTGCAGTTCGCCACGACCGGCGAATTGAAAAAGCCGGCGCCTGCGCCCGCCGACCCGTTCGCCCATCCGGACGCCCTGCGGCGCTTTCGGGTGGTCGAGAACGTCGAGGAGCTGCGCCAGGCGCTCGACTATCCCTGGGACAAGTGGATGGTCTTCCTGCACCCCTCCCAGCGCGATCTCGTCCAGCGCAATTTCTCGGGCCCCGCGCGCGCTGCGGGTTCCGCCGGCACGGGTAAGACGGTCGTGGCGTTGCATCGCGCGGTGCGGCTCGCTCAGTCTTCGCCCGACGCGCGCGTGCTGCTCACCACATTCTCCGATCCGCTCGCCGCCGCCCTCGAACAGAAGGTTCGCGTCCTCGCAGGGCCGGACGCGGGCGTGATCCCCCGCATTCGCGTGGCGTCGCTAAACACCATCGCGGCCGAGCTTCATGAATTGGCCTTCGGCCAGCGCTCGCATGTCGCCAGGGACGAACTGGTCGCCCGTGCGCTCGAGATGGCGGGCGAACTGGTCGAGCCAAAGCCGAACGCGAATTTTGTACGATCAGAATGGGCGAACGTCGTCGATGCCTGGCAGGTCGGTTCGGTCGAGGACTACCTCGCCGTACCGCGGCTCGGACGGAAGATGCGGCTCGGCTCTAAACAGCGCGAGCGCCTCTGGCCGGTGTTCGCGGCCGCGCGCAGAACAATCGAGGACCGAGGGTTCTTCACCTGGCCGCGCGTGTTTTCGTCAGTCGCGGATTTCTTCGCGAAGCGGTCGGAGAAGCCGTTCACGCACATCGTGGTGGATGAGGCGCAGGATCTTGGCGTGCCCGAATTGCGGTTTCTCGCGGCGATCTCTGGGGCCGGTGAGAACGCGTTGTTCTTCGCCGGCGATCTGGGCCAACGCATTTTCCAGCAACCGTTCTCGTGGTCTGCGCTCGGCATCGACATCCGCGGCCGTTCGACCACACTGAAGGTCAACTACCGCACCTCGCACCAGATCCGCCGCGCGGCCGATCGCTTGCTGCCAGCGTCGTTGCGGGATGTCGATGGTGTGCAGGACAATCGGAAGGGCACAGTGTCGGTTTTCAACGGTCCCGAGCCGTCTGTCGTGGTGGCGCCCAGTGAAGTTGCGGAAATCGAGGCCGTGGTAGCTTTCGTCAAGGCGGCGGTCGAGGAAGGCATCGATCCCGGCGAGATCGGACTTTTCGTCCGAACGCCCGATCTGCTTTCCCGCGCGCGCGCCGTGGTGAAGGTCGCTGGCTTCGAATGTGTGGAATTGACGGACCGGGGCCACAAGACTGACGGCCGCATCGCCATCGGGACCATGCATCTGGCGAAAGGCCTGGAATTCAAGGTCGTCGCGGTCGTCGCCTGCGACGACGATGCGCTGCCGCTTCGCGCCCGCGTCGAGGCCGCCGCGGACGAGGTCGAACTCGAGGACGTCTACGAGACCGAGCGGCAGTTGCTCTACGTCGCTGCGACCCGCGCGCGGGATCGTCTAATGATCAGCGCAACGGCGCCGGGTTCCGAATACCTGCAGGATTTTGCGCCGGCCGATCCGTAAGCGGCGGGCCGCAGGTTTTCAGTTGACCGATTGCGTCGCCGCCGTGGTCCCTGCAATCCGATAACGGACATCATTTGCAACGACGGAACCATCGCGCTTCATGCGCTGCAAGAGCTTGCGAACGTTGTCGTGCACTCGCTTCGACGGGGTTCCGCGTGCGAGCCTCGCGGCTAGCTGGGCGGGCGTGGCTGGACACTCCGCCAGTTCCCGCAGGATGAGCTCGCGAGCCTGAGGGTTGCGCGTCCGCTTGCTTGTCGAGGTCGCGGCGGGGAAAGACCCGACGCGCTCTTCCGGCGTGGGGGCCGGCGGATTGCTTACGCTGGCTGCAACGTGCTCGACGATCGCGTCGATGCCGATCAATTCCTGTTCGGCCGCGGTTTGGGCCGACTTTGCAATGGTGCGGCCGATTGTCGTCATGACGAAGCGCCGGGCAAACGGCGACATGGGCTTGAAGCCTCCGGGCTGCGGCTCAGACAGGCCCTCCGCCGTTGGCGGCGAAAACCATTCGTCGATCCGCGGCAGCACTAAACTCTCGCAGATCGCAATTTCCTCTTCGTCGAAGCCGTTCCTGAACAGGGTTTCGATGAAGAAATTTGGATCCTTCATCGCTTCGCCGTGGCGCGCGAGCAACTCGACTACCCCTGCTGTAACGTCACCTTTGACCATTCGATCCTCCAAGGCGGACAAGCCGGGAGGACAATCGGGATGATCATTCCCGCAGCAGGCGCTTCACCTGCGCGAGAAAGGAACCGATTCAGAGACTTAGGGGATTTATGGCTGGGGGACCTGGATTCGAACCAAGATTAACGGAGTCAGAGTCCGCTGTTCTACCGTTGAACTATCCCCCACCGGCGCGCGGCGCCTGCGGCGGGTTTGGAGGTAATCTGCGGGCCGGGGCCTGTCAACGGCTATGTCGGGCGCAGCTTGCGCGATGCCGCACGCCGGGCCTTCCCAAGCGCCGCCGGTGCGTTATTCTAAACGTAAATTTACGTGGGCTTGCCGCCTGCGGCGGGAGATCGATGTGACGGGGGCACCGGAGCGCCGGGCAGAGGGCGCCGAAGGCCGATGCGAGAGCAATGACGCGCACCGTTGGCGCAGCGACGGGCCGCTCTACGCTGCGCTCGACCTTGGCACCAACAATTGCCGCCTTCTTGTGGCCAAGCGCTGCGAGCGCCAGGACCGTCAGGGCGCAGATAACCTGCGCGTTGTCGACGCCTTCTCGCGCATCGTGCGTCTGGGCGAGGGGCTTTCCAACACCGGCCGGCTCGGCGAGCAGGCCATGCGGCGCACGCTGGACGCATTGCTTGTCTGCCGCGAGAAAATCCAGCGGCGGGGCGTGCGGCGGACGCGGCTGATCGCGACCGAGGCCTGCAGGGCGGCCGCAAACGGCCCCGAATTCGTCGCGCGCGCCGAGCAGGAAACGGGCCTGAAACTGGAGATCATCGGTCGCGAGACCGAGGCGCGGCTGGCGGCGATCGGCTGCGGTTCGCTGGCCGACCCGGCCGCCGTCGGGGCGCTGCTGTTCGACATCGGCGGCGGCTCCACGGAAATCATCTGGCTGACGCCGGGTCGCGACGACGCAGCCGCGCGCAACATCCAGATTTGGACATCCATCGAGATCGGCGTCGTTTCGCTGGCCGAGCGTTTTGGCGGTCAGCATGTCGACGAGGCGACGTTTGAAGCCATGGTCGCGACCTTTGCGCAGGCGCTCGCGCCCTTCGCCGAGCGGGCCATGCGCCAGCGCGCCTGCGGGCGTTTTCATCTTCTGGGCACATCCGGCACGGTGACAACCGTCGCCGGCGTGCATCTTGGCCTCGAGCGCTATGACCGCCGCCGCGTCGACGGTTTGTGGATGACCGCGGACGAGGCCGACGCCGCTGTCGCGCAATTGCGCGTGATGAATTACGAACAGCGCGCAGCCAACGGCTGCATCGGCCGCGAGCGCGCCGATCTTGTTCTGGCGGGCTGCGCCATTCTCGAAGCCATCCGCCGCGCTTTCCCCGCCGAGCGCTTGCGCATCGCCGATCGGGGCTTGCGCGAGGGCGTGCTGCTGGAATTGATGCGCGCCGACCGGCCGACGGGGATGTATCGATGATTGCGGGGCGTCAACGTCCAGGCGGCAAGGGCGGCGATGGCAAGAAAGGCGACGGCCTGAAGACGCGCGTCAAGACCGCGCGCAAACGCTCGCTGTCCTCCACGCTCTGGCTGGAGCGCCAGCTCAACGATCCATATGTCGCGCAGGCCAAGCGCGACGGCTGGCGTTCGCGCGCCGCCTACAAGTTGCTCGAAATGGACGAGCGCTACAAATTGCTGAAGCCGGGCATGAAAGTCGTCGATCTGGGCGCTGCGCCCGGCGGCTGGTCGCAGATCGCCGCGCGCAAGACGGGCGCCGCCAATGGCAACGCCAAGGCCAGGGTGGTGGCGATCGACCTGTTGCCCGTCGACCCGATTCCCGGCGTCGAATTTGCACAGATGGATTTTCTGGACGACGACGCGCCGGAGGCCTTGCGCGCCATTCTCGGCGGCCCTGCGGACGCCGTCATGTCGGATATGGCGGCCAACGCGACCGGGCATCGTCAGACCGATCATCTCAAGATCGTCGCATTGGCGGAGCTCGCCGCCGAATTCGCGCGCGAAATTCTTGCGCCCAAAGGCTTTTTCCTCGCCAAGGTGTTGCAGGGCGGTTCGGAAACCCAGCTTCTTGCGCAATTGAAACGGGACTTTGCAACCGTGCGGCATGTCAAACCAGCCGCCAGCCGCAAGGATTCGGCCGAGCTTTACGTCCTTGCGACCGGCTTTCGCGGCGGGCAATAGCGTTATAGGCTGAAGGCAAGCGTCCAACGAATGACGCAGGCGACGTCGGTTACGACGCGCGATCGGGCTGGAGACATTTCAATGAAAAAATATATGATTCACATCATCCTTGCCGCGATGCTGCTCGGCATTCTCGTCGGCTATTTCATCTTTGCGAATTTCGACGCCAAGCACGCAAAGGACATCGCCTCGTATTTCGAGCTGATCTCCACGCTGTTCCTGCGCCTGATCAAGATGATCATCGCGCCGCTGGTTTTCTCGACGCTCGTCGTCGGCATCGCGCATATGGGCGATTCATCGTCGGTCGGCCGCATCTTTCTGAAAACCATGACGTGGTTCGTCTCGGCTTCGTTCGTGTCGCTGCTGCTGGGATTGCTGATGGTGCATCTGTTGCAGCCGGGCGTGAATCTCAACATGCCGCTGCCGGACGCAGGCGCAGCGACCGGCCTGAAAACATCCTCGATGTCGCTGCAAAATTTCGTCGAACATCTCGTGCCGAAATCGGTGGTCGAGGCGATGGCGACGAACGAGATTTTGCAGATCGTCGTGTTCTCGGTTTTCTTCGGCGTCGCGGTTGCCTCGATGGGCGAGAAGGGCAAGATCATCGCGCAGGGCATCGACGAAGCCGCGCACGCCATGCTGGTCGTCACCGGCTATGTGATGAACTTTGCGCCGCTCGCCGTTTTCGCGGCCGTCGCGGCCACCGTGGCCAAGCAGGGCCTCGGCATTCTCATGGTTTTCGCCAAATTCATGGGCGGCTTCTATCTCTCGTTGTTCGTGCTCTGGGCGGTGCTGGTCGGCGCGGCGTTCCTGTTTTTGGGGCCGCGCGTCTTCAGGCTGCTCGGCCTCATCAAGGAGCCGACGCTGCTCGCGTTTTCGACAGCATCTTCGGAAGCGGCCTATCCCAAGACGCTCGAGGGTCTCGAAAAGTTCGGCGTGCCGAACCGCATCGCTTCCTTCGTTCTGCCGATGGGCTATTCCTTCAACCTTGACGGCTCGATGATGTATTGCACCTTCGCGTCGCTTTTCATCGCGCAGGCCTACAACATCCAGCTGAGCCTGGGCACGCAATTGACGATGCTGATGGTGCTGATGCTGACGTCGAAAGGCATGGCGGCCGCGCGCCTCGCTCGTCGTCATTGCCGCGACGCTCAACCAGTTCGGCATTCCGGAGGCGGGGCTGCTGCTCATCATGGGCATCGACCAGTTTCTCGACATGGGCCGTTCGGCGACCAACGTCATCGGCAATTCGCTGGCGACAGCCGTCGTCGCGAAATGGGAACATGCGCTGGGGCCAGAAAAGCCGGGAACGGCGGACGACGCCTTCATCGACGAACCCGTGCCGGCGACGATGTGAGGATCCGCACATGCCCAGCCTGACCCTGCGCGCGCGAAGCCTTGCCTTCGCCGCGCTTGCGGCGGCGCTGATCGCGCCCGCCGCTTTTGCGCAGCAGACCGCCGCGCCTCAAATTCCCGCCGCAGGCCTCACCGGAACGCTCGACAAGATTGCGCGCACCGGAACGGTGACGCTTGGCTATCGCGAGGCGTCGGTGCCCTTTTCCTTCGTCGATCGCGCCGGCAAGCCGATCGGCTATTCGATGGATCTGTGCAACGCCATCGTGGAAGAAATCGGCCGCACGCTCGGGCGAGACGACCTGAAAGTCGCCTATGAGAAAGTTACCTCGGAAACGCGTTTGCAGGCGGTGGCCGACGGCAAGGTGGATCTCGAATGCGGTTCGACCACAGCCAATCTCGAACGCGCGAAGATCGTTTCTTTCTCGCCGCTGATTTTTGTCGCCGGCACGAAGGTGATGGTCGCCAAGGGAACGCCGTGGAAAGATTTCAACAGTCTTAAAGGCAAGACCGTCGCGGTGACGGCGGGCACGACGAATATCGCCGCGCTGAAAAAACTGGACGAAAAATTCCAGCTCGGCCTGAAGCTTGTGGAATCGCCCGACCACGAGCAGAGCTATCAATTGCTGGCGAGCGGCAAGGTCGACGCGTTCGCAACCGACGACATTCTCCTGGCAGGCCTCATCGCCCAGCATCGCGCGCAGGACAAGTTCATGGTTGCCGGCGAGTTGCTGTCGTACGATCCCTACGGCATCGCCTACCGGCACGACGACAAGCCGATGAAGCAGATCATTGAGCGAGCGTTCCGCGCCCTCGTCATCAGCAATGAAATCGATCCGACTTACGAAAAATGGTTCGGCCATCGCCTGCCGAACGGCGAGCGCTTCAACATTCCCATGAGCCCGCAGCTCGAGGAATCATGGAAAGCGTTTGCGACGGAAATCGAGCCCGATCAGAAATAAGCGAAACGACGCACAAACGAAAAAGGGCCTGACAAATGTCAGGCCCTTTCTTTTCGATCGGAGTCCCGATCAATATTTCGCAACCACCGGCGCGCCGCCGAAGTTGAAGTGATAGTTCAACCCGGCGCGGACTGAGTGGAGGCCGACAGTATGCAGTGACCCGATTTCGGTAGGATTGAGAAACATGTTGCCGATGTACCGGTAATTCAGACCGGAGAACTGGCTATAAAGATACTCGGTTTTGACCGACACATTCGGCATGAGCATATATTCAAATCCGGCGCCGACCGCCCAACCGAGCTTGGTGCTGGATGCGGTCGCGCTGTCAAAGGACGTTCCGTTGATTAACAACGTGTTGACGGACAGGCGCGTAAACGCCAACCCGCCTGTCAGGTAGGGCATGAAGGCGCCCATCGCGTAACCCGCGCGCAAGCGCAGACCGCCGAGCAAGTCCGCTTTCGCATGACTGCTGGAGAACGAGAAAGAGGGCGCAAATCCGTTCTGCACAAGGACCGACGAGCTATCGCCGCCATTCTTGATATTGCTCCAGGCTATATCGCCTTCGACGCCGAGCACGACATTATTCGCAAGCTGATAATTGTAACCAGCTTGACCGCCGATCAGAAAGCCGTTGGCGGTGAATGTAGACCTGCCGTATCCGGCCGCCAGGCCCGGATAAACGATCGAATTGGAAGTGTCGAAACGGCCGCCGCCATAGCCGGCGTTCAAACCGACATAAAACCCGGTCCATGTGAAAATCGGCGCTGGCGCGGCATAGGCGACCGGCGCGGTGCGGACGGGAAGATCGGCTGCCAGGGCCGGTGCGGCCAGTGCAGCCGCTGTGAAAAGGCAGAGTGCAGTTTTAGAAAGCATAAGTGTTTCCCCAATGATCAACTCATTTGGAACGACTAGCCTTGTAAAAGCAATGGGGTCAGACAAGCAAAAATAGTTAATGAAGCATTAAAAACGCGTTGTGGCTAACTTGTCACACGTGCATGCGCGCATCGATAAGGCGGCGGTAGCATTCGAGCGCGTATCTGTCGGTCATGCCCGCAATATAATCGGCCACGACGCGCGCTCGCGCGGTCTGGTCTGGAGCGCCCTTGTATTGGCCGCCCCATTCCAGCGGCATGGCGGTGGGTTCGGCGAGAAAAAGCGGGAACAGCTCCCCCACAATGCGTGTGGCCTTTTCGCGCATGACCACGACGTCGACGTGGCGGTAGAGCGCGGGAAACAGAAACGACTTGATGGAGCGGTCTGCCGCGGCGATCTCGTCTGAAAAGGACACGAGCGGGCCGTTGGCGCCGCGCACGTCGGACGCATCGCGCGCGCCCGAGCGGGCGAGGCGTCCGCTGCTCTCGGACAAGGCGTCCTCGACGAAGCGCGTGATCACGCGCCGCACGAGTTCATGCACGACGCGCGATGCGTCGAGCGCGCCATAGGTTTGCTCGATCTCCAGCAGCAGACCGTCGACGAACGGCGCCGCCGCGCGCAGATCGTCGAGCGTGAAAAAGCCGCCGCGCAGGCCATCGTCGATGTCATGCGCATTATAGGCGATGTCGTCTGCGAGCGCGGTCGCCTGAGCCTCGGCGCTGGCGAATGTCGTGAGGTTCAGGGGCCAGAGCCGATCGAACTCGATGATGGGTTTGGGAACGCCGCGCGCTGCGTAGCGCGCGGTCGGCGCGCCATCGGCCGAGAGCAGGGGGCCATTGTGTTTGACCAGCCCCTCAAGCGTCTCCCAGGTGAGGTTCAGCCCGTCATGCCGCGCATAGCGCCGTTCGAGGCTGGTGACGATGCGCAACGCCTGAGCATTGTGGTCGAAGCCGCCGTAGGGCGCCATCGCCGCATCCAGCGCATCCTCGCCAACATGGCCGAAGGGCGTGTGGCCGAGATCATGCGCCAGCGCCAGCGTCTCCGCCAGATCGCCGTCGAGGCCGAGCCCGCGCGCCAGCGCACGCGCGATTTGCGAGACTTCGATCGTATGCGTCAGCCGGGTGCGAAAGTGGTCGCCGCCGAAGGGAGCCAGCACCTGCGTCTTGTGCGCCAGTCGCCGAAAGGCTGTGGAATGGATGATGCGGTCGCGATCGCGCTGAAATTGCGTTCGCGTCGGGGAATCCGTTTCCGGAAATAGCCGCCCGCGGCTGCGCGCGGGGTCGCTGGCGTAGGAAGCGCGCGGTCTGTCAGGCTGCATGGCGTCAGTCTAAACCACGGCTGCGCGCTGGTTGAAAGCCCTGGCCGGGCAGCTTATCTTGAGCCCATGACAGACGTCGTCCTGACCGATCGCGCCGCGCGCCGCGTGGCCGAAATCCTCCGCGCCGAACAGCCCGGTTCCGCTTTGCGCGTCGCCGTGAACGGGGGCGGCTGCTCCGGCTTTCAATACGCTTTCGACATCGTGCAGGACCGCGCCGACGACGATCTCGCGCTCGCGCGCGACGGCGCGACCGTTCTGATCGATCCGGTGAGCCTCGAATATCTGAAGGGCTCGAAAATCGATTTCGTCGACGATCTCATGGGCCAGGCGTTCAAGATCGACAATCCCAACGCCACGGCCTCCTGCGGCTGCGGCACGAGCTTCTCGATCTGACGTTTTGATCCCGCGACGCGTTTTGCCGCTGGAGGATTTTGCCTAGCGTTAACCGCGTCCAAGCGGGGCGACGCATCGTAACGCTTCCGTAAGGTGGGACGATCAGCATGGCCCTCGGCAGGGGGGCTTGCATGAATATCAAATCGCTAGGGCTCGTCGGTTTCGCGGTGATCGCCGTTTACGCCTACGATCGATTCGACAAATCAACGAATTACCAGAGAACGCAGGCTCGTCTGACCAAGGTCGACGAGGTTTGCTACATGGAGAAAACCGAGGGCAAGCGCACGTCGACGTCAGACACGCTTCCTTGTCAGCTCGCTGAGATCGCCGTCAAAAGCCATCCCAAGTGGATGGATTACACCGTCAAGCGCAAGATCGCTTTCGAATTCAGCTTCGTTTCGCCGGTCGACGGCAAGATTCACTCTTCGAAACTGTCGGCGGCGGCGTTCCCGAATGGAAAGCCGTTGCAGGCCGGCGATGTTGTCGAGGTTCTGGCGTCAAAAAAACAGGCGGAGACGACGCGCTGGCTTTGAGGCGCGTCTACGCAAACGCAAGAATGCGGACGGCGAAAATCACCCACATCGCGACGAGCAGGACGACGCCGGCCGAAAAAGCCTGAAACCGTCGCGGCACGTTGTTCGATGTCTGGTGGATGAGCGCATGCGCGTAGCGCGTCGCCACAAACAGCCAGGCCATGATGACGAACAGCAGATCGGCCTTCTTCGTGAGCATGGCGAAGATCGTCAGCGCATAGAAAAGCGCGGGCAGTTGCATCAGGTTTTCGTAGGAATTGCTGATCTGCTGCACATTGGTCGGCCACGCGCTCTGGCCGAGCGCAATGTCCCGCAGTTTTACTTCGCCGGCCTTGAGCGCGGAGACGCGCGTCATCGCCGTCCGCAGCAATGTGAAGAAGGTCAGCGCGACAAGCGCGAAGACGGGCAGAAGAATCGCCTGAACGCTCATTACAACCCCGTCGGATAGTTCGGGCTCTCGCGCGTGATCGCCACATCGTGAACATGGCTTTCGCGCAGGCCTGCGCCGGTGATGCGCACGAATTGCGCGCGGTTCTGGAAATCCGTGATTGTCGGCGCGCCGACATAGCCCATCGCCGCGCGCAATCCGCCGGCCAATTGATGCAGGATCGGCCCGACCGGCCCGCGATAGGGCACCTGCCCCTCGATGCCTTCGGGAACCAGTTTGACCTGATCCTTGATGTCCTGCTGGAAGTATCGGTCGGCCGAGCCGCGCGCCATCGCGCCGACCGAGCCCATGCCGCGATAGGCCTTGAACGTGCGGCCCTGGTACAGGAACGTTTCGCCCGGCGATTCATCGGTGCCCGCCAGCAGCGAACCGATCATCACGCATTCGGCGCCGGCAGCCACCGCCTTCGCCAGATCGCCCGAATATTTGATGCCGCCGTCGGCGATGACAGGAACATCGGCTTTGCGCGCCACATCGGCCGATTCCATGATGGCCGATAGTTGCGGCACGCCGACGCCCGCCACGATGCGCGTGGTGCAGATCGATCCCGGCCCGATGCCGATCTTGACGGCGTCTGCGCCGGCGTCGATCAGCGCCTTGGTGCCTTCGGCCGTCGCAACATTGCCGGCGATGACCGCAACCTTGTTGGACAGGCGCTTGATGCGCGCGACCTGATCGAGAACGCTTTGCGAATGGCCGTGCGCAGTGTCGACGACGATGCAATCGACGCCGGCGTCGATCAGCAATTCCGCGCGCGTAAATCCCTTGTCGCCAACCGTCGAGGCGGCCGCAACGCGCAGCCGGCCTTCGGCGTCCTTGCAGGCGTTGGGATGTTGCGTGGCCTTTTCGATGTCCTTCACCGTAATGAGGCCGACGCATTTGTGGTCTTCATCCACCACCAGCAATTTTTCGATGCGATTTTGATGCAGCAGCCGGCGCGCTTCGTCTTTCGAAACGCCTTCGCGCACCGTGATGAGCTTGCGCGTCATGAGTTCTGAAACCGGCTGCGCCTGATTGTCCGCAAAGCGCACGTCGCGGTGCGTCAGAATGCCGACGAGCTTGCCGGGCCGGCCATTGACGGCGCGCTCGACAACCGGAATGCCGGAAATGGAATGGCGCTCCATGATCGCGAGCGCGTCGGCGAGCGGCTGATCGGGAAAGATGGTGATCGGATTGACGACCATGCCGCTCTCGTAGCGCTTCACCTTCCGCACTTCCTCGGCCTGTTCTTCGGGCTCGAGGTTGCGATGGATGACGCCGAGGCCTCCGGCCTGCGCCATGGCGATCGCGAGACGGGCTTCCGTCACCGTATCCATGGCGGAAGAGATGATCGGCAGATTGAGCGAAATGCCGCGCGTCAGCCGCGTGCGCAGGTCGACGCCGCTCGGCATGATTTCCGAATGGCCGGGACGCAGCAGAACGTCGTCGAAAGTGAGAGCTTCGAGAAGGGGGGACCGAACGGTGAGGGCCATCAAGCCAACTCCTGAAAATAGCGGGCGCAGGGCGCCGGAAATGCGGGGTTGGCGCGTGCTCATAGCACTATTGCGCGGCGGCGCAAACGCCCTGGCTGTTTTGAACGCCGAACCGCCTCTATATTCGCGCCATGGATGACATTTCGAAGGATCGGGGCCCACCGCCCGCCCTTGCGCCTGTGGAAAACGCGCCGCCGCTGAAAACCCGCCTCATGATCGTGCCGCTGGTGGTCGCGACAGCGCTTTTCATGGAAAATCTCGATTCCACGGTCATCGCCACTTCCCTGCCGGCGATCGCGGCCGACCTGCGCGAAGACCCGATCCAGCTCAAGCTGGCGCTGACATCCTATCTCCTGTCGCTGGCAATCTTCATTCCGGCCTCCGGGTGGATGGCTGACCGGTTCGGCGCGCGCCGGGTGTTCCGCTCGGCCATTGCGGTCTTCACGCTGGGCTCCATCCTGTGCGGGCTGTCCTCGTCGCTGCCGGGATTCGTCGCCGCCCGCATCGTGCAGGGCATGGGGGGAGCGATGATGACCCCGGTCGGACGGCTGGTGATCCTGCGCTCGACGCCGCGCGCCGATCTCGTGCGCTCGCTCGCCTGGCTGACCATTCCCGCGCTCGTCGGCCCGGTCATCGGCCCACCGCTTGGCGGCTTCATCACCACCTATTTCCATTGGCGGTGGATTTTCTGGATCAACGTTCCGATCGGCGCGCTCGGGCTGTTGCTGGCGACGTTGTACATTCCCGACGTGCGCGAGCCCAAGACGCCGCCGCTCGATGTCAGCGGCTTCGTCCTTTCGGGTCTTGCGCTCTCCTGCCTGATCTTCGGCTTTTCGGTCGTGGGCAGGGGGGTTGTTTCCGCTCAGGCGGACGCCGCGCTCATCGGCGCGGGGGCGATTGCGCTGCTGGCCTATCTGCGCCACGCCCGGATTGCCGCCCACCCGATCCTCGACCTGCGCCTGCTGCGTCACCCGACGTTTCGCGCTTCGGTCGGCGGAGGCTTCTTTTTCCGCGTCGGCATTGGCGCGACGCCGTTTTTGCTGCCGCTGCTCTTCCAGACCGCCTTCGGCCTGTCGCCGTTCCAGTCCGGCGGGCTGACCTTCGTCTCGACAGTCGGCGCCATGGCGATGAAGGCGACAGCCGCGCCCATCCTCAGGCGCTTCGGGTTTCGCACCGTGCTGATCTTCAACGGACTGGTGGCGACAGCGTTTTTTCTGTGCTCGATCTTTTTCACAAGGCAGACGCCGCATCTCGTCATTATGGCGGTGTTGCTGACCGGCGGCTTTTTTCGCTCCTTGCAGTTCACGGCGCTGAATGCGGTGGCCTATGCCGAGATCGAGCCCGGCGAAATGAGCCGCGCGACCAGTCTGGCGGCGGTCGCGCAGCAACTGTCTCTCTCGGTTGGCGTCACGCTGGCGGCGGCGGCGCTGGAGCTGACCCGTCGCAGCCGCGGCGAGGCTCTGGCCATGACGACAGCCGATTTTGCGCCCGCCTTCCTGGTTGTGGGCGCGGTTTCGCTCATCTCGATCCTGTTCTTCTGGCGGCTTAAGCCCGACGCCGGCGCGGAAATATCGGGCCGCAACCGCTAGGCTCTTGCCGGCGGGGGCGCTCATGCCGCATGCTTCCCTAAAAAACAAGATCACGCCGGGAGGGGAACTCATGATCGAGGCGCAGGACGCCACGCCGCGCGCGCGCGCCCAGAGCAAGCGCATCGCCATCAACGCGATAACGACATCGGACGTATTCGCAGCGCTCGGCGAGGGCTGGTCAGATTTCAAGAAAGCGCCGTTCTACGGGATGTTTTTCGGCGGCATCTACGCGCTCGGCGGCATGCTGATCCTGTCGCTGTTCGTCTTTCTGGGCATGCCCTACGTCGGTTATCCGTTGACCATGGGGTTTGCGCTCATCGTGCCCTTTGTCGCCGCCGGCACCTATGAAATCAGCCGCCGCATCGAGCGGGGCGAACCGTTGAGCTGGAACGCCATTTTCGCTGCGGTCTGGAACCGCAGCGGCAAGGATCTGGGCTGGATGGCGCTCGTGACGGTGTTCGTGCTCATCATCTGGGTGGACTTCGCGATCTTCCTGTTCCTGATGTTCTATGGATTGCATGTGCCCACGGTTCAGGAACTGCTGACCGCGGTCCTGACGACGCAGAAGGGCATGCTGTTCGCCGCGCTCGGCAACGCCGTCGGCGCAGCCATCGCGCTGTTTGTATTCTCGATCACGGCCGTATCCTTTCCAATGCTGGCCGACCGCGACGTCGATTTCGTGACGGCGATGATAACAAGCGTGCGCGCCGTGGCCGCCAATCCGGGGCCGATGATCTTTTGGGCGGTCCTGATCGGCATCGGCCTTGGCCTGTCGATCGTCAGCCTGTTCTTCGGCCTTTTTGTCGTTCTGCCGATTTTCGGGCACGCGACATGGCACATATATCGCAAGCTCATTCCTTGAAACGTGATGGTTGGGACGCTGTGTTGACATCGCTGCTTGAGCGAGACGGCCGCGCCGGACGGCTGGCATGGTGGGGCACGATGGCGGCCCTGCTGATCGGCTTCATCGTGTGGGCGGTTGGCGCGGCGTGGGCGCTCGCGGCTGCGCGCGAGGAGGGCGTGCCGACAGCAGGCGGTCTTGCGGTCAGCCTGCTTGCGCTCGCCGCCTTCGCCATTTCCATGTCCGCCGCCATCGCGGTTGGCGTGCGCCGTCTGCACGATCGCGGCAAGAGCGGGCATTGGCTGTGGCTTTATTACGCAGCGCCGGTGATTCTGCAGGCGCTCGGCGAGAACGCCTTCCGCGCTGTGCGCCCCCTGGCGGCCTTGATGCTGGCCGCCTCTTTGGCCCTGTCGGTGTGGGCGGTGCTCGAACTGGGCCTTATGCCCGGGCGCAAATCCGTCAACGCCTACGGCGAACCGGCTGGAAACGAGGGATTTTGACGACCCGCGCGCTTTCCTCTAAGCCGCAATTCCATGAACATTTACGCTGATTTTCACGAACGGATTTGCGGACTGCTGGGCGATTTCGCGCGGGCGGGGCGCTTGCCGAAAAATCTTTCGATGGCGCGTTTTGTCGTGGAGCCGCCGCGCGATCCCGAACATGGCGATCTCGCCGTCAACGCCGCAATGGTTTTCGCCAAGGAGGCGAAAGAGCATTTCGGATCGCCGCGCGTGCTGGCGAGCGAACTGGCGATGGCGCTGGCGAACGATCCAGACGTTGCGCAGGCGGAAGTCGCCGGCCCCGGCTTCATCAACATCCGTCTGAAACCCGACGTTTTCCATAAGGTCGTGCAGACGGCGCTGGAGGCGCCGCAGGCTTTCGGCCGCGGAGTCGGCGCGCAGAAAATCAACGTCGAATATGTCTCGGCCAATCCGACGGGTCCGATGCATGTCGGCCACGGCCGTGGCGCCGTGTTTGGCGACGCGCTCGCCAATCTCATCGAATTTTCCGGCGATGCGGTGACGCGCGAATATTACATCAATGACGCCGGCGCGCAGGTCGACGTGCTCGCGCGCTCGGCCTACATGCGGTATCGCGAGGCCCTGGGCGAGACCATCGGCGAAATTCCCGAGGGGCTCTACCCTGGCGATTATCTCGTTCCCGTCGGCAAGGCGCTCGTCGAAAAATACGGCGCCGCGCTGCGCGACAAGCCTGAAAGCGATTGGCTCGAACCTGTGCGCGCTTTCGCCATCGACGCGATGATGGCGATGATCCGCGATGATCTTGCAGCGCTCAACATCACGCATGAAGTTTTCTTTTCCGAGCGCTCGCTGACGCGCGGCCCGGAGGGCGACCGCATCGCGCGCACCATCGACACGTTGCGCGAGAGCGATCTCGTTTATGTCGGTCGTCTGCCGCCGCCGAAAGGCAAGCTGCCGGACGATTGGGAGGATCGCGACCAGACGCTGTTCCGTTCGACGAAATTCGGCGACGACGTCGACCGTCCGCTTTTGAAATCGGATGGCGGCTACACCTATTTTGCGTCGGACATCGCTTATCACCGCGTCAAGATCGATGGCGGCTACAACGTTCTCGTCGACGTTTGGGGAGCAGACCACGGCGGCTACGTCAAGCGCATGGAGGCGGCGGTCAAGGCGCTGTCTTTCGGCGAAGTGGCGCTTGATGTGAAGCTGTGTCAGCTCGTGAAACTGATGCGCGGCGGCGAACCCGTGAAAATGTCCAAACGCGCCGGCGATTTCGTCACGCTGCGCGAAGTGGTGGACGAAGTCGGCGTCGACGCTGTGCGCTTCATGATGCTCTATCGCAAGAATGACGCGCCGCTGGAGTTCGACCTCGCCAAGGTGATCGAACAATCGAAGGACAACGCTGTCTTTTATGTGCAATACGCACACGCGCGCGCCTGCTCGGTGATGAGGCAGGCCAAGGCGGCCTTTCCCGACATCGATCTCGCGCCGGCCGCGCTCGCGCGCGCCGATCTTGCCTTGCTTTCGGATCAGGGCGAACAGGCTTTGGTCAAAATACTGGCGCAATTTCCGCGCGTTATCGATGCGGCGGCGCGAGCGCACGAGCCGCACCGCATCGCGTTTTACTTGCACGAGGCCGCAAGTCTGTTCCACGCGCACTGGAACAGGGGAAAGGACGAACCGCAATTACGGTTTGTTAATGAAAAAAGTAGAGAAATGACGATCGCCAGACTGGCCTTGGTGTGTTTCTTTACCAATGTCCTGGCGGCGGGATTGGGTATTCTCGGGGTGAACGCGCCTCAGGAAATGCGCTAGCCGTGCGGCGGCGCACTCGATCCCGATAGTGTCGTGAGCGAGGTTTGACATGAGCGCTGCCCAGGATTTTCGTCACCCGATCGATATCGAGGAATTCGAGCGGCGGCTTCGCGCCCCCGAGCCGGTGAAATACAGCGACCCGCTGGCCGAACTGGCGCGGCTCGTGTCCGGCGCCGAAAAGGCGGGCGGCGATCCCTTTGCCGGTCTGGTTCGCGACGGCGGCGCGCGCTTGCCTTCGATCGACCACGGCCATCTTCGCCCCGTTGGTTTCGAGGCGCCTCCGGTCCAGCGCGATGTTGCGGCGGAGCCTCATATCGGCGCCCCCGAGCTGCGCGGCGCGCTGGAAGATCATTTTGCCGCCGATCCCCGCGCGGCTGCGCCGGCCGTCCACGCCGAGCCGGTTTTCGACGAATTCGATCCGACGGTCAGCACGGCGCGTCATTTCCCGCCGCCGCCCGAACAAGCCTTCCCGCAGGACGATTACGAAGCTCCCGAGGCGCCCGCCGCGCGCTCGAAAAAGCCGCTGATCCTCACTGGCGCCGTAATCGGCGCCACCATGATCGCGATCGGCTCCACCTTCGCTTTCATGAAGGGCGCAAAGCCGACGAATGGCGGCGAAATCGCCACCATCAAGGCGTCCTCGACGCCCGCCAAGATCGCCGCGCCGAACGAGAAGACGGAATCGGCGGCCGCCGATTCCTCCTTGCTCGACAAGAGCGTCGCTGCGCCTGCCGTCAAACAGGCCGTGACGCGCTCTGAGCCGCCGATCGACGTGACGGCGGCGCCCAAGCAGCCGCGCATCATCGGGCTGACCGAAAACGACGTGATGTCGCCCGCGCTGAACGCTGCGCTGAAATCGGCCGCGCCGGCCCCCGCCGCCAAGGCGGACGCTGCGGCGACGGCTGAGCCGCGCAAGGTGAAGACGGTTTCCGTGCGCGCCGACGGCAGCATCATTTCCAGCGAAACGGCGGCTGCGCCTGCGCCGGCCGCGCCCCGCAGCGCGACGCCCAAGACCAGCGCGCGGGTCGCCACGACGCCTGGCGAAGGCCGCGCGAAGGCGACCAGATCGCCGACCACGAAAACGGCGCTCGCCAAGCCGAGCGAGCAGGGCGCAGAAGACCTGTCGCACGGTCTGGCGCCCCGCCAGCGCGAAGCTCACGCAGCGCCTGCGGCCGCGACCACAGCGCGCGGCGGTTTCGCCATCCAGCTCGCCGCGCCGGCGACCGAAGCGGAGGCCAAATCCGTCGCCGCGCGGCTCGGCGCGAAATATGCGTCGGCTCTGGGCGGCCACAAGCTTGGCGTGCACAAGGCGGCCGACAAGAACGTCTACCGTGTACGCGCCGCCGGGTTCAGCCGCGATGCTGCGCAGGCGGCCTGCAGTCACATCAAGTCGGCGGGCGGAGCCTGCTTCATCTCGGGGAACTGAAGCATGGCCGCACGGGCTTTTATTTGCGGCTGCGCCGGGCTTGAACTCGGCGCAGACGAGAAAGCCTTTATCAGTGAGGCCGATCCCTGGGGCTTGATCCTGTTCCGGCGCAATGTCGCCGATCGCGAGCAGATCGCGCGGCTGACCGATTCCTTTCGCGCGATCACCGGGCGCGCTGACGCGCCCGTCCTGATCGATCAGGAGGGCGGCCGGGTTCAGCGTATGAGCGAGCCGCATTGGCCGCTCTACCCGTCCGCCGCCCGCCTGGCCGCCGTTTCCGAGGATGAAGCAGAGACCGCGCGCCTGACTTTTCTGGCCGCGCGCCTGATCGCACATGATCTGGCCGAAGTCGGCGTGACCGTCGATTGCCTGCCTGTTCTGGACCTGCCCGTCGAGGGCGCGCACTCGATCATCGGGGACCGCGCCTACGGACCTTCGCCCGCCACCGTCGCCCGGCTCGGCCGCGCCGCCGCCGAGGGACTGATGGCCGGCGGCGTCCTGCCTGTTTTCAAACACGTCCCCGGCCACGGTCGCGCCCGGTCCGACAGCCATCTTGAACTGCCGGTGGTCCACGAAAGCCGGGCGGAAATGGAAGCGACCGATTTTGCCCCCTTCCGCGCCAACGCCGATTTACCGCTGGCCATGACCGCGCACGTCGTCTTCACCGCGCTCGACCCCGATCGTCCGGCGACGCTGTCCCCGACGGTCATCAGCCAGATCGTGCGCGGCTATATCGGCTTCGACGGCCTCCTGATGAGCGACGACCTTTCGATGAAGGCGCTCACCGGCTCCTTCGCGGAGCGGGCGCGCGCCCTTTATGCCGCGGGCGTCGATATGGGACTGCACTGCAACGGCGACCTTTCGGAAGCCGCCGAAGTCGCCGCCCAGGCCCCTGTTCTGGCCGGAAAGGCCGCCGAACGGGCCGAAAAGGCGCTGGCCCGCATCCGCGAGGGCGCGGGACTGTTCGATCCTGTGGAAGCCCGCGCCAAACTCGCCGAGGCGCTTGCGACAGCCGCCTAGACCGGTCACATTCCGCCCAAGTTGCGCCAGCATGCTGGTTGCGCAAGTGATTCGGGCGCGTGACGCGGGTAGGGCTCCGGTATGGCTGATCTCCCTTTCGAGATCGATAAACTGGATAAAGGAGAGACCGAAGAGGCCTTCCTCGTCGATGTCGACGGGTTTGAAGGGCCGCTCGATCTCCTGTTGGAACTGGCGCGTCGCCAGAAGGTCGATCTCGCCAAAATCTCCGTGCTGGCTCTTGCCGAGCAATATCTGATCTTCATCGAGGAAGCGCGCCGTATCCGGCTGGAGCTGGCTGCCGATTATCTCGTGATGGCGGCATGGCTCGCCTATCTCAAATCCCGTTTGCTGCTGCCCGAGGAAGAAAAGGCCGACGAGCCGGCGGCCGCCGATCTCGCCGCCGCGCTGGCTGACCGCCTGCGCCGTCTCGAACAGATACGCGCCGCCGCCGAGAAGCTGGTCAACCGCGCGCGCATCGGCCGCGACATGGCCCTGCGCGGGGCAGGCGAGGGCGTCGAGATCGTCTCGCGGCCCGACTGGCAGGCAAGCATCTTCGATCTTCTTTCGGCCTATGCGCGCCAGCGCCAGAAGCAGGCGCTCTCGCGCGTGACGCTGAAGCAGCGGCAGGTCTGGTCTCTGGCCGAAGCGCGCGAGACGCTCGAGCGTCTCGTCGGGCTCGCCGCCGAATGGACCGTGATGGACGATTACCTCGTCCACTGGTGCGTCACGCCGGAAATGGCGCGCACCGTGCGCGCGTCGTCCTTCGCCTCCTCGCTCGAACTGGTGCGCGAGGGCCGCATGGATATTCGCCAGGATCGCGCTTTCGCGCCCATCTGGGTGCGGCGCAAGCAGGAAGCCGCCCCGCCCTTGCAGGCGGCGGGTTGAGTCGAGGACAAGAGTCATGATGGGCGAAGCGGCTAAAGTTTTCGATTTCGTCGAGGAAGAGGACGAGGCGATGCGCGATGCGCAGGACGCCGCGCTTGCCGAAGGCAAACGCATCGTGGAGGCGATGCTGTTCGCCGCTTCCGAACCTGTTGAGGAAAACGTTCTGGCCGAGCGGTTGCCGGACGGACTCGCCATCGCCGAAGTGCTTGCCGCGTTGCGCGATGATTACGCCACGCGCGGGATCAATCTGGCGCGCGCGCAGAAGAAATGGTTTTTCCGCACAGCCGAGGATCTCGGCTGGCTGCTGCGCCGCGAGGAAAGCCCGCAGAAGAAGCTGACCCGTCCCGCGATCGAAACGCTGGCGATCGTCGCCTATCACCAGCCCGTGACGCGCGCCGAGATCGAGGACATTCGTGGCGTCGCCATCTCGAAGGGCACGCTTGATGTTCTGCTGGAGACAGGCTGGATTCGTCTGCGCGGACGCCGCAAGGCGCCGGGACGCCCGATCACCTATGGCACGACCGAGCAATTCCTCATCCATTTCGGCCTCGAGCAGATCGGCGATCTGCCCGGGCTCGAGGAATTGAAAGGCGCGGGCCTGTTCGACGGTCGTCTGCCGCCCGGCTTCGGCGTTCCCAAACCCGACGATAGCGACGTTCTGACGCCTGACGAAGATCCGCTGGAAGACGACGCTTCCGACGATTTCCCGCTACTGGCGCAGGCCGAGGACGACAGCGCAAGCATCGAGAGCGCAAGCACCGAGAGCGAAGGCGACGAACAAGCTGCGCCGCGCGCCGAAGAGGAATAGACCACGCTCGCGCTGCAAAATCCGCGCGCTCTGGAGTTTTTCGGCGCAGTCACCGCATTCGGCAATGGCGCGCTGATTACGCCTGCCGTCGCGGGCCTTGCGGCTATGCTCTGGATGGCGGGCGAACGACGCAACGCCGTTGCGCTCGCCAGGGCTTTCGCATTCGGGCTTGCGCTGATCGTCTCCGCCAAAATCGTCCTTATGTTTTTCGTCGATGAAGGCCGCCTGCGCAGTCCAAGCGGCCATACGGCTCTTTCGACATTTTTTTATGGCGCGCTCGCCGTTGCGATGCTTGCGCAATGGCGCACCGGCCTGGCGCGCGCTGGCGCAGCGCTTTGCGGCGCGCTCGTCGTCGCTATCGCGCTCAGCCGCGTGGCGCTGCAGGTCCACACGCGCTCGGAAACATTGTTTGGTCTCGTCGTGGGGCTGCTGGCGCTCTGGCTTTTTCGGCGTGCGTGGCGGCCGTTGCGCATCCGCGATGCGACGACATGGCTGGGCGCAGCGCTTGTCGGCGCTGCGGCATGCGCGGTCGTCTATGCGATTTTTCAACTGGGCTTTACGGACGAGGAAGCGATTGAATCCATCGCCGACTGGTTGCGAGAAACGATGCGCTGATCGCCCGTCGCGATGAAGAATGTCAAAAGCGCCTGCGCGAGATAATAAAGCGGGAGAACGGCGGCCATCAGCCAGACAGACCGTCCGGCAAACCGATCGAGCGCCAAAGCCGAATCCGACAGAACGAACGAAAGCGATCCTAGCCAGACCAGCCAGGCCGCGCCGCCCAACTTTCGCGCGCGTGCGAAAGCGACAGCCGACATCGTCGCAAGCGTCGCCATATAAACAACGACGGGCGCCTTCATCGGCGTGGCGAGATTAGGCCAGATGCGATAGGCGACGAGCCCGGCGCATAGAGCGAAAACGGCAAGCGCAGGCGTCGAAGGGCGCGCGCCGCCGTCGACGGCCAAAGCGCCGATGTAACAGATATGCGCGATGAGGAAGCAGCCGAGCCCGGCTGCGAAATACGCCTTGTCGAGCAGCCAGGCGTCGCCCGCGAGCGAAAAAATCAACGCAGCGAGAACCCAGGTCTTTTGTCGCCCGCCGTGCGCGCGTTGCGCAAACGCCGCCGCGCAAAGCGCCGTCGCGGAAACTTTTGCAAAGGCGAACAGAGCGAAAGGTCCGCTACCGTGCGCGATGCAGGCGACGCCGGCCATTTGAGCGAAGGCAAGCTCCAGCACGGAAATGCGTCCGACCCAGCACACGACCGCCGCGCCCGCGACAGCAAAAGCAAGGAATGCGACCAGCGCAAACGGCGCGGCAAGCGCAGGACCGTAAGCGCGAAAGGCGAGCGCGCCGACGACAAGCGCGGCAAGATTGACGCGCGCCAGCGCGGCGTGCGGTCGGCAGGCGGCGCAAGCATTCATGATCTGGCCATCGCCAGAGCGAGCGCCTGCGCGCCGGTCATTTCGCGCGGGGCGCGATAAAAATCGCCGTGCTGCGCAATGGCTGCTGCAAGGAGCGTGCGATATTCGGCGCGGCTGACGGCGACGGCGCCGAGGCTTGCAAGATGCGGCGTGACGAATTGCGTGTCGAGCAGTGCATAACTGCCCGCGCGCAACCGACCGACGAGATGCACCAGCGCCACCTTCGAGGCGTTGGTTTCGAGATGGAACATGCTTTCGCCAAAGAATGTCGCGCCAAGGCTTACGCCATAAAGACCGCCGACCAGCCGCCCCTCGCGACGGCATTCAATTGTATGCACGCAGCCAAGGTCGAAAAGCTGCCGGTACAATGTGCGGATGCGCTGGTTGATCCATGTGCTGCCGCGCCCGTCCGCATGTGCGCATCCTTCGATCACGCCATCGAAATCCATGTCGCACGTCACCGCAAAGCGGTCCGAACGCACTGTCTTGGCCAGCGAGTGCGAGATGGCGAGCCCGTCCAGCGGGAAGACGCCCCGCTCCTGTGGCTCGACCCAGAACAGGCGATCATCGTCCTCGCTTTCCGCCATCGGAAAAAGGCCGATGGAATAGGCGCGCAAAAGAATGTCCGGCGTGATGTCTGGCGGTGGTTGCCGTCGCATGCTTGCAGCCTGCTGCGCGCGACCGCGGGCGTCAACCGTCCTCGACGCGCTTGTCAGAAATCTGTTATTGGCCGCAGCTACAAGGCCGTGAGCCGCCAAAGGAAATGCCGATGCGTCGTCTGCCCGTTACCGTTCTCGCCGTCCAGCTTCTCACGGGCGCCGCCGGCGCGCAGGCGCCCAAACCTGCGCCGGGCCTCGACAAGATCGACCATATCGTTGTGATCTATCTCGAAAATCGCTCGTTCGACAATCTCTACGGCAAGTTCCCCGGCGCCAACGGCCTGTCCAACGCAGGCGCTGCGGCGACGCAAGTCGACCGCAGCGGCAAGCCCTACGACAAGCTGCCGCCTGTCATGAATTCCAACCTGAAGCCGGCGGCGGTCGATGCGCGTTTTCCCGCGGATCTGCCCAACGGACCCTTCGCAGCCGAGCCCTATGTGGGACTCAACCAGACGACGGGCGACGCCGTGCATCGCTTTTATGAAGAGCAGATGCAGATCGACGGCGGCAAGATGGACAAGTTCGTCGCCTATACCGACGCGGGTTCGCTGGTGATGAGCTATTTCGACGGCTCGAAAATGCCGCTGTGGTCCTATGCGCAAAAATACACGCTGATGGACAATTTCTTTCACGCAGCTTTCGGCGGTTCTTTCCTGAACCACTTCTATCTCGTTTGCGCCTGCGCGCCGGTTTTCCCGAACGCGCCGGAGCGGATCGTCGCCAAGCTCGACGACAAGGGCAATGTCCTCAAGCAGGGGTGGGTCACCCCGGACGGCTATGGCGTCAACACGATCTTTGCATTGAATGGCCCTTATCCGAAGGCGATGAGCGATGCTTCGCTGCGACTGCCGTTGCAGACAGCGCCGCATATCGGCGATCGTCTTTCCGCGAAGAATATTTCATGGGCCTGGTATTCCGGCGGGTGGAACGATGCGCTTGCCGGTCATCCCGATCACGATTTCCAGTTTCATCATCAGGTCTTCGCTTATTTCGCGAGCACCGCCATCGATACGCCGGCCGGCAAACAACACCTCAAGGACGAAGCCGATCTGATCGCCGACATTCACGCCAATCGTTTGCCCAATGTCGTGTTCTGGAAGCCGATCGGCGAGGAAAACGAACATCCTGGCTACACCAATGTTTCGTCGGGCGAGCATCACGTGCGCGAAGTCATTCGCATGATCGAGAAAAGCCCGGCCTGGGCTTCGACAGCGATCATCGTAACCTATGACGAGAACGGCGGCATGTGGGACCATGTCGCGCCGCCCGTGATCGATCGGTTTGGGCCAGGAACGCGCGTGCCGACGCTGGTGATATCGCCCTATGCGAAAAAGGGCTTCGTCGATCACGCGCAATACGATACGACCGCGATCCTGAAATTGATCGAAACGCGCTGGGGTCTCGAGCCGCTCGCAAGCCGCGATGCGCAGAGCGGCGACATGACCACCGCCTTCGACTTCACGCAGCAGTAAAAGACGTTTTCAGCGCCCGAACGTCTTCCAGAACATCAATCCGGTGATGACGGCGTTGAGGCAGGAGATGGCGATGCGCGCCTTGTTCGGATCGAGCTTGCGCGCAAAATGGGCCGCGAGATAGCCGCCGATCACTGCGCCGATCAGCAGCGCGAACATCTGACGCCACCAGATGAGCCCGCCGAAAATGAACAGCAGCGACGCTGTCATGTTCATCGCCGAATTGAGAAGATTGCGCGAGGGCTGCATCGCGGCGAGCGAGGCGTCGGTCATCAGGCTCCACGCCGCCAGCATCATGATGCCGACCGCGCCGCCGAAATATCCGCCGTAAACGCCGAGCGCAAATTGCGTCGCCATCAATGTCGGCGGACCGATCTGCACGCGCGCGCGCATCCATTCGCCCGCCTTGCGGCCGAAAGCGAAGATGATCGTGCCAAACAGCAGCAGCCACGGGATCATGGCGTCGAACAGACGCTGCGGCGTCACCATCAGCAAGAGCGCGCCGCACAGCCCGCCCGCGACGCTGATCGCCGCCATCATGCGAAACGAAACGCCGGGGAAACCGGCGAAATCCTTCCGATAGGCGTAAGCAGACGCCAGCGCGCTCGGCACCAGCGCAACTGTGGAGGTGGCGTTGGCGCTGACCGAAGGAACGCCCGCGGCCATCAGCGCCGGCAAGGTAACGAAGGAGCCGCCGCCCGCGATGCCGTTCATCGCGCCCGCGACAAGCCCCGCGCCCGCAATGAACAGGAGATCCTTCACGCAGCGCCATCCAGTCCGCCGCTCGACAGGAAGCGCTCGAGCCAGTGGATGTCGTAAAGACCGTTCTGAATGTCGGGTATGCGCACGAGCTGGCGAAACAGCGGCAACGTCGTGTCGATGCCATCGACGATGAACTCGTCGAGCGCGCGGCGCAAACGCATCAGCGCCTCGTTGCGCGTGCGCCCGTGCACGATCAGCTTGCCGACAAGCGAGTCGTAATTGGGCGGGATCGCGTAGCCCTGATATACAGCGCTGTCGACGCGCACGCCGACGCCGCCGGGCGTATGGTAATAGGCGATCGTGCCGGGCGAGGGGCGGAATGTCGCGTGATGCTCGGCGTTGACGCGACACTCGATCGCGTGGCCGAAGAATTTCACATCCTTCTGCGTCATCGACAGCGGCGAGCCGGCCGCAACCTTGATCTGTTCGCAAACGAGATCGATGCCGGTGATCATTTCCGTCACCGGATGTTCGACCTGAATGCGCGTGTTCATCTCGATGAAGTAGAACTTGCCGTCCTCATAGAGAAACTCGATCGTGCCGGCGCCAGAATATTCGAGTTCGCGCATCGCCTTGGCGCAGATTTCGCCAATCTCCATGCGCTGCGCTTCGTTGAGCGCGGGCGAAGGGCTTTCTTCCCATACTTTCTGGTGGCGGCGCTGCAACGAGCAATCGCGTTCGCCAAGGTGAATGGCGCCGCCCTGACCATCGCCCAGGATCTGCACTTCGATATGACGCGGCTTCTCGAGATATTTTTCGAGATAGACGGCGTCGTCTCCGAAGGCGGCTTTCGCTTCCGCCTTGGCGGTGGCGATGGCGTGCGGGAGTTCGTCCTTCGAGCGCGCGACTTTCATGCCGCGCCCGCCGCCGCCCGCCGCCGCTTTCACGAGCACGGGATAACCCATCTCGTTCGCGAGTTTCAGCGCCTGCTTCTCGCTGTCGATCGCGCCTTCAGAACCGGGCACGCATGGAATGCCAAGACGGCGCGCCGTGCGCTTTGCCTCGATCTTGTCGCCCATGATGCGGATATGTTCGGCCTTGGGGCCGATGAAGACGATGTTGTGCTCGGCCAGGATTTCAGCGAAGCGCGCATTCTCGGAAAGGAAGCCGTAGCCAGGATGGATGGCGTCGGCGCCCGTGATTTCGCAAGCCGCGAGCAGCGCCGGGATGTTGAGATAGGAATCGCGCGCCGTCGGCGGGCCGATACACACCGATTCATCGGCCAGCTTCACATGCATCGCGTCCTTGTCGGCCGTCGAATAGACGGCGACCGTCGCCACGCCAAGCTCCTTGGCTGCGCGCAGAATGCGCAGGGCGATTTCGCCGCGATTGGCGATGAGGATTTTGTCGAACATCGCTTTACTCGATGATGACGAGCGCCTGGCCGAATTCCACCGGCTGGCCGTCCTCCACCAGAATTTCGCGCACCGTGCCCCCGCGATCGGACAATATTTCGTTGAATGTCTTCATCGCCTCGACAAGCAGCAGCTTTTCTCCCGCTTTCACCACGCTGCCGACCTCGATGAACGCCTTGGCGTCAGGGCTCGGACGGCGATAGGCGGTGCCCACCATCGGCGATTTCACGGCGCCGGGGTGATCGGCCTTGGAGGGTGCGGCGACAGGCGCGGGCGCAGACGCCGTGGCCGCAATGGCAGGCGCGGCCGCCGCGGCGACCTGCGCAGGCGCGGCGATCATCGCATGATGGCCCGTTCCACGCGCGACGCGGATATGCAGGTCGCCCTTGTCGATTTCGATTTCGTTGATGTTGGTTTCTGCCAGCAGAAGCGCAAGGTCGCGCACCAGCGCCGTGTCGAGTCCGCTCTTGCGCCGGGCGGGCGCGGGCTTTTTCGGCGCTGCTTTCTTGATCGGTTTGCGGCTCATCTCTTCTTCTTCTCGATGTTCGCGGGATAGAACGCTTCCAGCGCCAGCGCATAGGAGCGCGGCCCGAAGCCCAGAATGACGCCCTCGGCGACGGCGGAAATCGTCGAGTGGTGACGGAACGCCTCGCGCGCGTGCACATTCGACAGATGCACCTCGATCACGCGCGCCTTGGCGCCGCGGATCGCGTCGTGAAGCGCAATCGATGTATGGGTATAGGCGCCGGCGTTGAGGATGACGGGCGCGCCCTGGGCGCCGGCCTCCTGAATCCAGGTCACCAGCTCGCCCTCGTTGTTGGACTGCCGGAACACCAGATCGACGCCCCGCATTTTGCAGGCCGCGCGCAGGTCCGCCTCAATGTCGGCGAGCGTCGCCGTCCCATAGGTCTGCGGCTCGCGCGCGCCAAGCAGGTTCAGATTCGGTCCGTTGAGGACATGGACGGCGGGCATGGTGATTTCCGGACGATTCCGCCCGATTTCTAGCCCGCCGCGGCCCCGAGGAAAAGCCCGCCTCTATAGGCTTTTAGCACTCTGTCCGGCCGCACTTGCCCACATTGGCGATTTTTTCGCGCAATTCGTCGTGCCCCACGGCGCCAACCACGACATCCTTGCCCATAATCCACGTCGGCGTGCCGTTGATCGACAATTGATCCGCGACCTTCATGTTTTCGACGATGCCGTCCCGGGCGTCGGGCGCGGTCATGTCCTTGTCCAGCCGCGCCATATCCGCGCCGAGTTCGCGCGCCGCCGCCAGCGCCTGCGTCTTGCCCACCCGACCGCGCTGGCTCAGCAGCTTCTGGTGAAATTCCCAGTATTTGTCTCCCGTGAACTGCTTCTGCAGCGCTTCCGCGACCTGCGCGGCTTCCATCGAGTCCGGCCCCAGAACAGGGAAATCCTTCAGAATGACGCGCAGGTTGGGATTTTCTTTCACAAGCTTGCCGACATCGCCGAGCGAGCGTTTGCAATAGCCGCAATTGTAATCGAAAAACTCGACGATCGTGACGCCGCCCTTCGGATTGCCGATCACGGCCTGATGTTTGGAATCGAACAGCGCGGCGGCGTTGGAGTCGATGATCTTCTGGCGCTGGCTGGCTTCGTCCGCTTTCTCGCGCTTTTGCAACTCCACCAGCGCGTCCTTGACGACTTCCGGGTGCTGCACGAGGTAGTCCCGCACGATTCCTTCGATCGCGCCTTTTTGCTGGACGGAGAAATCCTGCGCGGCAGCGGGCAGGGCGAGCGCGCCGACAAGCGCGAGAGAAAGAAGGCTGACAGGAAGGCGCATACGGGGCTCCGCAAAAGGCGAGGGGGCCTTTTACCAGAATTTGCGGCTCAAAAGAGGCCAGCCAGGCGAATTTATCGCGCAGGGCGCATTTGCGCCCGACCCGCGCGCTGTTAACACCGGCGCGGAGGATTTCCGATGCGCGATACAACCCGCAGGCTCGCCGCCGCCCGCAGCGCCGTTGCGCCTTTTCTGGCAATGGATGTGCTGGCGCAGGCCGGCGCGCTGGAGCGACAGGGCCGATCCATCATGCATCTGGAGGTTGGCGAGCCCGGCGCGCCGCCCCCGCGCTGTGTGCGGGACGCAGCCATTGCGGCGCTGGGCGGCGGGCGCATCGGCTATACGGATGCGCTCGGCCGGCCTTCGCTGCGCGCGCGGATCGCGCGCCATTACGGCGAGACCTACGGCGTCGATGTCGCGGCCGAGCGCATCGCCGTCACGACGGGCTCGTCGGGCGGGTTTGTGCTTTCCTTTCTCGCGCTGTTTGACCCCGGCGATCGCGTCGCCATCGCGGCGCCCGGCTATCCTGCTTATCGCAACATTCTCGAAGCGCTGGGTTGCGTCTGCGTCGTGCTGGAGACCGACGAGGCCGATCGCCATGTGGTGACCGCTGCGATGATCGAGCGTGCGCACGCCGTCGCGCCGTTGAAGGGCGTGCTGCTGATGAGCCCGGCCAATCCGAGCGGCGTCATGATGGATGACGACGCCTTGCAGGCGGTTTGCGCGACGTGCGAGCGGCTTGGCGTCATCTTCGTGTCGGACGAGATTTACCATGGCCTGACATACGAGCGCGCAGCGCAGACGGCATTGCGCTTTTCGGACGCGGCCATCGTCGTCAATTCTTTCTCGAAATATTATTGCATGACCGGCTGGCGCGTCGGCTGGCTCGTATTGCCGCACGAACTCGTGCGGCCGGTCGAACGTCTGCAGCAGTCGCTCGCCATTTCGACGCCCTTCCTCAGTCAGGTGGCGGCAGAAGCAGCCTTCGACGCGGCAGAGGAACTCGACGCCGTCAAGCAGGGCTACGCGCGCAACCGCGCCGCGCTGATGGCGGCGATGGGCCGGCTGCGCTTGCCGTTCCAGCCGCCAGACGGCGCTTTCTACATTTATGCCGACATCGGACGGCTGACCGATGATTCCGCCGCATTCGCGCAGCGCATGCTGCACGAGGCGGGCGTCGCCGCAACGCCAGGCGTCGATTTCGATCGAGCGCGGGGCGCGCGCATGCTGCGGTTTTCCTATGCCGGCGCCGAGGCCGACATCGCCGAGGCGATCGCTCGCCTCGAAGCCTGGATTCCGCGCATCTAGGCTGCGATGCGCGCCGTGCTGCGCGAGAGCGCAAACATGCGCGTCAAACCGGCAAGCGTCTGGCTCTGATTGAGCAGCGCCGCGCTCGCTGCGGTCGATTCCTCGGCCAGCGATGCATTGCTTTGCGTCGTCGCGTCGATGTCGCGCATCGCTTCGTTCACCGCGCTCAGGGAAGCAGCCTGCTCGTCGGCCTGTTGCGCGATCAGGGCGACGACGCTGTTCGTTTCCGAAATGCGCGCGACGATCCGCTCGAACGATCGGCCCGTTTCGTTCACCAGTTTGACGCCCTGGCCGACTTGCTGCGTGGAGGCGGCGATCAGGCCGCCGATTTCCTTGGCCGCGCTTGCCGAGCGCTGCGCGAGCGACCGCACTTCCGTCGCAACGACCGCAAAGCCGCGACCGGCTTCTCCCGCGCGCGCAGCCTCCACGCCCGCATTCAGCGCCAGAAGATTGGTCTGGAATGCAATCTCGTCGATCATCGCGATGATCTGGGTAATCTTGTGCGAGGACATTTCGATTTCGCGCATCGCCGCCACGGCCTTTTTCACCGTGTCGCCGCCCGAATGGGCATCGCCGTTGGCCTCGGCGACGACGCCGCTCGCCTGCCGCGCATTCGCGGCTGTGGAGGCGACCTTGTCCGTCAGCGCATGCAACAGTCCGGCGGCCTCTTCGACGCTGCTGGCCTGCTGCTCGCTGCGCCGCGCAAGATCAGAAGATGCGTCGACGAGTTGCGAACTGCCGCTGGCGACGGCGTTTGTCGCCTCGGACACGCCGATCATGGCGTTTTGAATCGTCTCGATCGCGTGATTGAAATCCTGCTGGAGCTGTTTGTAGGCCGCCGGCATCGGCTCGACCAGGCGATAGTCCAGGTCCTTTTCGGCGAGTCGGGCAAGTCCTGCGCCCAGCGCTTTTGCAACGAAAGCGCGCTCCTGCGCGATGGCGGCTTGCTCGGCTTGCTTCTGCTGCTCGGCGCTGCGCGCTCGCTGCTCTTCGGCCGTTGCGCGCAATTGCGCGCTCTGGCGCAGCCCATTGCGGAACACCGCCAATTCGCCGGCGATTTGCCCGATTTCGTCGAGCCGATCCTCGCCATATATCGGCGCGTCGAGATCGCCTGCCGCCAATGCGTGGATTGTCTCGGTGATTTTTTCGAAAGGCTGTTTGAACTGCCGCGTCAGCATGGCGGCGATCAGCCCGACGCCGATCAGAGGAATGATCGCGGCTGCGAAGGAAAAGATGCGCGACAACATCACCCAGAACTGCGCATCCGCCGTGTCGCGCCGCTCGTATTCAGCATAGCGTTTGGTCAGACCGTCGAGAGAATCGTTCAGCGCCTTTCGATTGCGTCGGTTGTCGTCATTGTCGCCGAAGACGCGCGCCGCCGCCGTGGAGTTTTCGCGCGCCAGATCGACAAGCTTCGTTCGAAACGCAATGAATTCGCTGACCTTGGCCGCAGCGACGTCCACAGCGGCCCCTTCCGCGTCGATCCGCTCGCGCACGAGCGCATCCAGCGCCTTTTGCAATTGCTGCAAGGTCGACAGGATGCCATCGCCGAATTTTTTCGCCGTTTTCCAGTTTTCGGACATGTAGACGCCGCGCGAATCCATGACGACAGCGAAGACCAGGCGGTTCGCATGTTCGATATGCAGTTGCGCCGCCTGCGTTTGCAGCGCAATCGTATTGGCGCGCGAGGCGCGCTCGACGGCGAAGGACGCAATAGCCGAGGCGATTGCCGGCGCAAGACAGATGAGAACCGCCAGAAGCAGGATCTTGTTGGTCAGCTTCGTGGGAAGGCGCATGGCGATTTGACTTCGCTCGCACGCTCTCGCCAGTCATTGGCGAAAACATGCGTTCAGAGAAGCCGGCGTCAGCGCAACAGCGCCCCACGTCATGTGTGCCGACCAGCCTTTGCAAAGACTGCAGACCTGCAGCATCTGTTCATGGCCGTTGTTAACGAGAAGTAAACAACCGGTGGCGTCTGCGCAGATGCATTCAAGTATAAAGCCTGACGCAAGTTTACGAATTGCGGTTAAATCAAGCATTGCGCCATTCGACCTGCAATTGTTCACGAAATGCGAAACGGAGCAGGTGATTTGCGACTGTCTTTTGCAATTCTGCGAGTAGGTCGTCTGTTATAGCCGAAAGCGAAATCGTCAGCACATCGCCTTGGGCGTTCAGATGACAAAGGCCCGATGACAGTTCGATCGTGGCGGAATTCTCCGCCTCGATCGCAACCGGGCGCTTGTGAGCAAAATGCTTGCACATCTGCTTCAGGTAACGCTCGGCCATGGGCGTCGTTACAACAGCGATACTGGTCGCTCCCGGCGTCGCAGCGCTCATATTGCTGTCCCACAAAGCGAAACGCCGGGCAGGCGGCCCGGCGTTTCCCGTTCAGTTTTCGCCTGTCAGCGTGGCCTTCGCCCGCTGCCACCAGCCGCCGCGCTTGGGCGCACTGGGGTCGGCTTCTGTAATGACTTTTTCTGTCGGCGCGCGTGGCGGAACGACGCTGACGGGCGGTTTCGCCAGCGCGGGCTCTTCAACGGCGTCATGCGCATCGGCAAGCGTTGCGGGTTCAGGCTCGGCATGCGTTGTCGACGCCTGCGGCGCCGGCGCGTGGTCTGCGTTCGACGGCGCAGGAGCGCCGATTTCGATGCGCGTCACGCGCTGCGCGCGTTGGGGCTGTTGCGCAGGCTGAAACGGCTGCGCAGGATGGAAGGGTTCGGGCTCGTTCGAATTTTCGCGCGCCCAGAAACCCGGACCTTTCTCGACCGGCGCATTCGCCGTCTCGTCCTGCGCCAGAGCGGCAAGTCCTTCGTCGGAGGGTTGCGGCGCATCTTCGGCGTAAGCGCCATTCTCGCGTTCCCCGCTACGCCCGCGTCCGCGCCGCCGGCGGCGCCGGCGCCGCTTGCCTTCGCCGTCCTCGCCCTCGCGCGCGGCGCGCTCGCCGGCGTCCTCGCCGTCGGCTTCGGCATTCTCATCGTCCGCATCGGACTCGACATCCTCCTCGGCGACGTCCTCCTCGATCTCCTCGACCGCTTCAGGGGCGGGCAGGGGATCGACGATCGGCGTGCCGGTCGCAACCTCGCCGCGCTCCAGCGCGTGATAGGTCGAGCCCGTCAGCGAATCGTCCGCCATCACGAAAATCTCGACGCCGAAACGCCGTTCGATCTCGCGCAGATGGGCGCGCTTCTGATTGAGAATGTAAAGCGCGACCGGCGTCCGCGTCTTGACGATCACGTTATGCGTCGCGCTCTTGAGCAAAGCCTCTTCCAGAACGCGCAGCACATGCAGCGCGATCGAGGAGGTGGAGCGAACCATGCCCGCGCCGGAGCAATGCGGGCAGACCGTGGTGGAGCCCTCGAACACGCCCGTGCGAATGCGCTGGCGCGACATTTCCAGCAGGCCGAAATGCGAGATGCGGCCGACCTGAATGCGCGCGCGATCGTTCTTCAGCGCGTCCTTGAGGCGGCGCTCCACGGCGCGATTGTTGCGGTTCTCCTCCATGTCGATGAAATCGACGACGATGAGGCCCGCAAGGTCGCGCAAGCGCAATTGCCGCGCCACTTCGTCCGCCGCTTCAAGATTGGTGCGCAGCGCCGTGTCTTCGATATTGTGCTCGCGGGTCGAACGGCCCGAGTTGACGTCGATGGCGACCAGCGCCTCGGTCTGGTTGATGACCAGATAGCCGCCCGATTTCAGCGTCACCTGATTGGAGAACATCGCATCGAGTTGCGATTCGACGCCGGACTTCGTGAACAGCGCCTGCGGCTCGCGCCATAGATGCACGTTCTTGGAATGGCTCGGCATCAGGAGGCGCATGAAATCCTTCGCCTCGCGATAGCCGTTGGCGCCGGAAACGATCACTTCGTCCACGTCCTTGTTGTAAAGGTCGCGGATCGCGCGCTTGATGAGCGAGCCTTCCTCGTAAACGAGCGTCGGCGCCGTGGATTCCAGCGTCGTCTCGCGCACTGTTTCCCACATGCGCATCAGATATTCGAAGTCGCGCTTGACCTCTGCGCGCGTGCGCGAGGCGCCGGCGGTGCGCAGGATGACGCCCATGCCCTCGGGCACCTCGAGATCCTGTGCGATTTCCTTCATGCGCTTGCGGTCGGCGCCGTCCGTGATCTTGCGCGAAATGCCGCCGCCGCGCGCCGTATTGGGCATCAACACGGAATAACGGCCGGCGAGCGAGAGGTATGTCGTCAGCGCCGCGCCCTTGTTGCCGCGTTCTTCCTTCACGACCTGCACGAGCAGCACCTGCCGGCGCTTGATCACTTCCTGAATCTTGTACTGGCGACGCGAACGCGGCTGGCGGCGCGGCATTTCTTCCATCGCATCGCCGCCGATCTGTTCGACGTGCTCTTCTTCCTCTTCGTCCTCGTCTTCGTCCTCGTCGCTTTCCTCGACCGCTTCGTCGCGCTCTTCGATGCGCCGGGCCTTGGTCTCGTGATCGGGGATCGTTTCGGGTTCTTCCGGCGCGGAGCCTTCTTCGACCGCGGCGAAACCGTGCGGATCGACAGCAATCACCGTGGGAGCGGCCTCGCCGGCTTCCGCGCCGGCCGGCGCGTCGGGTTCGGCCGCCTGGGGCGTGGCGGGGGTCTGCAGATCGGCGTTCGCGTCAGCTTCCGCATCCGCGGCAGCGCTGGCGTGATCGTCGTTTTCGCTTTCGGTCGGGGCGGTTTCGCTCACGGCCTCGCCGTTTTCCACGCGCCGCTCGCGTCCGCGACGCCGGCGGCTGCGACGGCGAGGACGCTCTTCCTCCTCCTCCTCGTGATGGGCGGCTTCTTCTTCCAGAAGCGCCTGCCGGTCAGCGACGGGGATTTGATAATAGTCGGGGTGAATTTCCGAAAAGGCGAGAAAACCGTGACGATTGCCGCCGTAGTCGACGAAGGCGGCCTGTAGCGAGGGTTCTACGCGCGTCACCTTCGCCAGATAGATATTGCCGCGAAGCTGTTTCTTCGAGGCTGATTCAAAATCGAATTCTTCGACGCGATTACCGCGTGTGACGACAACCCGTGTTTCTTCCGGATGGGAAGAGTCGATCAGCATTTTGTTGGGCATTGGATTCTCTTGGGCGCGCCCCGTCAGACGGGGCCGATTCTCCACGAAGCGCACAGGGCGCGTGGAGTGGGCGGCTCAGCGGAACGGCGAGCGCGCGCATTGTTGGAGTGAAAGGGTACGAAACGAACCGTCCCGGTGCGCCGCTACGGGCCGAAAAGGACGGGGAAAGGCGTTTGGGCGACGAAACGGCGAGGCGCGCGAGGCTCCCACACGCCAGCAATCCGTCGGCCTGGGCCGCCGCAAACGCTTGGCTGGGAAGGGGATTGGTTCGCACGCCTGGGATCGCCTGTCTCGGATCGCCCGTCTTGGATCGAAATGAGACTGCCTGCGGCGCCCGGCCTGGCGCGCTCGTCGCGCCGGCGGGCTTCTCGCCAGTCTCGGGCCGGTCCGTCGAAACGGCTCAACCTGTCTGCTTACATGGCGCAGCCGCCGCCATTTGGCAAGTTTTTCCATTCTGTGGCTTTGCAAACACAGTGGCGCGCCCCGGCGATGCGCTAGATTACCATCCATTAACCTTCCGCCGCCTAAGGCTTGGGAAGGGGCGTTTTGGCGCGTCCGCAGGAACCAGGCTCATGATTCGCAGCGCCCTGATGCGGGCGGCCATAGCGGCGACATTGCTGGCGGCGACCGCAGGTCTCGCCTCGGGCCAGACGCCCGAGCTGCGCGGGCCGACGCTCCCGGCCGCCGATTCGCCGGCCGTGACCCGCGCCCTGCTGCAGCAATCGCCCGGCGGCGCGACCCTGACCTTCGACCTCAACGAGCCGCTGGCCGTCGAAGCCTTCTTGCTCGCCAATCCCGCCCGCGCCATTGTCGATCTGCCTGAGGCGCGCTTCCTGATCGATCCCGGCGTCGGCCGCAATTTCGCTCATGGCCGCGCGCGCGGCCTGGTTCGCTCCTATCGGTTTGGCAATCTCGCGCAGGGCCGCTCGCGCATCGTCATCGATCTCGGCGGCCCGGCGAAAATTCTGCGTGCGGAGGCGCGCAAAACCGACGCTGGCGGCGCCGCGCAACTGACCATCGAGCTCGCCCCCGACACGGACGCCGCCTTCCGCGCCGCATCCCGCGAGGGTCAGCGCAAACTCGCGGCGATCGACGAGGCGCACGCCAGGGCGCGTCCGCGTCCCGAAACGCCGCCGCCTGGTCCGCAAGGCCTGCCGGTCGTCGTCATCGATCCCGGCCACGGCGGACCAGACACCGGCGCGCGCGCGGGCGAAACGCTGGAAAAGACCGTCGTTTTCGATTTCGCGCGCGTTCTGGCCGCCCGCATCGATCGCGGAGGCCATGCTCGTGCGGAACTGACGCGCTCGGACGACGTGTTCATTCCGCTCGCCGATCGCGCGAAAATCGGCCAGAACGCCGGCGCCGCCCTGTTTCTGTCGATTCACGCGGACACGCTCGGCGGCGCGGCTTATGTGCATGGCGCCACGGTCTACACATTGTCGGACCGCGCTTCCGATGCGGTCGCCGCGCGCCTTGAGGCGAGCGAAAACGCGGCCGACAAGGCCGGCGGCGTCGCTGCCTCGGAAGAGCAGACGGACGTGCACGACATCCTGTTCGATCTGACGCGGCGCGAGACGCGTCTCATGAGCCGCACATTCGCCAATTACCTGGCCGAACGGCTGAAAGCCGCCAGCGACCTCAACAAGAATCCGATTCGCTCGGCTGGCTTCCGGGTGCTGAAGGCGCCGGACGTGCCGGCGGCGCTGCTGGAGCTCGGCTATCTGTCGAGCAAGCAGGATCTGGCGCAGCTCACGTCGCAAGCCTGGCGGGAAAAAACCGCCGACGCGGTGGCCGCTGCAATCGAGCGCTATATCGACGCCCGGCCCAGAACCGAGGGCGAAGCGGTTTCCGCGCGCGCCGGCCCGATCGAACCGGCGCATTGAAGGCGCCGTTATTCCACCACAAAACTGGTCTTAACGGGGACGGCTGCCGCGCCCCTGTAGATCAGCGGCGCCAAGCCGTGTATGACCGGTTCGCGCAGGCAGGGGCGCCTGGCGCGAAGATGCGACCATAGAGATTGATGATGAGAGGTTTCGGCCGGCTGTTCGGCTTCCTGTTCGCAACCGGCGCGATCCTGTTCGTGCTGGGCGCGATCGGCGTCGCCGCCGTTATCTATTCCTACAGCAAGGATTTGCCGGATACGGCCGCTCTGAAAAATTACGAGCCGCCCGTGATGACGCGCGTCCACGCGGGCGACGGCTCGATTCTGGCTGAATACGCCCATGAGCGCCGTCTCTACCTGCCGAGCGCGGCGATCCCGCCGCTCGTCAAACAAGCCTTCATCTCGGCCGAAGACAAGAATTTCTACACCCACAACGGCGTCGATCCCGAAGGTGTGCTGCGCGCACTCGCGGTGATGCTGCAGGGCGGGCGTCACATCCAGGGCGCCTCGACGATCACGCAGCAGGTCGCCAAAAACTTCCTTGTCGGCTCCGAACGCTCCTTTGACCGCAAGATTCGCGAAGCGCTCATCTCGTTCCGTATCGAGAGCGCCTATTCCAAAGAGAAAATTCTCGAGCTCTATCTCAACGAAATCTATCTCGGCCTCGGCAATTACGGCGTCGCCGCCGCCGCGCTTAATTATTTCAACAAATCGGTGCACGAACTCACGATTTCGGAAGTGGCCTATCTCGCGGCCTTGCCGAAAGCGCCGAGCGAGCTGAACCCCTTCCGCAATCGCGACAAGGCGATCGCCCGCCGCAATTACGTCATCGGCCGCATGGCCGACGACGGTTATATTTCGCGGCAGGATGCGGAAAAGGCGAAGGCCGAACCGCTGAACGTCAATCCGCGCGCGCTCTCGCCCAATACTTATGTCGCGGGATATTTCGCCGAGGAAGTGCGCCGCGAACTGTCTGAACGCTACGGCGACAAGAAGCTCTACGAGGGCGGTCTGTCCGTGCGCGCCACGCTCGATCCGAAAATGCAGGTTATGGCGCGTCGCGCGCTCGTCGACGGCCTCGTCCGTTTCGATGAGGCGCATGGCTTCCGCGGCGCGATCCAGCATATCGACGTTTCGGGCGACTGGGGTGCCTCGCTCGGCGCCATTCCCGCGCTCGGCGACGTTGCGCCCTGGCGCCTCGCCGTTGTTCTCGACGTTTCGGATTCGCAGGCGCGCATCGGCCTGCAGCCAGGCAAGGAAAAGTCCGGCGAATTGCGCCGCGAGCGCGAAACCGGGATTTTGCCGGCTTCCGGCATGAGCTGGACGCGCCGGTCCCCGCGCGGCGCGCTGTCGGTCGGCGATGTCGTCTATGTCGAGCCGAACGAAAAGTCGCCGGGCCAATACCGCCTGAGGCAGGTGCCCGACATTTCCGGCGCGCTGGTCGCGATGGATCCCTACACGGGCCGCGTCTTCGCGATGGTCGGCGGCTTCTCCTACGATCAGTCGGAATTCAATCGCGCGACGCAGGCGCAACGGCAGCCGGGCTCCTCCTTCAAGCCTTTCGTCTACGCGACCGCGCTCGACAATGGATATACGCCTTCGTCGATCATCCTCGATGAACCCATCGAAATCATGCAGGCCAACGGCGAGGTCTGGAGCCCGGAAAATTTCGAAGGCGATCAGGGCACCGGCCCGCATACGCTGCGCTATGGCGTCGAACATTCGAAAAACATGATGACCGTGCGTCTGGCCAAGGACCTTGGCATGCCGCTCATCGTCGAATACGCCAAGCGCTTCGGCATCTACGACGATCTTCTGCCCGTTCTGTCCATGTCGCTTGGCGCTGGCGAAACGACGCTGATGCGCATGACGACCGCCTATTCGATGCTCGCCAATGGCGGCAAGCGCATCAAGCCGACGCTGATCGACCGCATTCAGGACCGCTGGGGCAAGACGATCTTCCGGCATGACGAGCGCGAATGCATCGGCTGCGACGCCGTCAAATGGGACAATCAGAACGAACCGAAACTGGTCGACAAGCGCGAGCAGGTGCTTGACCCGCTCACCGCCTATCAGATCACCTCGATCATGGAAGGCGTGATCCAGCGCGGCACGGCGCAGCGCATCAATAATCTCGGGCGCCATCTCGCGGGCAAGACCGGCACGACCAACGACGCAAAGGATCTCTGGTTTGTCGGTTATTCGCCTGATCTCGCAGTCGGCGTCTACATCGGTTTCGACCGTCCCCGTTCGATGGGCGACCAGGCGCAGGCCGCGATTTACGCCGCGCCGATCTTCCGCGATTTCATGGCGCTGGCGCTCAAGGACAAGCCCGACGCGCCCTTCCGCGTTCCGCCGGGGATCAAGCTGATTTCGGTCGATCCCAAGACAGGGATGCGCGCCTCGGGCGCTGGCTCCATTCTCGAAGCATTCAAGCCCGGCACGGCGCCGCCCGATTCCTATTCCTATGTCAGCGATTCTGCGCCGCGCCCTGCGCCGCAGCGCTCTGGCGGCGGTCGCTCTGGCGGCGGCGCCAGCAGCGGCGGCGATGTCGATCGCGCTGTCGGCTCGGGCACGGGCGGCCTTTACTGAAACGGACTTATACGCAATAGGGGATTGCGAACATCCTCGCAGCCGATTGATGACATGCGCGCAGAAGCTGAAAACCTCGTCGAGACGATCAAGCAGTCCGTAGGATTGCTGAGGAGGCATCTTTGACGTCGAAACATCGACGCGCCGCCTGGCCGAACTGAACGCCAAGGCTGAAGATCCTAACCTTTGGAACGATCCTGAAGCCGCGCAGAAGGTCATGCGCGAGCGCACAGATCTGGAAGATCGCCTGACGTCCATCTCGCGCTTCGATCGCGATCTCGACGATGCGGTCACGCTTGTCGAGCTCGGCGAAAGCGAAAACGACGCCGATACGGAAAAGGAAGGCATCGCCGCGCTGAAAGCGTTGGTGGCCGAAACGCGGCGCAGTCAGATCGAAGCCCTGTTTGCCGGCGAAGCGGACGGCAACGACACTTACCTCGAAGTGCACTCGGGCGCCGGCGGCACGGAATCGCAGGATTGGGCGCGCATGCTGTTTCGCATGTATGCGCGCTGGGCCGAGCGTCACAAATTCAAGGTCGAGGTCATCGACGAGACGGCGGGCGAAGAGGCCGGCATCAAATCGGGCACGCTGCTCATCAAGGGACATAATGCGCATGGCTGGTCGAAGACCGAGTCGGGCGTGCATCGCCTGGTGCGCATTTCACCGTTTGATTCCAACGCGCGCCGTCACACGAGTTTCGCGTCCGTCTGGGTCTATCCCGTTGTTGACGACAAGATCGACATTCAGGTGAACGAAAGCGACTGCCGCATCGACACGTTCCGTTCGTCGGGCGCCGGCGGCCAGCACGTCAATACGACGGACTCGGCCATCCGCATCACGCATATGCCGACCGGCATCGTCGTGGCCTGCCAGGCCGAGCGTTCGCAGCACAAGAATCGCGCCACGGCCTGGAACATGCTCCGCGCGCGCCTCTACGAAATGGAGCTGGAAAAGCGCGAGGCCGAAGCCAACGCGGTCGCAGCTTCAAAGACCGAGATCGGTTGGGGCCACCAGATCCGTTCTTACGTCCTGCAGCCCTATCAGCTCGTGAAGGATTTGCGCACGGGCGTGACATCCGGCACGCCCGACGATGTGCTCGACGGCGATCTGGACGACTTCATGGAAGCTGCGCTCGCCCAGCGCATTCACGGCGGCGGCCCAGAGAAGGTCGAGGACGTCGACTGACGTTCTATTCGCCTTGCGCAACCAGCCGTGCGGCGCGCAGAAACCGCGCCGGATCGGTCGCTTCCGCATCGATGCGCACTTCGTAATGCAGATGTGGACCGGTCGAGCGGCCTGTCGATCCGACAGCGCCGATGATCGAGCCCGGTTGCACCGCGTCGCCTTCATGCACGGCGATGGAGGACATATGGCCGTAGCGCGTCGAAACGCCGTGGCCGTGATCGATCTCGACCATATTGCCATATCCGCCGGAGACGCCTGCCGTGACGACGCGTCCGGCCGCGGTGGCGTGGATCGGCGTGCCCGTCGGCGCACGCAGATCCATTCCTGAATGCAGCGCCTGACGGCCGAAAAATGGATCGGTGCGGTATCCAAACGTCGACGTGACGTCGAGTGGGCCCGACAGGGGTTTGCGCACCGGAATGTGGGGCAGGGCGCGGCGCAGCCTGTCGAGCGCTGAAAGCGCTTCCTGCGCATCCCGCAATTTCTGCGCGAAAGGCGCGTCGGCTTGCGCGAGATTGACGGGAATGAACGGCCCGCCGACCGCAGATTTGCTGGATGTTTCGATGCGCTCCGGCGACAGACCCGTTTCCGCGATGATCGCGCGCAGATGCTGCACCTTGCGCTGCGCAGGCGCGGCGAGGCCGGCCATCAGACGCAATTGCCTGCCTTCAATCCGGTCCAGCGCAACGCCGACCGCTGCGATTTTGCCGGACGTTTCGTCGCCTTCGATTTCAGCCTGCGGCGCGCCGTTCTGCATGCGCAGTTCGAAACCGTCCGGCTCAGGTTTTGCCGGAGCCGCGTCAGGCGCAAAGCGCATCGGCTCGGCGCGCGGCGGCAGCGCTTGCGCACCCTTGCGGCCGGCGGGCGGCGCAGCAATGGAGCCCGTGACGTCCTCGCTCGGCCCGATTTTTGCGCTGAGCGTCGCGATCAGCGCCGTACGCGTTTCGAGTTGCGCCTGCCGGGCGATCAAGCTCTGCACCTTGCCGTCGAAGCTGTCCTGATTGAGCAATTGCCGGCTGGTGACGCGATCGATTTGCGCGCGCATCGCGGCAAGCCGGTCTTCATAGGCGTATTGCTGTCGCGCCTGCCGTTGCATCAGCGCGGCGACCATATCGTCGCGGAAAAACAGAAAAGCTGTCGCGCCGAGATAAAGCGTTCCGAGAATGGGAGCGCCAAGAGCCAGCGAAAACAGCGCGGCAGGCCGAATGGCGAAACGCCGCGCCTTGCCGCCACGCGAAATGGTGAAGAAATAATGACTGTCCGGCTCGCGCGCGGACGGAAATGAAGAACGAAGCGACATGAGCGACTCCGGGCGGCTGGCCGCCACAACCGGATCGCATCAGAAACCATTAAGGTTAACGCTTCCCGAAAGGGGGCGGGTCGCGTGTCAGTACGCGCACAAACCCTCGCAGGTCTGCCTGCCGAGTTCGCCAAGAATGGCGTTCATGTCCGGCTTCAGCGCCTCCGGCGCTTTGGCCAGCGCCGGTTCGAACGACGCCTTGAGCCCAGCCCGCGCTTCGGGCTTCAGTATGGGGACGAGCGTCGGCGCGTCACGGGCGATCGCGGCCACCAACACGCCGCGATTGGCGTCCGACAGGTTTGGATCGGCGGCCGCCAGCGTCGCACCCGTCACCATTTGCGTCACGCCCAATCGCATCTTGGCGAGCCCGGCGCGGCGCGTCTCGGTCATCTGAGCGGGTGGAAGCGTCGAGACGAATTTTTGCAGGAACGGCGCATGCAGCGCCATGCAATGAATGCCGAAAGCGATCAGTGGCGTCATCTCATTTTGATATTTTTTCGTATTTTCAGTCTGCGTCTTCTTGACCGCGACCTGCGTGGCCGGATCGCTCGCCGGCCCGAGTTTGGTCTGATCGAGACCGGAAAACAGGTAGGACATGGCGGTTGCGACCGGCATGCCGCACAGATTGCCCTCGATTGTCTGGCCGGACGCCTGGAAGTCGCCTTTTCCGAAGGAATGCGTCGCATCGCCAAGCACCGCCAGCGTGCGGGCTGTATCCGGATCGGCAAGCGTCGGCATCTCGCCTTTGGCCTGAGCCGTCTCGCGCAGTTCTGTGAAATGCGCAAATGCGTCCTTGAAACGCTTCATTTCGGCGGCTGCATCGGCGCGCGCGGCGAGCGGCGCAGCGGTGAAGACCAGAACCAGCGCGAGGCGAACGCTAATCATGGCAAGGAACGCTCGTGGGGGTCGAAAGGAACAACTATAGCATTCCGCTCGCGCCTTGCGTAGCCTGCGCCATCCCCCTAAAGCTGCGGCGACTTTGGAGTTTTGCATGTCCACCGCCGCCTTCCGCCCGAAATCAGACTTCCTCGCCGCCCTGCTGGAGCGCGGCTATGTCCATCAGTGCTCCGATTTGGAGGGGCTGGACGCCAGGGCGAAGGCCGGCGAACTCACCGCTTATATCGGTTATGATTGTACGGCGCCGTCGCTGCATGTCGGCCATCTGTTGTCGATCATGATGCTGTCCTGGCTCCAGCGCACGGGCGGCGGCAAGCCGATCCCGCTGATGGGCGGCGGCACCACGCGCGTCGGCGATCCCTCGGGCAAAGACGAGACGCGAAAGATCCTGACGATCGAGATGATCGACGCCAACAAGGCGGCGATCAGGAACGTCTTCTCGAAGTTCCTGACTTTCGGGGCAGGCAAGAACGACGCCGTGATGGCCGACAACGCCGAATGGCTGACGAAGCTGAATTATATTGAATTCCTGCGCGACGTCGGGCGGCATTTCTCGGTCAACCGCATGATGTCGATGGATTCCGTCAAGCTGCGGCTCGAACGCGATCAGGAACTGTCCTTCATCGAATTCAACTATATGTGCCTGCAGGCCTACGACTTCGTCGAACTCAATCGACGTTACGGCTGCATCGCGCAGATGGGCGGATCGGATCAGTGGGGCAATATCGTCACCGGCATCGATCTCGGCCGTCGCATGGGAACGCCGCAGCTCTACGCGCTGACTGCGCCGCTGCTGACGACGGCGTCCGGCGCCAAGATGGGCAAGACGGCGGCCGGCGCCGTGTGGCTCGAAGCCGACATGCTGAGCCCATACGACTACTGGCAGTTCTGGCGCAACGCCGAGGACGGCGATGTCGGCCGCTTCCTGCGATTGTTCACCTTCCTGCCGCTCGACGAAATCGCACGGCTGGAAAAGCTTGGCGGCGCGGAGATCAACGAGGCGAAAAAGGTTCTTGCCAACGACGCGACGGCGCTGGTGCACGGCGCCGCCGCCGCCGATCTCGCCGCCGAAACCGCGCGCAAGACATTCGAGGAGGGCGTCGCCGCCGCCACCCTGCCGACCATTTCCGTTCCGCGTTCGGAACTCGACGCGGGCCTTGGCGTGCTGACGGCTTTCGTGCGCGCGGGCCTGGTCGGCTCGACGGGCGAGGCGCGCCGGCAGGTGAAAGGCGGCGGATTGCGCGTCAACGATCAGCCAGTGACCGACGAACGCGCCGCGCTTGACGCCGGGCAAATGGTCGATGGCGCGATCAAACTCTCGCTCGGCAAGAAGAAACACGTTCTGCTGCGCGCCGACTGATTATTGCGCCCCAGCAGGGTTGGCTGACGTCGCCCCGCCGCCGCCCGAGCCATTGCCGCCGGGCGCTCCGGGATTTGCGTCGAATGCGCCAAACAATTTGCGCAGGAATCCCGGCGCGACCGAAAGCGGATTGATATTGAGCACGGGCGCCGCTGCGCGTCCGCTGATCCGGTAATCGATTGCAAAAAGCCCCTCGTTCCATCCGCCGCCGAGCAGTACGCCGACGACCGGAATTTTCGAGAAGAAATTGTTCACCGTATAGGCAGGCACAAAGGTGCCGCGCAGGTTCATCGTATCGTTGACGCTGTCGACGACGCCATCGACGGTCAGGCCGATATTCGGGCCGTTCATCACGCCGTCGCGCAAAGTCAGTTTGCCGCCGGTGCGCGAAAAAAGCACCTGCAGGCGGTCGAAATGCACGGTGTTGGGATCGAAGCGCACCGCGCCGTTCTTGTCGACGCGCTGCTCGCCCTCGACGACGAGCCGGCGCAGGGACGGTTCGTTCACCAGCGCGAATTTATTGATGCGCAAACTGCCCGCAACGCTTTTGCCTTCCAGTTGCATCGACGCGGTCAGCGCGCCGCCTTCCATGCGCGCGTAAAGATCGGCGAAAGCCAGCAGCGCGCCGGCGTCGCTCGAAACGATGTCGATCTGCGGCTTGTTGGCGTATCCGCGCGCCATGCTGGCGGTCACCTTGCCGTCGGGAAATTGTCCGCTCAACGACAAGGCGCGAATGACGCCGGCGCGCGTCGTCATTTTCAGATCTGCGTTGGTGAGGCTGCGCTTGTTGAAGCCGGATATGACCGGGGATTTGACTTCGAGATCGAGCGCGCTGTCGTCCTTGGAGCGCGCGTCGCCCGTTTGCGTTGCGCTTTTCAGGAAAGGCCGTGCGTCGATCGAGCCGCCGCGCACGACAGCCTTGAGACCATCGCCGGTCTTCTGAACGTCGATGCGCATCTCGTCGCCGGGCGAAAGCCGCGCCTGCGTAAAATGCGCAGCGGCGAAATCGCCGTCCTTGAGTTCGACATTGCCTTTCGCCGAAACGCCGCCGGATTCATAGACGAAATTGTCGAGCGTCAGATTCTTGCCGTGCGAAACGGTGACGAACGACGCGCGGCCTGGCTTTCCCGCAGCCTTTGCGACGCCCGGCGCGACCGCCGCGAGCGATGCGCGCGCAAGATCGAGGTCGATGGTCGCGCGCGGCGCCTTGCCGTCCATCGTCGCGGAAACCTTGGCCAGCACCGGACCCGACAGGCCGGGAACATCGAAACCGGCGCGTTTGCGCGCGGCGTCGTCCAGCGTCAGAGCGACGACGGCGGTGGCCGGCGCCTGTCCGCTTTTGCGCAAGTCGAGCGTCGCCGGCGCGCCGAACAACTTGCCGACGCCGCTCGCCCGGATGCCCGATGGATCGGTGACGACCGAGAGCGACGGCGCTTCGAATTTGTTGTCGCCGAGCAATTTGTCCGCCGTGAAATTGGCGACTGTCGCATTGACGAAAACTTTCGTGTCGTCAGGTTTTGCCGCGACGCCGACCTTGAAATCGAGTTGAAGGCGTCCCTCGATCTGGCCCTTGAGCGAGCCTGCATCCGCCGGAAGACTCGCATAGGCGCGAATGGGATCGGAATCGAGCACTTCCGCAACAGCGTCGACACTGCCCGAAACGCGTGCATCGAGATGCGCCGGCACGGCAGGTTTCCCGTCGTTCTGCGGCATCGCATAACTGGCCGAGGAAATCGCGATGCGCCGGCTCTCAGGCGTTTCCATAAAGGCGCTGCTTGCGTTGAAGGCGGCCGTTCGGCCCGTGACATGGCCCGACCCGTTGACGCCGCGCACATCGGCGAGGCCCGGCATCGGCGAAATGGCGCCGTCCGCAATCTTGAAATCGATTTTCAGCGTCGAGTCGGGCGGCGGCATGTCGTAGCGCATCATGAGCAGCGCATTGCGGTCGAAATTGATCGACAGCGTTCCCGACTGGATGACGCCGCCGCGCGCGCGCGCCAGAAACCAGCTGCGCGCCGGCGCGCCCATGTGGCTTGGCCAAACACGCAGCATCGCCTTCAGCGGCGTCTGTTCGACATTCACCTGCATGCGCACATGCGGGCCGTATACCCAATCGACAGCGCCAGCCGCCGACAGCGCAAGCTCGGGCCCGGACATTTCGATCCGCTGAAAATCCACGCGGCGCTCAAGCGGCTGCAACACGCCCTCGATCGCCACTTTCGCGATCGCGAGGTTTTTCTCGCCGAGGCGTTCCGCCGCCAGCATGCCGGGTTCTGCATTGGCGATGGCGATGCGCCATCCGCCGCCGCCTTCGGGCGGCGGCTCCACCGTTCCGCCAAGCGCGAGATGGCTTTCGCCGTAAACATAGCGCAGCGGATCGATGACAATGCGCCGGCCCGCGCCGTCCCAATGCAGACCACCCGACAATGTGTCGAAGAAAAATGGCTCGTGTTCGGGCTCCTCCAGACGGAAATAGCCGGGCGTCAGCGCGAAACGCCCGCTGGCTTCGGACAATGCGCCGTTGGGTTCGAGCGCATAGCGGATGTCGAAGGACAGCTTGGCGTCGGAATCGAATTTCGGTTTGCGGATGCCGGCAGCCAGAGTCATTTCATCGATGGACAGGTCCTTCCATTCGACCGTCAGCAGGCGCGGCTCGCTGGCTGCGCCTCGCGCTTCGGCGGACATCGAGATTGGCCCGTTGGCCGCCTGCGCGGACGCCGAAAGGCGCGTGGCGACGCCGTAACGCCCGAGATTGATCTCGACGTCGCTGAACACCTGCGAACGCTCCGCGGCCTGATCGACGATCGACAATTTGCCGCGATGGATCGCCAGTTCGCGCACGGCGGCCAGCGGGCTGGCGTCGCTGTTGGCGAGATCGAAGAAGCGTCGCAAGCCGCTGGCGGCGTGGCGCAGCACGAGCGCTTGCGGCACAGGCTCGGGCGGTTTGGTCGATTGCGCCTCGTCGGGGGGCAGGGGTTCGGCGGCGGCCGGCGGACTATCCGCATTTGCAGGGGCGGGCGCCGGCGCGAGCGGCTCGCCCGTGGCGCTGATGGCGAAAGAGCCATCGGGCAGGACATAAAGCTGCGCGGCGACATCGTAGATTTCAAGCCGGCGCGCGCGCGGCCTGAATTCGAGCGCAGAGAGAATATCGAGCGACAGCTCCGCATGCGGGGCGGCGATGATCGTCTCGCCGGCGTTCTTGACCGTCAGTTGGTCGACCGTGATGGTTGGACCGTGTTCGCCATGCGAAATCGCCGTCGAGCCAAAGGCGAATTGCAGCCTCCCATGCGTGCGCTCCGTCAGCGATTGCGCGATCTGGCTGCCGTAGGAGTCGATCTCGATCGGTCCTTTTGAAAGCCGGATCATCAGCCCGCCGAAAGCGAGCAGGCCAACCAGCGCGAGAATGCCGAAAGCTTCGCCGACCAGAATGAAGATGCGCGCAAGCGGCCGACGGCGCGCGGGGCGCAGCGCCTCGGGGCTGTTTGGCGGCGGCGTTTCGGGCGGCCTCGTATCGGTGTCGGCGCTCGTCAGCCTTCCAGTCTCCCTGGCCGGCGCCGCACAGTGACGCGCGGCGATTCGGCTTTATGATCTGACGACGAATTTACAGGCGCGGCTTCCCGCGTGCGACCTGCCAGCCGTCATGTGCCCGGTATTTGGGACGAAAGGAAGACCTTTGAGCGAATTGCCGAAAGTGGGCGCCAAAGCGCCGAAATTCAGCCTCCCGACCGATGGCGGGGCAACGCTGTCGCTGGCCGATTTCGCCGGTCGGAAGCTCGTTCTGTATTTTTATCCAAAGGACGACACCGCCGGCTGCACGCAGGAGGCCATCGATTTCAACGCCCTGCGCCGGGATTTCGAAAAAGCCGGCGCAGCGGTGGTCGGCGTCTCGCCCGACAGCGTCAAAAAACACGATCGGTTCAAGGAAAAGCACAAGCTGGCTATCCCGCTCGTGTCGGACGAAAACAGGACCATGCTCGAGGCGTATGGCGTCTGGCGGGAAAAAACGATGTATGGACGCAAATACATGGGCGTCGTCCGCACGACCTTTTTGATCGGCGCGGACGGCAGAATTGCGCAGGTCTGGGATAAGGTGAAGGTCGCCGGACACGCGAAAGAAGTGCTCGCTGCGGTTCGGGGGATTTAAAATGCGTTTTCTTTTGTTGCTTGCGTTTATTTTCGCGGGACCGGCGGCGGCTGGGGATGTCGAGGTCGAACTGCGTGGCGGCGGTTGGGCCAAGATATGCGGCGCCGCAAATGCGAACGGGCGCGTTTGTTACACCGCGCGCGATTTTTTCGCGCCAGACACCGACAAGCCCACTCTCGCATTCGCCGTCTACGACACCGAGGGCAAATCCCGGCAAATCATGCGGTTTTTATTGCCGGTCGGCCTGCTGATGGACCGGGGATTCGACGTGAGCGTCGATGGCCGCGCGCTAACGCATGGAAGGTTCAAAATCTGCTTTGCCAACGGCTGCTACGCAGATGCAAAACTTTCGGTCGAATTCCGTCAGCGCTTGCTTCAAGACGAGTTCATGCAGTTGAGCGTCACCAACCAGGCCGGAAAAATGGTGATGTTCCAATTGCCGCTCGATGGTTTTGCGACTGCGTTCAAGGGCGCCGGTATAACGCGCGAGAAGACATTCCAGCAGCCGCAGCAATAGTCAGATTTCCACCGTCTCGCCGAGCGCCGGCATCCGCGTCTGTCCGGGCAGGGCGGACGCAAGTTTCTGCATGACGGCTGCTTCTCCATGCGTCAGGAACGTCAGCGGCGCCTCGACCGTCTTGCGCCATGCGATCAGTTCCGAACGTCCCGCATGGCCCGAAAAGCCGTTGATTGTGTAGATCTGCGCGCGCACGCGCACGTCCTGCCCCAGAATGGAAACGTGCTTTTCGCCATCGACGATACGGCGCGCGAGTGTGCCTGCTGCGGCGAATCCGACGATGACCACCCCGCATTCCGGCCTGTCCAGATTGCGCAGCAAATGATGCAGGACGCGACCGCCCGTCGCCATGCCAGAACCGGCGATGATGACCGCGCCCGAGCGGATATTGTTGATCTCCATGGAATCGGCGGCGAGTTTGGTGAAGCGCAGACGGGGCGGTGCGAAAGGATCGTCGCCCTCGCGCAACGCGGCGGCGATAGAAGGCGCAAGAAAATCGGGACTGCGGCGTGTGATGTCCGTCGCCGAAATCGCCATCGGCGAGTCGACAAACACCTGCAGGTCCGGCGGCAGCTTGTTTTCCAGCACACCCTTCTTGATGAAGAACAAAAGCTCTTGCGTGCGATCGAGCGCAAAAGCGGGAATGACGGCGTTGCCGCCGCGCGCGCGGATAGCGCCGAGCGCCTCGTAGAATTCCTTCAGCGACTGCTCCATCGGCTTGTGGTCGCGATCGCCGTAAGTGGATTCCATCACGACGGCATCTGCCGCTGCAGGCGCGACCGGGTCGTTCAGGAGCGGGCGGCCCGCATTGCCGATGTCGCCGGACATCGCGATCCTTTTCACGCCGCCGTTCTCGCGCGCTGTGATGAGCACGCTGGCCGAGCCGAGAATGTGGCCGGCGTCCGTAAATGTCGCGGTGATGTTCGGCGCAAGCTCGACCGTCCCGTAGCGCACGAGGCGGCCGAAAAAATCGACGGCGCGCAGCGCATCGTTCAGTCCGTACAGCGGTTCTTCGGCAGGCGTCGCGGGCGTCCAGCGCGCGGCCTTGCGCAATTCGCGACGCGTGTCCTCTTCCTGCAGGCGCGCTGAATCCAGCATCACGAGCCGCGCAAGTTCGCGCGTTGGCGGCGTTGCGATGATCTCGCCGCGAAAGCCGCGTTTGACGAGTAGCGGAATGCGCCCGCAATGGTCGAGATGGGCGTGCGTCAGGATCAGCATGTCGATCGAGGCCGGGTCGAATCCGAAATCGCCGCGATTGGCCGCCTCCATCGCCGCATCGCCCTGATAGACGCCGCAGTCGATGAGGATCTTCTTGCCCGCTGTCTCGATCAGATGGCAGGAGCCGGTGACCGTGCGGTCGGCGCCATGGAAGGACAGTCTCATGCCGGTCTCCTCAATGTGCGCCAAAAGCGCTGCGGTCAGCCAGGGTTGCGCGCGCGGACGCGGGCGGCGCTTGCATCAGCGCGCGCAGGCGCTCTGCGCCCGCTCCTTCGACGATGGCGAGGCCGCGCGCCAGCGCATCTTGCGCGCCGATACGGCTTTCGTTCAGCGCCGCGACAACGGAAAGATCGGTGACGAGCGTCAACCCGTCAGCGGCGGGCGCTGCGGCATGAATGCGCGCTGCATAGCCTTGCGCATCGTGCGCATAGTGCGTCCAGAGCGCGACCTCGCTGAGCAGCAGATGAAATTCCGGCGCATCCGGGCGCGCGGGCAGACGGCGGGCGAAATGGCGCAGATATTCGCTCGCGCGCCACAGCCCCGCCGGTCCCGGTCGCACGGGCGCGAGGGCCTCCGCCGGCAGCGCGCCATCCTCGACCGCCTTGCGCACCGCCAGCGCAACCTCGATGCCGCGCGGATGGACGAAACCCAGCGAACCATCGAACGCGCCGTCGAACCCGCAACCGTGGGCCGCAAAGGGCGCGGCGGCGAGCGCTGCGATGAAGGCGCGCCGGCTGGTCATCGCGTTGCTTTCGGTTCGACGATCGGAAAGTTCGGCGGAAAATCGTCCAGCGCGCCCATGAGTTCGGCCAGCTTCAGCGGATTGCCGGAAAATTTAACGTCGCCCGCCTTGATAGCTTCGAGAAACGTGCGCTGCTTGAGGAAAATCTCGTTCAGGGTCGCGCGCGCGAGTGTGAACGTCGCATCGGCGTTCGGCGCCTCCTTGCCGACGACTTGCGTCAGCGCCGAATTTTGCAGATTGACAGCGATTTTCTCGTTCGTGTCGGGAAAGATCCAGTTGATGGCCAGCGTCTTGCCCTCGGCCTTGTCCGCATTGAGGCGAACCGCCATCACGTCGAACAACATGTCGGTGGGAATGCCCTTCATCATGTCGGCGGCGAGCGTTGAAGGTCCGACCGCTTTCGGCGGCCCCTCGCGCAATTCCTGCGCGCCGGTGAGGTAAGCGTTGCGCCACGTGCCGCCTTCCGCCTGATACCCGAGCTGTTCGAGCGCATCGGCGCCAAGCTCGCGCGCCGCCTGATTGTTCGGCTCTGCAAAAACCAGATCGCTCATCACGCTGGCGACCCAGCGATATTCTCCCGCTTTGAAATCCTCGCGCGCCTTCGCAAGCACAGCGTCCGCGCCACCCATATAGGCGATGGTCTTCTTCGCGTTATCGGCTGCCGGCAACGGCGCAAGATGCGCGGGATTGGCGTCGTACCAGCCGAGATAGCGCTGATAGACGGCTTTCGAATTGTGGCTGAGCGTCCCGTAATAGCCGCGCGTCGCAAAATTTTCAGCCAGCGATTTCGGCAGCTTCAGCGTCTCGGCGATTTCGGTCGGCGTGTAGCCCTTGTTGAGAAGCCGCACGCTCTGATCGTGCATGAATTTGTAGAGGTCGCGTTGCTTCTGCAAAAAATCGACGATCCTGCCGCCGCCCCATGTCGGCCAGTTGTGCTGCGCGATCAGCACATCGGCTTTTCCGGACCATTGTTCCACCATGTCGGAAATGTATCGCGACCAGGCGCGCGCATCGCGCACTTCCGCGCCGCGGATCGTATAGAGGTTGTGCATGTTCTGCGTGGCAAGCTCGGCAGCGTCGATCAGCCGGAATTGCGGGAAATACATCGTCATTTCCGCCGGCGCTTCCGTTCCGGGCGTCAGGTGAAACGTGATTTCCACGCCCTCGATCACATGCGTCTCATAGTCCTTTTTCACCAGATCGGTCGGCGCGATCAGGGAGAAGGTTCCGCGCGCCAGCGCCTTGCCGAGCCCCGTGTCGACCTGTCCGCGCGGCCCCGGCGTTACGCCCGATCCGAACTGATAGGCCGCACGACGGCTCATCGCATTGCCCGCGATGAGATTTTCCGAAACAGCAAAGTCCATGAAATGGTCGGGCGCGAAGATTTTGACTTTCCCCGCCTTGACATCCGCTTCGTCGACGACGCCCTTCACGCCGCCGAAATGGTCGGCGTGCGAATGCGTATAAATAACCGCCGCGACGGGCTTGTGCGGTCGGTTGGCGTAATAGAGATCGAGCCCTGCGCGCGATGTTTCCACCGTCAGGAGCGGGTCGATGATGATGAGGCCGTTGTCGCCCTCGACAATGGTCATGTTTGAAATGTCGTAGCCGCGAAACTGGTACACGCGGTCCGTCACCTTGAAGAGCCCGGCCTGCGCATTGAGCCGCGCCTGGCGCCAAAGGCTCGGATTGACCGTGTCCGGCGCCGCAGCCTCATTGAGGAACGCATAGGGCTTCATCGAATAGGCGATTGCGCCCTTCGGCCCGGAGATCGTCTGATCGGCTGGAGCGGCGATGAAGCCGCGCCTTGCATCTTCGAGTGCGGCGGCTTCCGAAAGATCGAGCGCTTTCTGAACAGCCGCGTTCGCCGCGCGTGTGGCGGGCTCGGCCTCTTTTGGGCCCGCGAGCGCAGGCGCGGCGCAACACAGCGCGACAAGGCTGGCGCGCAGAAACGACTGGACCATGATTCCTCCCTTTTCGTTGATTTGAGGCCAACGCCGCCACGCCGTCCAGTGCGCTTTCGCGCCGAGCGTTCGCGCGGTAAATCTTGACGCATGAATCGCAAGACGCCGCTTTTTCGCGCTATCGGCCTGATGTCCGGCACCTCCATGGACGGGGTCGACATCGCCTTCATCGAAACGGACGGCGAAGGCGCCGTGCGTTTCGGCCCAACCGGATTTCAGCCCTACGATGACGCGGACCGCGCGCTGTTGCGCGCAGCGCTTGCCGAAGCCGCCGGCCTCGAGGCGCGCGAGCGGCGGCCGGGCGCGGTTGCCGCAGCCGAGGAAATGGTGACGCGCCGCCACGGCGAGGCGGTGCAGCGTTTTCTCCTCGAGAAGGGACTGGGGCCGGGCGATATCGATCTTATCGGCTTTCATGGCCAGACGGTGCTGCATCGTCCCCAGCAGCGACTGACCATTCAGATTGGCGACGGCGCTGCGCTCGCGCGCCATCTTGGCGCGCCAGTCGTTTATGATTTTCGCGCAGCCGATGTTGCGGCGGGCGGGCAGGGCGCGCCGGTCGTGCCGGTTTATCACCGCGCGCTTGTCGAGGCCGCCGCGATGCCACAACCCGTGGCGCTGCTCAATCTCGGCGGCGTAGCCAATGTCACGTACGTCGACGGCGCAAGCGACCCCATCGCCTGCGACACAGGTCCAGGCAACGCGCTGATCGACGATCTCATGCATGCGCGCATCGGCGAAGCGCTCGACCGGCACGGCCTGACCGCAGCTTGCGGGCGCGTTGACGAAGACGCGCTGTCGGCCTTGCTCGACGACCCGTTCTTTGCCGCGCCGCCGCCGAAATCGCTCGATCGCAATGCATTTTCGCGTGCGCCCGTGGACAAGCTCTCGCTCGAGGATGCGGCGGCGACGCTGACGGCGTTCACAGCCGCCTCTGTGGCGAAGCTGCTGCCGCATTTGCCGCGCCCGCCCGCTCTGCTCGTCGTGTGCGGCGGCGGCGCGCGCAACCCGATTCTGCTGCGCGAATTAACGCAGCGTTTGCCATGTCGCGTGACGACCGCCGACAAGGTCGGCTGGTCTGGCGACGCGATGGAGGCGCAGGCTTTCGCGTATCTCGCCGTTCGCGCAAAACGTGGATTGCCGCTGACATTCCCGTCGACGACAGGAGTTTTGCAACCAATTTCTGGCGGAGTGCTGGCTAAACCGTAAGGGGCCGCCATGCAAAACGATCCAGCGCGCCGCGCATTCCTGGGTGGCGCGGTTGCGCTTGCTTCCCTCGGCGCCGTCGGCCTCATCGCCGCGCGCCGTTTTGATCTGCGCGCGCGGCTGTTCAACCCGTTGACGATTGAAAAATTTGCGCTGGACCCCGTGCCGGGCCTTGCGCGTCCGGGCATTTCCTCCGCGGATTTCGCCAGCCGGCCGGCAATGGTTGTTCTGTTCGCCTCATGGTGTCCGCCGTGCCGCGAGGAGCATGGGCGCATCGGCGATCTTGCGCGGCGCGCAAACCTGCCGGTCTATGGCGCGCTCTATCGCGACAATCCGCAAGCCGCGCGCGATTTTCTGCGAGAAAAAGGCGACCCCTTCGTTGCGATCGGCGATGATCCGCGGGGTTTTTTCGCCCGCGCTGCGGGCGCGCGCGGCGTGCCGGCGACGCTCGTTCTGGCGCCGGGCCCGCGCCTCATCCTGCGCATCGACGGAACGCTTTCGGAACAAGATGTCGATGAACGGATCAAACCGGCGCTCAGGGCGTGAGCAAGCGCTCCACCGCCGCGCGCGCCTGTTTTGCCCGTGCGCGCCGCGCCTCTTCATCCGGCGGCGCCGTCAGACCCAGCAGCGTCTCGATCTGCGTTTGACCGATCAGCGCGCCGAAGAAGACGTCGGCGAGCAATAAAGCGTCTTGCGGCCTGACGATTCCCGCCGCGACCGCCTGCGTCAGAAAGGCGCTCACCGATTGTTTGACCGGCGCGATGCCGCGCTCATGCAAAATCCGCGCGAATTCCGATTGTGGCGCTTCGGCTATGGCGAGGCGGTAGAACAGGACGCGTTGTTCGTCGAGCAATTGCGCGAGAAAAGCCGCTCCGAAAGTTTCAAGCGTCGCCAAAAAATCGGCCGCGTTGCGCGGCGGCGCCAGCGTCGTCAGCGTCATCGTCTGCGTGTATGCGCCGATCAGCGCCTCCATCACGCCCTGCTTGGAGCCAAACAGCGCATAGAGGTCGCGCTTGGAAATGCGGGCGCGGCGCGCAAGGCCGAGCGTCGTGGCGGCGGCATAGCCTTTTTCGCAAAATTCGGCGCCCGCCGCCTCGAGAATCTCCCGCCGGCGCGCGGCTTTTTCCGGGGACATAAATTTTTTCCGAAACAGGGTACCCAATAGTACCGAAATCGGTTAGATAAACAACGGTACTATCCGGTACCGCCGAGAAAACGCCCATGCACACCTTCCTGCTCGTCAAGCTTTCCCTCTTGCCAGCCGTTGTTTTCTGGTCGCTTTCGGGCGCGGGGCGGGGCCAGCTGGCGCTCGACCTGGGCGCTGCGCTCGGCCTTGTCTTTGCATTGCTGAACTGGCGGGCGGGGCGGGTCAGGCCCATGGAAACGGCACTGACCGCCTTTATGGGCGCCGGCGCGCTGGCGGGCCATGCCGGCTTCCCCTTCGGCGCATATGCCGTTCCCGCCTCCTTCATCGTGCAAGCGCTCGCTGGGTTGTGGACCTGTTGGCGCGGCAAGCCCTGGACCGCCGCTTATGCAGCCGCCGAACATGCCGATGTCGCGCAGACGCAAGGGTTCAAGGCCGTGAATATGGGCCTTTCGCTGCTGTGGTCCGGCCTGTTTGCGGCAATGGCGGCGTTGCAGTTGGCGGGCGCGCCGGCGTGGGCGACGACGGCGCTTGTCGCAGCGGGCGCGCTCGTGTCGATTTTCGGGCCGAGGATCGCGGTCCGCGCCTATCTCGCCCGCGCGTTGGCCGCGCGCGAAAGCTTTCACTGGGAGCAAACGCCGTTCGAAACGGCGACGCGATCTTCTCAAGGCGATGATTTCGATGTCGCCATTGTCGGCGCGGGGCTTGGCGGCCTCACGGCCGCTGCGCTGCTCGCGCAGAGCGGCCTGCGCGTCTTCATTGCCGATCAGCACAACGTGCCCGGCGGCTATTGTCACAGCTGGATCCGCAAGGCGCGCGTCAACGGCGCGCCGCAGATCTTCCGTTTCGATTCCGGCGTGCACGACATCTCAGGCGTGCGCGAGAACGGCTCGGTCAGCGGCATTTTCCGCAAGCTTGGCGTCGATATCGATTGGGCGCGCATGCGCCAGTCCGATTGGGTCGACGGCGCGCTTCAGGAAACGCCGCAGGACTGGCGCGAACATGCCCGGGCGCTGGGCAAGCGCCATCCGCAAAACGCAGAGAAGCTGATGCGCTTCTTCGAAACGGCGAAGCAAATCTACGATGGCCTTTTCGATGGCGCAGAAAAAACCAGCGGCGTGCCGCTCGGCCCGCGCAGCGTCGAGGCGATGCTCGCTTTCGCCAAGGCGCAGCCGCTCGTCGTGCGCTGGATGGACAAACCTTTCGCCGATTTCGTGGACACGTTCGGGCTCGAGCCGGAAGCGCGCGCCGAACTCTATCGGCTGTCCGGCTACATTACCGACAATCCCTCCGAGATGACCGTTTTCGATATGATCCCGCTGTTCGGCTATTATTTTTACGGCGGTTTCTATCCGAAGGGCGGCTCGGGCGTTCTCGGGGAAAAGCTTGCGCAATGTGTCGCCCGTCACGGCGGCGAAGTCGCCTTGCGAACTGCGGTCGCGCAGATATTGGCCGAGGACGGCGCTGCGGTGGGCCTGCGCCTTGCATCGGGCCGCATCGTGAAGGCGCGCGCAATCATTTCCAACGCCGATCTCAAGCGCACGTTTGTCGATTTGCTGGAACCGCAGGCGTTGCCGGCCGGTTTCCGCGCGCGCATCGCGGACGCAGAACCGGCGACCTCCGCTTTCATGGTGCATCTGGGCCTGGATCGTCAGCCCGCCATGACCGAAATCGCGCATGCGGCGAGCGGGTGCGGTTTCGATGTCGGCATGATCGCGCCGTCCATCGCGGACCAATCCGCCGCGCCTGAAGGCTTCGGCACGCTCGAACTGATAGCGCTGATGCCGTATGACGAGGCGCGCCGCTGGTTCGCCGATGAAAATGCGCATGACGACAAGCCGTTGCGTTTCAGCGACGATTACGAAGCGCGCAAACGCGCATATGGCGATCGCATGATCGAGGCGGCCGAACGCGCCTTGCCGGGCTTGAAACAATCCATCGTCTTTCGCGCCGACGCCAGCCCGCTGACGTTCCAGCGCTACGACTGGTCGCATGGGGGCGCGATTTACGGCGTGGCGAAGAAAGATCGTTTCAAGGGGCAGAAAAGCCCGCTGCGCAATCTGTGGCTGGCGGGCGCCGGCAATTTCGGGCCGGGCGTCGAAGCGGTGATGATCGCCGGCGCGTCGGTCGCCGAAGCGATCCGGCCGGGCGTTCTTGCGCCCTGAGCGTCCCGCAGCGCGGGCGCTCGAGGCGCATGCGTCAGTCGCGCCGCGAGGGCACTGCCACGCGTGGCGGATTGCCGAGGCGCTTGTCGAGATAGGCGCCGACTTCCTCGATCAGCGGCTCGACGCGATTTTCGAAGAAGTGATTGGCGCCTTGAATGACGGCGTGTTCGATCACAATGCCCTTTTGCGTTTTCAGCTTCTCGATCAGCGGCGTCACTTCCTTGATCGGCGCGACGCGATCCTGATCGCCGTGAACGAACAGGCCCGAAGAAGGGCAGGGCGCAAGGAATGAAAAATCGAAACGGTTGGCCGGCGGCGCGATGGAAATAAATCCTTCGATTTCAGGGCGGCGCATCAGCAATTGCATGCCGATCCAGGAGCCGAACGAAACGCCGGCGATCCAGCAGGCGCGCGCTTCCGGGTTGACGGCCTGCGCCCAGTCGAGCGCGGCGGCGGCGTCCGAAAGCTCGCCCTGGCCGTGATCGAACTCGCCCTGCGACCGGCCGACGCCACGAAAGTTGAACCGCATCACCGAAAAGCCGCGCTCGGCGAAAGCGTAATAGAGATTGTAGACGATCTGGTTGTTCATCGTGCCCCCGAATTGCGGATGGGGATGCAGGATGATCGCAATGGGCGCGCCGCGCGTCTTGGAAGGATGAAAGCGGCCTTCGAGGCGGCCGGCGGGGCCGGTGAAGATAACTTCGGGCATTTAGCACTCCGTGGGAAGCGCGGTTTAGCACGGGGCGAGGGGCAAAAAGCAAGCAAAATGCGCCAGAGGCGTGCGAGCGGGCGCATCGCCGCGCGCTATGCGGTCACCGGCGGCCCAGATTGACTTTGGCAATATCGCCGCCCGCCCAGTCCATGACTTTGGGATTCATCGTGCGGAACCACAGCGGCGGGATCGCCGCCAGCACGAAACAGCCGGGATAGCCGCTCGGCAGGCGCGGCAGATCATCGAAGTCGCGCAGGCACTGATAGGGCCGCAGCGGATTGGCGTGATGATCCGAGTGGCGCTGGAGGTGGAAGGAAACCAGATTGGAGACGATATGGTTCGTGTTCCACGAGTGCCGCGGCGCGACCGCTTCATAGCGACCGTCGGGCGTCTTCTGGCGCAGCAGGCCGTAATGCTCGACGTAATTGGCCTGCGTCAGCGCATACCAGCCCAGAAAATGATGCAGGACGATGAACGGCGCAGCAATCCAGCCGAACAAGGCGATCAGGAGCCCGGCGACGCCGAGCGTCAGCGCATAACCGGCGAGAATTTCGTTGCGCCACGACCAGACCGGCAGCCCGCGCCGTTGCAGGCGCTCGGCCTCCGTCCGCCAGCCGCGCAGGAAGCACCCCGGCAACTCCCGTCGCGCGAAAGCATAGATGGATTCTCCATAGCGCGCGCTGGCGGGGTCTTCGGGCGTCGCCACCCACGTGTGATGGCCGCGATTGTGCTCGATGCGGAAATGCGCATAGCCCACCGCGTTATTGGCCAGAAAGGCGAAAGCCCGGTTCAGCCTGTCGGTCTTGTGGCCAAGCTCGTGCCCGATCAGCAGCACGCCGCCATTGATGACGCCGATGCCGAGCAGCAGCGCGACATAGGACCACCACGGCAGAGCGTTGGCGCCGAGAAACACCACCGTCGCGATGTAATTGATCCATGCGAAAGGCGTGATCAAGCGCACGATGCGCATGTAATAGGGATCGGCCTCCATCGCCGCCACTGCTTCGGCCGGCGGGTTGTGTCGGTCCTCGCCGATCAGAGCGTCGAGCAGCGGAATGAGGCCGAAGATGAACAGCGCCGGGATCAGCGTCGCGCGCGCGTCGCCCGTTTGCGCATAGAGCCAGAAACTGAAGAGCGGGACGATCGGCGGAATGAAGGCGAGCAGCCAAAGATAGCGCTTGCCGTCGCGATAGGGCGTCGGCGCATCGAGCGCGGCTGTGTCCGACAAAGCCATGATCTGCTCCCATGCCGGTTCGCCCGATTGCAGGCCTCCAGCGCGACAAAGTCAACAGGCGAACTTTGAGGGGAAAACGGCCAGGTCAGGCCTGGGCCAGTCAATCCTGCGATTGTCCTCCATCTCAACGGGGGAAGGGAGCCGCCATGTTCAACGTCGCTATTGCGGCCGATTGGAAACGCAAGTTCAACGCCGCCATCGACTCCGGCGCGACCATTGATCTGGCGGTGATCGAGCGCAGCGAACCGGGCGTTCGTTTTCAAGGTCGCGCGCTCGAACGGTATGCCGCATGCGCCGCTTTCGATGATTGCCGCCAGGCGCATGTCGATCTGCAGCGCGCGGCCCTGCGGATCGGCGAACTCATCAACCGGCAGCAATATGAGGCCGCGGCGGCCGCGCTCGGCCCGCGCGCGCTGTTCGCCGTCGCCGCGCGCCGCGCCAGACAGGCGCTGGAGCGGCTGGAGGCGGAAGCCGCCGCCTGATTATTGCGGAAAGGGCCGGGGATAGATTTTCAGCATGGCGCGATGGGCTTGCGTGAAAAGCGGCGCCAGCGCCGCTGGAGCGCCGGGCGCGCAGGTCGAATCCATCGCGCCGCTCGCGCCTTGCAAAGTGATAGTGCGTGCGCCCTCCGTTAGCGTAACCGTCTCGCCAACGCCCGGCAGCCGTCGGCGCGCCATGCAGGCGGGGCCATTTTCACGCGCGCCCGCAAGCGCGCGCTGCACGGCGCGGTCGAGCGCGCGCCGCGCTGTTTCGTCGAGCCTGCCCGCCAGAACGCGCCCATCCGGCGCAGGCCCTGCCGAAAGCCGGCCCGATGCGTTGATGACCGCCCCATAGGCGCCCTGACAAAAGGCCGGATTCATCGCCTCGCAATGTGATTGCACGCGCACCGTCCAGGCGCCGGCGCGCTCAGCCGCTGCGCCGCACGCGGCCACGGCCAGAAAAGCAATTGTCGTTTTTCTTGCCGCGCTCATGACCAGCTCCGCAAATGCGCCAGCGCGCGCCAAAGCGCGCGCTCTCTTGAGCTATATACCGCAAACAAGGGGCAGACGATGGCCGCCCGGCGCTTCAAGCCGGCCGGGCTTGACGCGCGTTGCGCAACCCCGATGCTGGCTGCAGGAGGTCGTCATGCCCGAACTACGCTCGCGAAAGGTGACATTCGGACGAGACGCTGCGGTGCAGCGCTCGCTTTGGCGCGCCACAGGCATGCAGGCGAGCGATTTCGGCAAACCCATCATCGCCATCGCCAACAGTTTCACCCAGTTCGTGCCAGGTCACACGCATCTGAAGGATCTGGGCGCGCTCGTCGCATCCGCCATAGCAGGCGCTGGCGGCGTTGGCCGCGAGTTCAACACGATCGCTGTCGACGACGGCATCGCGATGGGCCACCAGGGCATGCTTTATTCGCTCCCCTCGCGCGAACTGATCGCCGACAGCGTCGAATATATGGTCGAGGCCCATTGCGCTGACGCGCTCGTGTGCATTTCGAATTGCGACAAGATTACGCCCGGCATGCTGATGGCGGCGTTGCGGCTCAACATTCCGACCGTTTTTGTTTCGGGCGGTCCGATGGAAGCCGGCCGCGTCGATACGCGCCGCCTTTCCGCCGCCGAAGCCTATGTCGTCGGCATGACGCCGTCGGCCAGCGACGCCGATGTCGCGGCTGTCGAGCAGAACGCCTGCCCGACCTGCGGTTCGTGCTCGGGCATGTTCACCGCCAACAGCATGAATTGTCTTGTCGAGGCGCTGGGTCTGGCGCTGCCCGGAAACGGTTCGCTGCTGGCCACGCACGCCGACCGCCGCGCGCTGTTCGAACAGGCGGGCGCGTTGATCGTCGATCTGGCGCGTCGTTATTACAAGGAGAACGACAGCGCCGTTCTCCCGCGCGCCATCGCCAGCTTCGCCGCATTCGAAAACGCCATGCGTCTCGATGTGGCGATGGGCGGCTCGACAAATACGGTGTTGCATCTGCTCGCAGCAGCCCATGAGGCCGATGCGCCGTTCACGATGGCCGACATAGACCGCATCTCGCGTGAAACGCCGCATCTGTGCAAGGTTTCGCCATCCTCGACGCAATATTTCATGGAGGACGTGCATCGGGCCGGCGGCGTGATGCGACTGCTTGGCGAACTGGATCGCGCCGGTCTTCTGCACGCCGATTGCCCGACCATTCACGCGCCGAGCATGCGCGTGGCGCTGGAGCAGTGGGACATTGCGCACGCTGTCAGCCCCGATGTCGCGCGTTTCTACGCAGCAGCGCCGGGCGGCGTTGCCTCTACAACCGCCTTTTCGCAATTCCGCCGCTTCGAAACGCTCGACCGTGACAGCGTCGACGGCTGCATTCGCGACCGCGCCCATGCCTATGCGCAGGACGGCGGGCTCGCGGTGCTGACCGGCGATCTCGCCCCTGAGGGTTGCGTCGTGAAAACGGCGGGCGTCCCGGCGGCGCTGCGCCGCTTTTCGGGCCCTGCTCGCGTCGTCGAAAGCGAGAACGATGGGGCGGCCGCCATCCGCGCGGGCGCCGTGCAGCCCGGCGACGTGCTCGTCGTGCGTTACGAAGGTCCGCGCGGCGGACCCGGCATGCAGGAAATGCTGGCCCTGACCACCGCGCTTCGCGCGCGCGGGCTGGACCAGAGTTGCGCGCTGGTGACTGACGGGCGATTTTCCGGCGCGACGGCGGGCCTTTCCATCGGCCACGTTTCGCCCGAAGCGGCGGCTGGCGGCGCCATCGCGCTGGTCGAGGATGGCGACATCATCGCCGTCGACATCGACGCGCGCACCATCGAATGGCGTGTCGAACCCGCCGAACGCGACCGTCGCGCAGCGGCGATGCGCGCAGCCGGCGCCAGAGCATGGAAGCCGAAACGCAATCGCCCCGTTTCGGTGGCGTTGCGCCATTACGCCTTGACGGCGACCTCCGCTTCGCGCGGCGGCGTGCGCGATGTGGCTGCGGCGGAAGCAGCCCTCGCTCGGCGGAACTGACGTTTCGCATTGCGCACGCCATGCGTTAAACAGCGCCATGTCCCGCCGCTATCTCGACCATAACGCCACAGCGCCGCTGCGCCCGCAGGCGCGCGAAGCGATGCTTGCGGCGCTTGGGCAGACCGGCAACGCCTCGTCCATTCACGCCGAAGGGCGCGCGGCTCGCGCCGTGATCGAGAACGCGCGCGCCGATGTCGCCGCGCTTGTCGGAGCGCCTGCGCGCAATGTCATTTTCACATCCGGCGCGACAGAGGCGCTGGCTTTGGCGTTGCGCCCGCACTGGCGGCGCGGCGCGGCGCCTGCGCCGCAGCGCCTCGTCATCGGCGCAACCGAGCACCCGGCCGTCTTCGCCGCGCATGAATTTGCGCAGGCGCAGGAAAACCCGGTCGATGCGCGCGGGCTGTTCGACGCCGCCGCGCTGGACCAAGCGCTCGCGCCCGGCCAAGGGGCCGCGATGCTTGCGCTGCAGGCTGCAAACAGCGAAACCGGCGTGCTGCAACCCTTGGGCGGCGTCGGCGAGCGCGTGCGCGCGGCAGGCGGTCTCATGGTGTGCGACGCGGTTCAGGCGGCAGGCCGCACGCCCTGCGATTTTATCGCAACTGGCGCCGATTTTCTGATCCTCTCGTCGCACAAGATCGGCGGGCCGCAGGGCGCCGGCGCGCTGATCCTGTCGGACCTGGCCCTTGCCTGCGACCGGCCTCTTCTGCGGGGCGGCGGGCAGGAGCGGGGCCTGCGCGGCGGCACGGAAAATGTGGCGGCCATCGCCGGGTTTGGCGCAGCCGCCCGCGCGGCTCTGGCCGGTCAGGCGACCGAGACGGCGCGGCTTGGCGAACTGCGCGACCTGTTCGAGCGCGGCCTGCGCGACGCTGCGCCCGACACGGTCATCTTCGGCGAGGGCGCGCCGCGCCTGCCCAACACCAGCGCCTTCGCCATCCCCGGCGTTGCCGCCGAGAAGATGTTGATTGCGCTGGATCTTGCCGGTGTGGCGCTCTCTTCGGGCTCTGCCTGCTCGTCCGGGAAGGTGCGCGGCTCGCATGTTTTGGCGGCGATGCGCACCCCTGAAAATCTCGCGTCCTGCGCCCTGCGCGCTTCTTTCGGCTGGGATTCGGCGCGCGAGGACGCAGAAATGGCCGTTGCGGCGATTTCGCGCGCCATTTCGCGGCTTCGGCGCGGTTGAACCAGCCCGCGCAAGAGGCTACATATTGGGCTGACTCACGGACCGGCGGGCCTTGAACCCGCGCAGGGCAGGAGCTTGAGATGGCTGCGGTTCAGGAAACCGTCGATCGCGTCAAGGCGATCGACGTGGATGCGTACAAATATGGCTTCGTCACCGACATCGAGTCGGAACTCGCCCCCAAAGGGCTGAACGAAGACATCGTTCGCTTTATTTCAGCGCGCAAGAACGAACCTGAATGGCTGACGCAATGGCGTCTGGACGCCTATCGGCGCTGGCTGACCATGCGCGAGCCGACATGGGCGCGCGTCCATTACAAGCCGATCGACTTTCAGGATCTCCATTATTACGCCGCGCCGAAATCGACTCCCGGCCCAAAATCGCTCGACGAGGTCGATCCCGAACTCCTGCGCACCTACGAGAAACTCGGCATTCCTCTGCGCGAACAGGAATTGCTGGCTGGCGTGCAGACCTCGAAAGTTGCGGTGGACGCGGTTTTCGACAGCGTGTCCGTCGCCACCACGTTCAAGGCCGAACTGGCCAAGGCCGGCGTGATTTTCTGTCCGATTTCCGAAGCCGTGCATTCGCATCCAGAACTCGTTCAGAAATATCTCGGCTCGGTTGTGCCGGTCACTGACAATTTTTACGCCACACTGAACTCGGCCGTCTTCTCGGATGGCTCCTTCGTCTACATTCCGCCGGGCGTGCGCTGCCCGATGGAGCTGTCGACCTATTTCCGCATCAACGAGAAAAAGACCGGCCAGTTCGAGCGCACGCTCATCATCGCCGACAAGGGCTCCTACGTTTCCTATCTGGAGGGCTGCACGGCGCCCCAGCGCGACGAAAACCAGTTGCACGCCGCCGTTGTCGAACTCATCGCGCTCGACGACGCCGAGATCAAATATTCCACCGTGCAGAACTGGTATCCTGGCGACGCCGAGGGCAGGGGCGGCATTTACAATTTCGTCACCAAACGCGGCGACTGCCGCGGGCCGCGCTCCAAAATCTCATGGACGCAGGTCGAAACCGGCTCGGCGATCACGTGGAAATATCCCTCCTGCATCCTGCGCGGCGATGAATCGCGCGGCGAGTTTTATTCGATCGCCATTTCCAACGGCTATCAGCAGGTGGACAGCGGCACGAAGATGATCCATCTCGGCAAGAACACGACGAGCCGCATCATCTCCAAGGGCATTTCGGCTGGCCGCTCCAACAACACCTACCGCGGCCAGGTGAGCGCGCATCGCAAGGCGTCGGGCGCGCGCAATTTCACCAACTGCGACTCGCTGCTCATCGGCCATGACTGCGGCGCGCACACCGTGCCCTATATCGAAAGCAAGAACGCGACCGCCGTTTTCGAACACGAGGCGACCACCTCGAAAATTTCCGAAGACCAGCTGTTCTATTGCATGCAGCGCGGCCTTTCGGCGGAAGAGGCGACAGCGCTCATCGTCAATGGCTTCGTGCGCGACGTTCTCCAGCAATTGCCGATGGAATTTGCCGTCGAAGCGCAAAAGCTCATCTCGATTTCGCTCGAGGGGAGCGTTGGGTGAACGGGGCCTCAGCCTCCACCGAATTTCATGCGATCTAGCGCTGGCGTTTGTGCAAGCGATCTCGAACAAGAAGTGACCGCAATGCTCGAAATCAAGAATCTTCACGCCTCTATCGGCGACAAGAAAATCCTCGACGGACTGACGCTTACCGTAAAGAAGGGCGAAGTCGCCGCCATCATGGGGCCGAACGGCTCCGGCAAGTCGACCTTGTCCTATGTCATTTCCGGGCGCGAGGACTACACCGTCACGCAGGGCGAAGTGCTGCTCGACGGCGTCAACCTGCTCGACATGGACGCGAGCGAGCGCGCTAACGCCGGCGTGTTCCTGGCCTTTCAATATCCGCTCGAGATCCCCGGCGTCGCCACGATGACCTTCCTCAAGGCGGCGATGAATGCGCACGCGCGCGCTAACGGCCAGAGCGAATTGCAGACGCCCGATTTCATGCGTCGTGTGCGCGAGGCGGCGCAAAAACTTGGCGTCAGCCAGGACATGCTGAAGCGCCCGCTCAACGTCGGCTTTTCCGGCGGCGAGAAGAAGCGCATGGAAATCCTGCAAATGGCGCTGCTGCAACCCAAGCTCGGCATTCTCGACGAGACCGATTCCGGTCTCGACATCGACGCATTGCGCGTCGTTTCCGAAGGCGTGAACGCGTTGCGCGCGCCCGACCGCGCCTTCCTCGTTATCACGCATTACCAGCGACTGCTGGATTACATCAAACCGGACACCGTGCATGTGATGGCGCGCGGCCGTATCGTGAAAACGGGTGGACCGGAACTCGCGCTCGAGCTCGAAAAAAGCGGTTACAAGGATTACGTCGGAGAAGCCGCGTGACCCTGCAGCGAACGTCCGCCGAAGCGGCGCTGGCCGCCGATTACGCCGCCCGCCGCCCGGTTTTGTTCGGCGCGACCAAGATGCGCGACGACGCGATGGCGCGCTTTCTGGAAGCCGGATTGCCCAACCGGCGCGTCGAGGAATGGCATTACACCGATCTGCGCGCCCGCATGAACGAGGCCGCGCCGCTGCGCAGCGCCGACGCGGCCGCAATCGGCGCCGCCAGGGAGCGGCTGACGAGCCTCGAACTTGGCGAAGCGATCGTCGTGGTCATGCTCGATGGCGAGTTTAACCTCGGCCTGTCCTCGATTGGCGCGCGCCCGCAAGGCGTCGAGATCGGCTCGCTGGCGACCGCGTTGCTCGATCCCGCCAATGCCGATCTCATTGCGCCGCCCGGTCTTGGCGAAGCCGATTCCATCGTCTCGCTCAACGCCGCATTCGTACAGGGCGGCGCCTTCATCCGCATTCCCGCAAACATGCGGGTCGAGCGCCCTATTGCGCTGGTCAATCTTCTCTCCGGCGGCCCGCGCCATGCCGCTTACACACGCTCCTTCATCGAACTTGGCGTCGGCGCATCCGCGACGGTCTGGGAGATTTCCGAAAATTCCGGCGGCGAAACGCAGGCCAACGATGCGCTCGTCATCAAGCTCGGCGATCTGGCCGAATGCGATCACATTGCACAGGTCCATCATCGCGGCGAGAAATCGATTGCTGTGCACACGCTGCTGGCCACGATGGGCCGCAGCGCGCGCTTCGATTCCTTCGCGCTGGTCAAGGACACGGGCTTCGTGCGCCGCCAGATGTTCGCGCGGCTGGAGCGCGAGGAGAGCCACATCGGTCTGCGCGGCCTCTCGCTTCTGCGCGGCGAAGAACACGCCGACACGACCCTGGTGATCGATCACGCAGCCGGCCATTGCGAGAGCCGCGAATTCTATCGCACCATTCTGGACGGTTCCGCGACCGGCGTTTTTCAGGGCAAGGTCTGCGTGCGGCAGGGCGCGCAGAAAACCGACGGGGGCATGAAAAGCCAGGCGTTGATGCTCTCCGACGATGCTACGATGTACAACAAGCCGGAGCTGGAAATTTTCGCCGACGATGTCGTCTGCGGCCACGGCGCGACGGTCGGCCAACTCGACGACAACCAGATTTTCTATCTGCAGTCGCGCGGTCTCTCGCGCGCCGAGGCGCAGAGCATGCTTTTGCAGGCCTTTGCGCAGGAGGCGCTCGATCACATCGCCGACGAGACGTTGCGCGAACGCTTCGCCAGCGAGGCGCACGCCTGGCTTTCGATGCGGAGCAAGGCATGAACGCGCCCTACGATATCGAGAAAATCCGGCGCGACTTTCCCATTCTCGCCGAGCGGCCCTACGGCAAGCCGCTCGTTTACCTCGATAATGCAGCCTCCGCACAAAAGCCGCGCGCGGTGATCGACCGCATGATGCATGTGTACGAATACGAATACGCAAACGTGCATCGCGGCCTTCACTACCTCGCCAATGCCGCCACCGATGCATTCGAGGCTGCGCGCGAAAGCGTGCGGCGCTTTCTCAACGCCGGTTCAAGCGACGAAATCATTTTCACGCGCTCGGCGACGGAAGCGATCAATCTCGTCGCTTCGTCCTATGGACTGGAGCATATCCGGCGCGGCGACGAAATCATTCTCACGGTGATGGAGCACCATTCCAACATCGTGCCGTGGTATTTTCACCGCGAGCGCAATGGGGCGGTGCTGAAATGGCTCGAAGTTGACGACGATGGCCATATTTCGCTGGAGGCGCTCGAAAAGGCCATCACCCCGCGCACCAAAATGGTCGCGATCACCCATATGTCCAATGTTCTCGGCGCGCCGGTTCCCGTCGCTGACGTGATCAAAATCGCGCATAAATATGGCGTGCCGGTGCTCGTCGACGGCTCGCAGGGCGCTGTGCATCTTGATGTCGACGTGCGCGCGCTGGACGCCGATTTTTACGTCATGACCGGCCACAAGCTTTACGGGCCGACCGGAATTGGCGTGCTCTACGGCAAGAAGAAGTGGCTCGAGGCTTTGCCGCCTTTCAACGGCGGCGGCGAAATGATCGAGATGGTCACCAAGGAGCGCATCACTTACAACACGCCGCCGCATCGCTTCGAGGCGGGCACACCGCCGATCGTGCAGGCCATCGGCCTCGGCGCGGCGCTCAGCTACATGGAGCAGATCGGCCGCAGCGCGATCCGCGCGCATGAGGCGGATCTGACGGCCTATGCGATGGAGCGTCTGTCGCGCATCAATTCTTTGCGCCTCATCGGCCGCGCGCCGGACAAGGGGCCGATCGTGTCATTCGAGATGAAGGGCGCGCACGCCCATGACGTGGCGACGATCATCGATCGCAGCGGCGTCGCGGTGCGCGCCGGCACGCATTGCGCCATGCCTCTCATGGAGCGCTTCGGCGTGACATCAACATGCCGCGCGTCTTTCGCGCTCTACAACACACGCGCAGAGGTCGATGTGTTGGCGGAAGCGTTGACGCGGGCCCAATCGCTGTTCTCGTGGGGTTGATATGAACGCGCCGGACGCCAGGGAAGACCAGCAGCCGAACAAGCCGCAAATCGCGCTTGATCCGGCCTTTTCGCCCGAGGAACTCGACAGGCTGACCGATGACATCATCGCAGCGCTGAAGACCGTCTACGACCCGGAAATTCCCGCCGATATTTACGAACTCGGCCTCATCTACAAGGTCGACGTCGACGACTCGCGCTTCGTCAATATCGACATGACGCTGACGGCGCCGGGCTGCCCCGTCGCGGGCGAAATGCCCAAATGGGTGGAGGACGCTGTCGCCGCCGTTCCCGGCGTTTCCGGGGCGAGGGTGACAATGGTCTTCGATCCGCCGTGGGATCAGAGCCGCATGTCGGAAACCGCGCGCGTTGCGCTCGACATGTGGTGAGTGGCGTTGCGAATGCTTATATGAGTTGGATAGCCACTATGCGCGGCCTTTGACGCCGCGCGATGGAGGACGACATGGGCGCTCGCCCGAAAATGCGCGTGATGACGTTGACCGAGGCCGCCGCCGCTCGCGTGCGCGATCTCGTCGCCAATTCCGAAAACCCGGCGGTGGGCCTGCGCGTTGGCGTCGAAAAGGGCGGCTGCGCAGGCATGGCCTATACGATGGAGCTGGCCGACGCCGTGAAACCTGGCGACGAGGTGATCGAGGAGCACGGCGCGCGTGTCCTGATCGACCCCAAGGCGGTGCTGTTCCTTCTGGGCGCGCGCATGGACTTCGAAAAAACCAAATTGCGTTCGGGCTTCGTCTTTTCCAACCCGAACGAGACGTCGGCCTGCGGCTGCGGCGAAAGCGTCGCAATCACGCCCGCAACGCTCGACGCCGACGACGCGCGCCCGTGATGGACGCGGCCGCGCTCGAAGATCTGTTCGGTCCATTCGCGCGCGTTGCCCTGAAACGGATGTTTTCCGGCTACGGCGTTTACGTCGGCAACGCCTGTTTTGCTGTCGCGGTCGACGGCGGCCTTTACATCAAGGTCGATGACGAAGCCGAACGCGCCGCCTTGCAGGCCGCAGAGGCGCGTCCGTTCGCTTACACCCGGTCCGACGGCAAGATGATCGCCGTCGCTTCGTTTTTGTCGCTGCCGGAAGAAGCTTTCGACGACGAGGACGCCCTGCGCCGTTGGTGCGCTCCCGCGCTCGCCGCCGCGCAGCGGTCGGCTGCGGAAAAGGCGCGCAAGCTGACGCTGGCGCGCGAAAAAGCCGGTGGCGCGCAGCGCAAGCAGGCCCTGCGCTGAGCGCCAAGGCGCGCCGCGGCGCTCGAGCGCAATGGCCGCGCAACGCGCAGCATCGCCCGCTCTTGCAAGGCCGCGCGGCGCAAGGCCGGGGACTACACTGCATCTTGTTTTAATGCGTTGAAAAATAAGTAAATTATCCGCATGCTTTTTGCGTCGAAAATTCGCGTTTGCCGCGCTGATCGCGTAAAATCGCAGCACTGATTCCCTGCGCGTTTGCGCGCCTGACGCGAGCCCTGCCTTGGCCGACAAAGACTCCGACAAAGACGACGACAAGCAGCCGGGCGCCCCCGATCCTTCCGACGTCAAGCCCGTCTCCATCGTCGAGGAGATGAAGCGTTCCTACCTCGATTACGCGATGAGCGTGATCGTCAGCCGCGCGCTGCCGGACGTGCGCGACGGCCTGAAACCCGTGCACCGGCGCATTCTGTTCTCGATGCACGAGAGCGGCCACACGCCGGACAAGGCGTATGTGAAATCCGCCCGCGTCGTCGGCGATGTCATGGGTAAATATCATCCCCACGGCGATGCGGCGATTTACGACGCGCTCGTGCGCATGGCGCAGCCTTTCTCGATGCGTCTGCCGCTGATCGACGGGCAGGGCAATTTCGGTTCGATCGACGGCGATCCGCCGGCGGCGATGCGTTACACCGAGTCGCGTCTGGCGCGTCCTGCGCTTGCGCTGCTCGAAAACATCGACGAGGGCACGGTCGACTTCCAGCCGAACTATGACGGCAAGGAACACGAACCGACCGTGCTGCCGGCGCGCTTCCCCAATCTGCTCGTCAATGGCGCGGGCGGCATCGCGGTCGGCATGGCGACGAATATTCCGCCGCACAATCTCGGCGAGGTGATCGATGGAACGATCGCGCTGATCGACCGGCCCGACATTTCCATCGCCGATCTCATGGAGATCATTCCAGGCCCCGACTTCCCGACGGGCGGCTCGATCATCGGCCGTTCCGGCGTCGCCAGCGCCTATACATCGAGCCGCGGTTCGATCATGGTGCGCGCGAAGGTGGAAGTCGAGGAAACGCGCACCGGCCGCTCTGCGCTGATCGTCACGGAAATCCCGTACCAGATCAACAAATCCGCGCTGATCGAGCGCATTGCCGAGCTTGTCCGCGAAAAGAAGATCGAGGGCGTGTCCGACCTGCGCGATGAAAGCGACCGCGATGGCATGCGCATCGTGATCGAGCTGAAGCGCGAAGCCGTGCCCGATGTCGTGCTCAATCAGCTCTACCGTTTCACGGCGCTGCAAACCAGCTTCGGCGCCAACATGATCGCGCTGAACGGCGGCAAACCGGAGCAGCTCAATCTCAAGGACATTCTGCGGGCATTCGTCGATTTCCGCGAGGAAGTCGTCACGCGCCGCACCAAGTTCCGTCTGGCGAAGGCGCGCGACAGCGCGCATGTTCAGGTCGGCCTTGCGATCGCCGTCGCAAATATCGACGAAGTGATCCATCTGATCCGCACGTCGCCCGACGCGGCGGCGGCGCGTGAATCGTTGATGGCGCGCGCCTGGCCTGCGAAAGACATGGCGCCGCTCATTGCCCTCATCGCCGATCCGCGCCACGCGCTCGATGCGAATGGCGACATTCATCTTTCCGAAACGCAGGCGCGCGCGATCCTCGACCTGCGCCTGCAGCGCCTCACCGCGCTCGGGCGCGATGAGATCGCCGAGGCATTGAACAAGCTCGCGGCTGAAATCGCCGATTTCCTCGATATCCTGCGGTCGCGCGAACGTCTGTTCAACATCGTGAAGGACGAGTTGCGCGCAGTGAAGGAATCTTACGCCACGCCCCGCCGGACCATCATTCTGGACGCTGCCGGCGATATGGAGGACGAAGACCTCATTCAGCGCGAGGAAATGGTCGTTACCGTTTCGCACGCCGGATACATCAAACGCGTGCCGCTTTCGACCTATCGCGCGCAACGCCGCGGCGGCAAGGGCCGCGCCGGCATGCAGACGCGCGAGGAAGATTTCGTCGCGCGCCTGTTTGTCGCCTCCACACATGCGCCGATTCTGTTCTTCTCCTCCCTCGGCCAGGTCTACAAGGAAAAGGTCTGGCGCCTTCCGCTCACCAGCCCGCAATCGCCCGGCAAGTTCCTGCGCAACATCCTGCCGCTGGAAGCCGACGAGCGCATCACCACGATCATGCCTCTCCCGGAATCGGAAGAGGAATGGGAAAAGCTCGATGTTGTCTTCGCCACCACGGGCGGAACGGTTCGGCGCAACAAATTATCAGATTTCACGCAGGTCAATCGCGCCGGCAAGATCGCAATGAAGCTGGATGAAGGCGAACAGATCGTCGACGTGCAGATTTGCGACGAGAATGACGATGTGCTGCTGACGAGCGCTCAGGGACAATGTATCCGCTTCGCCGCCACGGATGTGCGCGTCTTCAAGGGGCGCGACTCCATGGGCGTTCGCGGCATAACGCTGGACGCGGGCGACCGCCTGATCTCCATGTCGATCCTGCGCCACTTCGAGGCGGATTCCGAAGAGCGTAGCGCCTATCTGAAAATGCGGCGCGCCGTGAACGGCGAAGTCGCCGAAGCAGAGGCCGATGGCGAAGAGACGAGCGGCGCCGAAAGCGGCGGCGCGCAAGTGTCGCAGGAGCGCTACGCGGCCATGTCGGCTGCCGAACAATATATTCTCACGATCTCGGAGAATGGTTACGGCAAGAGGACGTCCTCCTTCGAATATCGCATCACGAACCGCGGCGGCAAAGGCATTGTCGCGATGGCGGTCAACACACGCAACGGACCGCTCGTTGCGTCATTCCCCGTGGAGGAATCCGATCAGATCATGCTGGTGACGGACGGCGGGCAACTCATTCGCTGCCCGGTTGACGGCATTCGCATCGCCGGCCGCTCTACGCAGGGCGTCATCGTCTTCAACACGGCTGAAGACGAGAAAGTCGTCTCCGTCGAGCGTGTCGCCGCAGAAGACGAAGAGGGCGAAGGCGACGGCGAATAAAAGGGCAGGGCGCGCTATCGCAGCAGCAGACAGGCGTCGCCATAGCTGTAGAAGCGATAATGCGCGGCGATGGCGTGCGCATAGGCCGATTGCATCCGACCCAGTCCTGCAAAGGCGCTGACCAGCATGAACAGCGTCGAGCGCGGCAGATGAAAATTTGTCAGCAGCGCATCGACGGCGCGGAACCGGTAGCCCGGCGTAATGAAAATATCCGTATCGCCCTCGAAAGGCTTCAGCGCGCCATCGCGCGCAGCGCTTTCGAGAATGCGCAAGGCGGTGGTTCCGACGGCGATGATGCGCCCGCCGCGTGCGCGCGCGTCATTGAGCGCGGCGGCTGTGGACGCGCTCACGCGGCCCCATTCGCTATGCATGACATGCGCATCCGTATCTTCGGCCTTCACTGGCAGAAATGTGCCGGCGCCGACATGCAGGGTAACGCTGTGAATGGTTGCGCCCCGCGCTTCGACGGCGGCGGCGAGCGTCGGCGTGAAGTGCAGACCGGCCGTGGGCGCGGCGACTGCGCCTGCTTCGCGCGCAAACATCGTCTGGTAATCGCGCGCGTCGCGCGCATCGTCCTGGCGGCGCGCAGCGATATAGGGCGGCAGCGGCACATGACCGATCCGCTCGATCGCCTCGTCCAGCGCCGCGCCGTCGAGATGAAAGGCAAGCAGCACTTCGCCTTCGGTGCGCTCGACGACATCGGCGTCGAGCGCAGCCAGAAGGCACGCCATGCTTTCGGACGTTTCGCCGAAACGGATGCGGTCGCCGGGCTGCAGGCGTTTGGCGGGTTTTGCGAGCGCGCGCCACAGGTTGGATCCCTCGCGCCGGATCAGCGTCGCTTCGATACGCGCCGCATTCTCGCCGCGCACGCGCAAACCGTTGAGACGGGCGGGAATGACGCGCGTGTCATTGACGACCAGCGCATCGCCGGGATTCAGAAATTGCGGAAAATCGCGAATGAATCGGTCTTCGAGCGCATCGGCGCGCACAACCAGCATCCGCGCATCCTCGCGCGGCTCGGCCGGACGCAAGGCGATGCGCTCCGGCGGCAAATCGAAATCAAAGCTATCTACCCGCACGCTTGACCCGTCGGGATGAGGGACCAACGCACATGGGCGCGTTGGTCAATTGGAATCGATCTTTCAGCTCAGCTCATCTTGGCCGAAATGATCTTGTCGGGATCGCGCACCGGCTCGCCGCGCTTGATCTTGTCGACGTTCTCCATGCCCGAAACCACTTCGCCCCAGACCGTATATTGACGGTTGAGGAAGGGCGCCGGTTCGAAGCAGATGAAGAATTGGGAATTGGCGCTGTCGGGGCTTGCCGCGCGCGCCATGGAGCATGTGCCGCGCACATGCGGCTGCGCATTGAATTCCTGCTTGAGGTTCGGATATTTCGAGCCGCCTGTGCCGGTGCCGTGTGGGCAACCGGTCTGCGCCATGAAGCCGTCGATGACGCGGTGGAACACGATGCCATCGTAAAAGCCCTCATTCACGAGGCGCTTGATATGCGCAACGTGATTGGGCGCAAGATCGGGACGCATGCGAATGACCACAGGGCCCTTCGTCGTCTCGAGCGTCAGTGTATTGCCTTCGTCAGCCATGTTTGCTCCTTGTTATTTCGCGTCTTTCGCCATGCGCATCTTTACGATCTTGTCGGGGTTCGTCACAGCGCCATTGTCGGCTTTCGAACCCTTCTTGATCTTGTCGACGACATCCATGCCGCTCGTGACTTCGCCAACGACCGTATACTGATTGTCGAGAAAACCGGCGTCAGCGAAGCAGATGAAGAATTGCGAATTGGCGGAATTGGGATCCTGCGAACGGGCCATGCCGACCGTGCCGCGTTTGAAATGGGCGGATGAAAATTCGGCGGGAATGTTCGGCAGATCGGATTTGCCGGCGCCTGTCCCGGTCGGATCGCCGGTCTGCGCCATGAAGCCGTCGATGACGCGGTGGAACACGATGCCATCGTAGAAGTGCCGCTTCGTCAGCGTCTCGATCTGCACGACATGTTTGGGCGCAAGGTCAGGGCGCAATTGAATCGTGATGCGCCCGTCTTTCGTGTCGAGATAAATCGTGTTGGCGTCGGCCGCCAGCGCAGGCGCAGCGAAAGCCAGGGCAACGACCGGCGCAGCGGCGAGAAGAATGCGTCGTGACAGAAACATGAGTGTGGCCTTCCTCATTGAGTGATCGGAAAATCAGGACTTGCGGGTCCGCGCTGCGAGGGCTGCGGCGACAGGCGCGGGGACGAAAGGCGTCACATCGCCGCCGAGCGTTGCAATCTGGCGGACAAGCGTGGCGGTGATGGGGCGCGCCAGCGGCGTGGCGGCGAAGAACACGGTGCGCACCTGCGGCGCCATCGTTCCATTCATGCCGGCCATCTGCATTTCATAGTCGAGATCGGTGCCATCGCGCAGGCCGCGCACGAAAAGCGTTGCGCCATGCTCGCGCGCGGTCTGCACCGCAAGCCCGGCGAACGTCACGATTTCGAGCGCGCACTTCTGATCGGTCAGCAGTCCCTGGCAGGATTGCCGGATCAGCGCCGCGCGCTCATCGGCGGTGAAAAACGGCGTCTTGCCGGGATGCACGCCGATGCCGACGACGAGGCGATCGCAAATCGACGCAGCCTGCCGAATGACATCGACATGCCCATTGGTGAGCGGATCGAAAGAGCCGGTGTAAAGCGCGGTGCGCATGCGGGAATCCGTTTCTGCTGCCGGCAAGCTAAACCGTCGCAGCGCAAATAAAAAGGCCGCCCCGAGGCGGCCTTTTGTCTGCCCGAAAGCCGATCAATGCGCAGCCGAAGCCGGTCCGATCGATTCGACATTTTCCGCTGCATCGCGCAGCCGGCGCTGCAAATCCTCGGCTTCGCGCAGCGTGTTGTTTTCCGCTTCCACAACAGCAAGCGGCGCCTGCCGCGTGGGCGCCTTGGTCTGCGACACGAAGCCTTGCAACTGGGTGCGATCGCGGCGGGCGATTTGCAGCGCGCCTTCGACATAGGCGCGGTCGGACCGTTCCTTTTCCAGCATTTCCGTGAGCTTGGCGATGCGGGCGTGAAGATCGGCCGTTTCGGCGGCGCGCTTCTGGTCGGCGGCCGCGTTGGTTTCCTGCAGCGCGCGGATGCGGTCGGCGGCCTGATCGTTGAGCGCCTGCTTTTCGCGCAGCTTGCCAACGAGTTCGTTGGCGCGCTCGACGATGAGATCGCGCGAACGCTCCGAATCGACGAGCTCCTTGTTCTTTTCCTCGATCTGGCTGCGCAATTCCTCGACAGCGGCTTCCGCGCGCTGCAGACGGCGCTTCATGTCGCCGTTCTGGGCCTGCTCTTCCTGCATGCGGCGACCTTCTTCGCGCGCGCTTTGCAGCAATTGCTCGGTCAGGCGCACACGCGACTTCAGCGCGTCCGCCTGCAGGTTAAGCGAGTAAACGTCTTCCTGATGGCTCGTCTGGCTGACGCGCAGCGCATCGCGCAATCCGTCTGCCTCCGCGATTGTCTGGGCGAGCCGCGTCTCGGCTTCCGAATGTTCGGCGCGCGCCTTTTGCAGATCGCCGAGGGCCTCGAGCAATTCCCGCTTTTTCTGCGTCGCTTGCCCGGTCATGTCTTCATGCGCCTTCGAGAGCTTCATGTGCTCTTCGCTCTCGAACAGCAGGCGTTCGCGCAGGCCACGGCGCTCTTCGCCCAGTTCGGCCGCGACCTTTTCAGCATCATGCAGCTTGTTGGTGAGGCGCGTGACGTCGTCGTTCGTGTTGTCGAGAGCAGCGCGCGCGGCGGCGAGTTCGAGTTCCATCGTGCGCAGCGCGGCGGTCTTGTCCTTCAGTTCGGAATGGGCGCCGCGCAGATTTTCGTCGAGCGCGCTGGCCTGCTGTTCGGCGTTGGTGCGCGCCATATTCTGCAGTTCGAGCTGCCCGCTGAGATGGGCGGCGTGCGCTTGCGCTTCCTGCAGGTCGGCAAGATGCTTCTGCGCCGTCTCGGCCTGATTGCGCAGCAGCTGTTCCTGCTCCATCACCGTCTGGCTTTGCAGGTGATAGGCGCGCGCCATTTTGCCGAATTCGTGAATCAGCGCTTCCATCTCGTCGAACGAGGAACGGAAGGTCTTGATCGTGTTGACCGTCGTTTCGGAACGGGCGCGCAAGCTCTCGTGGTAGGAGCCCAGCGAGCGCAGGGCGGCGTTCATTTCCAGCTCGTGCGAAATATAGGGATTGGCGGCTGCCGCGGCGGCGAACGCCGCAGGGGCGGGCTCGGCGGTCGGCATGGACGAAGTCTGTGGCATTGGCGCGGCCTGGGGCATGGGTGTCGCCTGGGGCATGGGCGCAGCCTGGGGCATGGCGGCCGCAGGCGCGGCGGCGTGGATTTCTTCGCGCATTTCGTGCGGCGCGTGAACCGGCGTCAGGGCCGGCAAGGGCACGGGGTCGTAGGAAGTCGTCGTTTGCCGATCAGGCTGACGCGTCTCGGTCATATCGTTCCTCCGGCCGCGCAAAAAAACTTTCGTTAAAGACATAATTCCGAACCCCCGCATCAACCCACTGCAATGTGGGGCTGTCGCCAACTCAAATTCCAGCCGCAAGAATGACAGCATTTAATGAGTCGTAAAAGACCATCCGGGCCAATTTGCTCAAAATGAGACGCTTTTATCGCGGCAAGCGTTGCAAAAAGCTGGCGCGCGCCCGCTTCATGGGCTAGAAGCGCGCCGAAACGAGCCGCTGCGCCGGAAGCACAAGCACAATGCAAACCGTTCTGATCGTCATTCATCTTCTCGTCGTCGTCGCCCTGATCGTCGTCGTTCTGCTCCAGCGTTCCGAGGGCGGCGCGCTTGGCATCGGCGGGGGCGGCGTCGGCGGTTTTTTCACGGGCCGCGGCCAATCCAACGCGTTGACGCGCGCCACCGCCATTCTGGCGACGATTTTTTTCCTGACTTCGATCGCCTTGACGGTCGCTGCGAGCCTCAATCGCAGCGGCAAGTCGATTTTCGAGAATTTCCAGCCTGCCGCGACCGCTCCGGCCAAGCCAGGCGAAGTCCCTGCGGGCGGCCTGCTGAACGAGCTGCAGAAGCTGCAGGATCAAAAATCCGGCGCGCCCGCGCAGCCGGCCGCGCCCGCGACCCCCGCGCCGCCGCGTTCGCAGTAAGGCCGGCAGGGCGTAGCGAAGCGCGAATGGGGTAAAATCCCTATTCGCCCGTTCGCCATGCGCCCTTCAGCCAAATCTCTTGTGGGACGCGCATTTTTTGCTTCCCAGAATCGCTTGAGACAGGGTAGGGGTCGACTCCCATGGCGCGGTACATTTTCATCACCGGCGGCGTGGTGTCTTCTCTCGGCAAAGGGCTTGCGTCGGCGGCCCTTGGCGCACTCCTGCAGGCCCGTGGCTACACGGTCCGCCTGCGCAAGCTCGACCCCTATCTCAACGTCGATCCCGGCACGATGAGCCCGTATCAGCACGGCGAGGTGTTCGTCACGGACGATGGGGCCGAAACCGACCTCGATCTCGGCCATTACGAGCGTTTCACGGGGCGTCCGGCCAACAAGCAGGACAATATCACCACCGGCCGCATCTATCAGGAGATCATCGCCAAGGAGCGCCGCGGCGATTATCTCGGCGCCACCGTGCAGGTGATCCCGCATGTCACCAACGCCATCAAGGAATTCACGCTTTCGGGCAACGAGGCCTATGATTTCGTGCTGGTGGAAATCGGCGGCACGGTCGGCGATATCGAGGGCCTGCCCTTCTTCGAGGCGATCCGCCAGCTCGGCAACGATCTGCCGCGCGGCCACGCCGTCTATGTCCACCTGACGCTGCTGCCGTTCATCCCGAGCGCAGGCGAACTGAAAACCAAGCCGACGCAGCATTCGGTCAAGGAGCTGCGCTCCATCGGCATCCAGCCCGATGTGCTGCTCTGCCGCACGGATCGCCCGATCCCGGCGGAAGAGCGCCGCAAGCTCGGCCTGTTCTGCAACGTGCGCGAGACCGCCGTGGTGGAGGCGCGCGACGCCGCCAACATCTACGACGTGCCGGCCGCCTATCACGCCGCCGGGCTCGACCGGGAGGTGCTGGCGGCATTCGGCATCGAACCGGCGCCGCGTCCCGACATGAATCGCTGGAAGGCCGTTTCGGAGCGCATCCACAATCCCGAGGGCGAGGTCACAATCGCTGTCGTTGGCAAATACACCGGCATGAAGGACGCCTATAAGTCGCTGATCGAGGCGCTGGCGCATGGCGGCATGGCCAATCGCGTCAAGGTCAACCTCGACTGGATCGAGAGCGAGATTTTCGAAAGCGAAGACCCGGCCCCTCATCTGGAACATGTGCACGGCATTCTCGTTCCCGGCGGGTTTGGCCAGCGCGGCTCCGAGGGCAAGATTTTGGCCGCCCGTTTCGCCAGAGAGCGCAAGGTGCCGTATTTCGGCATCTGTTTCGGCATGCAGATGGCGGTGATCGAGGCCGCGCGTGCGCTCGGCGGCGTGAAAGACGCAGGCTCGACGGAATTCGGCCCCGCGCAGGAGCCGGTTGTCGGCCTGATGACCGAATGGATGCGCGGCAACGAACTGGAAAAGCGCAAGGCCGACGGCGATCTCGGCGGCACGATGCGCCTCGGCGCCTTCAAGGCCAAACTGCGCGAAGGCTCCAAAATCGCAGAGATCTACGGATCGACCGACATTTCCGAGCGCCACCGCCACCGCTACGAGGTCAATACGGCCTACAAGGAGCGGCTGGAAAAGGCCGGCCTGATGTTTGCGGGCATGTCCCCGGACGGGCTTCTGCCCGAGACGGTGGAATACGCCGACCATCCCTGGTTCATCGGCGTGCAATATCATCCGGAACTGAAGAGCCGACCCTTCGAACCGCACCCGCTGTTCGCCAGCTTTATCGAGGCGGCGAAGCGGCAGAGCCGGCTGGTTTAAAAGGCCATCGTCACAATGCGCCCGCGAGCAATCGCGAGAAATAGGCGCAGGTCGACAGTCCACGCTGCAAATGCCTCGCGTTGCAAATGTCTCGCGCTGCAAATGTCTAATGACATGGCCGCGCCGATGACGGCCGCACAAAACGCGCGCGCCGATCGCTTTACGATCGCAATGTCGCAGATTTGCTTCGCGCAACGCAGGAACGACGCTGCCGCGTTCGGCGAAAACATGTGCGTAGCGGCTTTGGCGCGGTCTGTTTGCATTGCATGGCGGCGCTCGCACGTTAAGGTCTCGTCGCACCGATCATTTTTCGAGACGACAGCCGCCCGGACGCATGCCCTTCGTCATCGCCTTCATCGCGGCGCTCGCCGCCTTCATGGGCTGGAAGATCATCCAGCCCGCGTGCCCCGGCGGCGCTGTTGTGGCGACGCAGGCCGAATGCGTCGCCGCCTTCGACAAGACCTTCTGCGACGCCGCCATGGCGCGCGCCGACAAGCAATCGCGCAATTCCGGCGATTCCTATTCCACCCTGTCCGCCTGTCTCGACCATTGGCCGGCCTGCCAGCCGCGCGAGGATGTCTCGGCCTATGGCCCCAAGCCCGTCGCCGCCTGCATCGTGCGCTCGCCCAGCGGCGGCATCGCTCGGATCGAGCTGCAATATTCCAAACGGCCCTGAATGGCGCGGACGGCCGCGCCCATATGGCGCGCGCGTGGCCAATCGGCAGCAACGCCTTGTTTTCGCCGCCGCGCGCGCCTAGTTTGCGGCACAGAGACGGGCGCCAGACGGGTTTGCCGGCGCCTTGGAGGTTTCAATGGGTAGCATGTCCATTTGGCACTGGCTGATCCTCGGCGCAGTCGTCCTCTTGATGTTCGGCGGCAAAGGCAAGATTTCGGACATCATGGGCGATGTGGCCAAGGGCGTGAAAGCCTTCAAAAAAGGCCTGAACGAGGACGAAACGGACGTCGCCGCGACCGACAAGCCCAAGACGCTCGACCATCAGGCGAGCGTCGAGGCGCGCGATCCGCGCAAAGTCTGAGCGCATCGGCGCGAACGCGAAGAAGAATCGATGTTCGATCTCGACGTCGGGAAAATGCTTATCGTCGGTGCGGTCGCGCTCGTCGTGATCCCGCCGAAGGATTTTCCACGCGTCATGCGTCAGCTTGGCCAGGCGCTGGGCAAGATGCGCCGCATGGCCAACGAGTTTCAAGGCCAGTTCATGGACGCCATTCGCGAGGCCGATCTCGAAGGCGTGAAAAAGGAAATGACCGGCCTTGCCGATTCAGCGCGGGTCGATGTCGCTTTCGATCCGGTGCGCGATGTGAAAAACCACATTGAGGGCGCGCTCGAGCCGGCCAGACATCCAGAGCATGTCGAGGCGCCCCAACAGCTCGAGATGATCGAGCATGAGCCGGTCGCAGCGCACGAGCCGGGCCACCAGGACGTTATCGCCTTCCCGGCGCCGGCCGCTGAAGGCGCAAAACGCGGAGACGGTCCCAAAGACCACGTCGCATGACTCAGGCCGACATCGACGCCACACGCGCTCCCCTGATGGAGCATCTGATCGAGCTGCGCACGCGCCTCATCCGCTCGCTGCTTGCGTTTCTCGTGCTGTTCGTCGTCTGCTTCTTTTTCGCCAAGGACATCTACAATCTGCTGGTCGTGCCTTACACGAAGGTCGCCGGCCCGGACGCCAAACTGATCTACACGGCGCCGCAGGAGTTTTTCTTCACGCAGATCAAGGTCGGCGTTTTTGCCGCCGCTTTCCTGTCGACGCCGGTTGTGTTTTCGCAGATCTACGCATTCGTCGCGCCGGGGCTCTATCACAAGGAACGCAAGGCGTTCCGGCCCTATCTGTTCGCCACGCCGGTTTTTTTCGCGGCGGGCGCCATGCTCGTCTATTTCTTCGTCATGCCGAACCTGCTGCATTTCTTCATGGGTATGCAGCAGGCCAACGAGCCCGGCCGCGCGCAGATCGAACTTTTGCCGCGCGTGTCGGAATATCTCTCGCTCATCATGACGCTGATTTTCGCTTTCGGCCTCGTGTTTCAATTGCCTGTCATCCTCACGCTGCTCGGCAGCATCGGCGTCGTCGACAGCGATTTCCTGCGCCGCATGCGACGCTACGCCATCGTCGCGGTTTTCGCGCTGGCTGCGGTTCTGACCCCGCCTGATGTCTTCTCCATGCTGGCGCTGGCGGTGCCGGGCGTGCTGCTCTACGAGGCCTCGATCATCGCGGTCGCCATGATCGAGAAAAAGCGCAAGCAGGAAGAGGCCGCTGGCGAAACGGGCGAGAGCCGATAGGGAAAACAGTTTCCCGAAAGCCTGCTATTCGCTATTCGCTATCTGCTACTCCCTCCCGGGCCTTCCATGTTCGACATCAAATCCATCCGCGACAATCCGCAATCCTTCGACGCCGCCCGCGCGCGCCGCGGTCTTGCGCCGCTGGCCGCCGATCTGCTGGCGCTCGACGATCGTCGCCGCGCAGCCATCGGCAAATTGCAGGCCGCGCAGGAGCGCCGCAACGCAGCGTCCAAGGAAATCGGCCTCGCCATGCGCGACAAGGACGCTGCTAGGGCGGAGGCGCTGAAAGCCGAAGTCGCCAGCCTGAAGGAAAACTGGCCGGCGATGGAAGCCGAGGAGCGAACAGCCGCGCAGGCGCTCGACACGGCGCTGGCCAAGGAGCCGAACCTGCCGCTGGCGGACGTCCCCGACGGCAAGGACGAGAACGACAATGTCGAGGCGCGCCGCTGGGGCGAGCCGCGCACGTTTGATTTTCAGCCGAAGGAACATTTCGAAATCGGCGAGGCGCTCGGCCTGATGGATTTCGAAAGCGCCGCCAAAATTTCCGGCGCGCGCTTTGTCGTGCTGAAAGGCAAGCTCGCCCGGCTCGAACGCGCGCTGATGCAATTCATGCTCGACCTGCATACGGATGTGAACGGCTACACGGAAGTAGACCCGCCCGTGCTGGTGCGCGATGAAGCCATGTTCGGAACAGCGCAATTGCCGAAGTTTCGGGAAGATCAGTTTGCGGCGGGCGAAAATTTTTGGCTCATCCCCACCGCCGAAGTCCCGCTCACCAATCTCGCGCGCGAAACCATCCTCGACGAACAACAACTTCCGCTCCGCTACACCGCCGGCACGCTGTGTTTCCGCGCGGAGGCGGGCGCGGCCGGCCGCGACACGCGCGGCATGATCCGCCAGCATCAATTCGCCAAGGTCGAAATGGTGTCGATCACGACGCCCGAACAGGCGCTGGCCGAACACGAGCGCATGACCGGCTGCGCCGAAGAAGTGCTGAAACGTCTCGGTCTGCCCTATCGCGTGATGACGCTTTGCGCCGGCGACATGGGTTTTGCCAGCCAGAAGACCTACGATCTCGAAGTCTGGCTGCCGGGGCAGGGGCGCTACCGCGAAATTTCCTCCTGCTCGGTGTGCGGCGACTTCCAGGCCCGCCGCATGAACGCGCGCTACCGTCCGGCCGAAGGCAAGCATCCGCGCTATGTCGCGACCCTGAACGGCTCGGGCGTCGCCGTCGGTCGCGCTTTGGTGGCGGTGCTGGAAAACTACCAGAACGCCGACGGCTCGGTGACAATCCCCGAGGCGTTGCGCGTGTACATGGGCGGCGCGGAGAAGATAACAGTGTAAAATAAGCGCAACGGCGCGGCGCCTCGCGTCGTCATTGCGAGCGAAGCAAAGCGATTGCTTCGTCGCTGCGCGCCTCGCAAGGACGGGACGATTGACGTTCGCGGCCAAACCGCGAATCGCATACGAATAAAACTTGAATCTTACGGGGCGTTTGACGTGCGCATTCTCATCACCAATGACGATGGCGTCCACGCGCCGGGGCTGGAAGTTCTTGAGGCCATCGCCCATGCGTTGTCCGATGACGTGTGGGTCGTCGCGCCGGAGACCGATCAGTCCGGCGTCGCCCATTCGCTGAGCCTGTCCGACCCTTTGCGGCTGCGGCGGATCGACGAGAAAAAATTCGCCGTCAAGGGCACGCCGACGGATTGCGTGATCATGGGCGTGCGCAACATCCTGAAGGACAAGAAGCCCGACCTGGTGCTCTCGGGCGTCAACCGCGGGCAGAATGTCGCGGAAGACGTGACCTATTCCGGCACCATCGCGGGCGCCATGGAAGGCGTCATTCTCGGCGTGCGCTCGATCGCGCTGTCGCAATGCTACGGCTATGTCACGGGGCGCACCTCGCCGCATTGGGCCTGCGCGCGCACGCATGGGCCGGGCCTGATCCGCAAGCTTGTTGCGTTCGATCTGCCGTCCAACGTGCTGCTCAACGTCAATTTTCCCGATTGTCCGCCGGAGGAGGTGACGGGCGTCGCCGTCGCCGCGCAGGGCGTGCGTTCCGCCGAATTGCTCGACATCGATGCGCGCCATGACGGGCGCGGCGTGCCTTATTACTGGATCGCCTTTGCGCGGGGCGCCTATACGCCGGGCCCTGGCACCGACCTTGAAGCGGTCGCCGCCAAAAAAATCTCCGTGACGCCGCTGCGGCTCGACCTGACAGATCGTCCGACCATGACCATGCTGGCGGAGCAATTGGGATGATCGTGGCGCCGCGTGAGCCGGATGGACTGGAAATCCGCGGCGCGCTGCTCCTTGAATTGCGTCGGTCGGGCGTCAGGGACGTGAACGTCCTGCGCGCGATCGAGACCGTGCAGCGTGAGATCTTCACGCCCCATCGCCTGCGCGATCTCGCCCAGCGCAATTGTCCGTTGCCGATCGGATGCGGGCAGACGATGGAAGCGCCCGAACAACTCGCCCGCATGCTGGAGGCGCTGGCGCCAGAGCCGTCCCACAGGGTGCTCGAAATCGGCGCAGGCTCCGGCTACAGCGCAGCGGTGCTGTCGCGTCTGGCGCGCGAGATCGTTTCGCTCGAACGTTACGGCTCGCTGGCGACAGAAGCGGCGGCGCGGCTCGATCAGCTCGAAATTGTCAACGCCGCCGCCCATTGGGGCGACGGTCTTGGCGAGCTTGGGCAATGGGGCAGTTTCGATCGTATCTTCGCGCCTGCTCTCTTTGAGGCGCCGCCGGCGACGTTGCTGGCGCGGCTCGCCCCGCGCGGGCGTCTTGTCTGCGCGCTCAAGGGCGAGAACGGCGACGAGCGCCTGTGCATTCTGGCGGAGGGCGTTGTGCAACGGCTCGCCCCCATGCGTCTGCCGCGTCTCGAGCACGGATTGTCCAGGGCCCTGTGAGGCCGGCGTTTCGTCCATAAGCTTAACAAAGACGTAAGATTAATTTTCAACGCGCCAATGTGAAAATCCGTTCATCTTAAACGCTCCGTTAACCCGCACGCCCGTAAAACGGATTGTCGAATGCGTTTTGCATGGGTTGTGTGCGATGAGTGCTTGGTTCCCGCATAATGGCGCCCGCTTGAGTTTGCGTCTTGCGATGGCGACCGCTACGGTCGCTCTTCTGGCCGGTTGCGCCGATTCAGCGCGCATGGCCGATCCCTTCTCCAATCCTTTCGCGAGCGCCAAGCCCCGCGTTGACCGAACTGCGACCGGTTCGATCAAGCCGCTGCGAACGGCCAGCCTTTCGCACGAGCGCATCGTCGGGCAGCCGCTGTCCACGCCAGCAAAGCCGTCCTTCTCGCAGGCCGCAGCGCCCGTTGCGCCGCAGCCGTTGCAAAAGACGGGCTCGAATTTCGGTCACTGGACCGCAGACGGCGGCACCTCGCTTGTCGCTGCGCAGGGCGAGTCCGCCTCCATGATCGCCGCGCGCTACGGCGTGCCGACCGACGCGCTGCTGCATGTCAACGGTTTGCAGTCAGCCTCGCAGGTTCAGGCCGGCACGCGCCTGATCGTGCCTGTCTATCGCGCCAACGCCGCCGCATCCTCCACTGTGGCGCCGGCGGTTCAGCCTAAAGCCGAGAAGCCGCAGGTCGCTTCGACCAAGGTCCACCCGCTTGTGAAGGCCGAGGAGCAGGACGCCGCCGAAGCCGCGCGCAAACAGCCCGAACGTCATGCGGAAGCTGCGCCCGAGGCGCGCCCCGTCGCGCGGCCGCATGAAGCCAGGCCCGCCAGAACGGCCGCTCTCGCGCCGAAGGAAGACGACGAGAGCGAAAAGCCCGTCGCGGCGCCTGCGCCCAGGAAGACGGAGATGAAAAAGGCCGAAGCGAAAAAGCTCGAGCCGAAGACCGCAAAAGCCGAAAGCCATCGCAAGCAAGAAAAGCTCGCCGCAGCGCCGCAGCAGGAAGAGGAAGAAACGCCCGCCGCCGCGCCCGCGCCGAAAAAACCCGAAATGAAAAAGGCCGAGATGAAAAAGGCCGAGCCGAAAATCGCGAAGGCCGAGCCGCAGCCCGCGCCAGTCAAGACCGCCAAGGCCGAGCCGAAAGTGGATACGACGCCGACGGCCAGCCTGCCGAAGCAGGAAGAAAAAGTCTCCGATTCCGCCGCTTCCGGCGCTGGCGATTTCCGCTGGCCTGCGCGCGGTCGCGTGATCCAGGGCTTCAAGACCGGCGGCAACGACGGCATCAACATTTCGGTGCCCGAAGGCACGCCGGTGAAAGCGGCCGAAAACGGCACCGTGATCTATTCGGGCTCTGGCTTGAAGGGCTACGGCAATCTCGTGCTGATCCGCCATCCGAACGGTTTTGTGTCGGCCTACGGCAACAACAGCGCGCTGGAAGTGAAGAACGGCGACAAGGTCACGCGCGGTCAGACGATCGCCAAGGCCGGGCAGACCGGCAACGTCTCCTCGCCGCAAGTGCATTTCGAATTGCGCAAGGGTTCGACGCCGGTCGATCCCACGGGTTATCTTGCGGGCATCTAGCGCGCGACAGGCATTCTCCGACCGCGAGACACGGAGCGGAGACGACAGGCGGCGGGTCCCAGGAAAGGCCTGCCGCCTTTTCCTTTTGGCGCGTGCGGCGGCGGACGCTCGGCGCGCGAACTAACACAATAGTTTATGCCGCCATGAACCATTTGGCGTCTCGTCGCGGCCGCGCGCGCGCCCTAGCGTAAGGCGGCTCCGCCTTCCGATGAGGCTTGTCCTCAGGATCTCCAGCCGCCTCCGCGCGCAACGGAAGCGGTGACGGGAGCTGGAGCGCGCGCCTTCCGCAGGGGGCAGGAAGGCGCGCCATCGCGAGCGGCGTTTCCCGCATTGCCCGCACGGCTTGTCGCCTCTACATCGTGAGACGTGGCAGACCTTTCCACTCACTACGCATATTGCGAAAATCTCGTCCGCGAGCAGGACAAGGACCGCTGGCTTGCGTGTCTGTTTGCGCCGGAAGAGTCGCGGCGACGTCTTTTCGCGCTTTACGCTTTCAATGCGGAAATAGCGCGTGTGCGCGAGGCGGTGTCTGCGCCGACGCCCGGCGAAATCCGGCTGCAATGGTGGATCGACGCGCTGCAGGGCGAGGCGCGGGGCGATGTGCGCGCCAATCCCGTCACAGACGCGCTGATCGACGTCATTCGCGCCTGCCGCCTGCCGAGACAGGCCTTTGTCGACATCATCGAGGCGCGGCGGTTCGATCTCTATGACGATCCGATGGAAACGCTGCCGCAACTCGACGCCTATTGCGGGCATACGAGTTCGGCGCTGTTTCGCCTCGCCGCGATCATCTGCGCCGATGGCGAGGATCCCGGCGGCGCGGATGCCGCCGGCTACGGCGGGCTTGCCTACGCGCTGACCGGCCTCCTGCGCGCTTTCCCGCGCCATGCCGCAGAAGGCCGCCTCTATATTCCGGCCCATATGCTGGAGGCTCATGGCGTGGCCACCAACGCCGCGCTGATGCGCCCGGCGTCCGCGGGATTGATTGCGACCCTTGCCGAATTGCGCGCTCTGGCGCGCGAGCATCTTGCCCGCGCGAATGCGGCGCTGAAACACGTCTCATCGCCCGCGCGCGTGGCCTTTGTGCCTTTGGCGCTCGCGCCGCTTTATCTCGACGCGCTCGACCGTCACGCCGGCGAGCCTTTTGCAGAAACCAGCGTGCCGCAATGGCGCCGGCAATGGGAGTTGTGGCGCAACAAGCTCTGACGAGGCGCCTGCGCCCGCTCGCGTCAGCCGCTGCCCTCCAACCAGGCTGAAAGGTCGCGCGCCGCTCTCTGGCTGAGCGCCAGCTTTTTGGCCTTGGCCTTTTCCGGCCCGCGCAGGCGTTTGCGGTCCGGCGCCGTTACGGCGGCCTCGAGCGGCGGGAACAGGCCGAAATTCACGTTCATCGGCTGGAACGAGCGTGGGCCGGCGTCGATCGTCGTGACGTGGCCGCCGACGATGTGGTTGACCAGTGCGCCGATGGCGGTGGTCGGCGGCGGCGCGGCGAGCGGCCGGCCCAGCCGTTCGGCGGCGGCGAGCCGCCCGGCGATCAAGCCGACCCCTGCGCTTTCCACATAGCCCTCGCATCCCGTGATCTGCCCGGCAAAGCGCAGACGCGGCTGTGTCTTGAGGCGCAACGCGCCGTCGAGCAGCTTGGGGGAGTTGAGATAGGTGTTGCGGTGGATGCCGCCGAGCCGCGCGAATTCGGCGCCTTCGAGGCCGGGAATCGTGCGGAAGATAGCGCCCTGCGCCCCGTGGCGCAGCTTCGTCTGGAAGCCGACCATGTTGTAGAGCGTGCCCAGCGCATTGTCCTGCCGCAGCTGGACGACCGCGTAAGGCTTTTCGGTTCGGTGGGGATTGGTCAGGCCGAAGGGTTTCATCGGGCCATGGCGCAGCGTTTCGCGTCCGCGCTCGGCCATCACCTCAATGGGCAGGCACCCGTCGAAGTAGGGCGTGCCCTCCCATTCGCGAAATTCGGTCTTGTCGCCCGCGATGAGCGCGTCCACGAAACGCTCGTATTCCTCGCGCGTCATCGGGCAGTTGATGTAATCGGCGCCGGTTCCGCCGGGCCCCGCCTTATCGTAGCGCGACTGGAACCAGGCTTTGTCCATGTCGATGGACTCGCGATGCACGATCGGCGCGATGGCGTCGAAAAAGGCAAGGCCGGCCTCGCCCGTCAGCGCGGCGAGACGTTCGGCGAGCGCAGGCGAGGTAAGCGGGCCTGTCGCGATTATCACGTTGTCCCAATCGCTTGGCGGCAATTCGTGAATTTCTTCGCGAATTATGTGAATCAATTCATGAGCTTGCAAAGCGGCCGTGACGGCCTGCGAAAAGCCGTCGCGGTCCACCGCCAGCGCGCCGCCCGCGGGAACCTGATGCGCATCCGCCGCGCGCATGACCAGCGAATTCATGGCGCGCATCTCGCGATGCAGGATGCCGACCGCATTGAAGTCTGCATCGTCCGAGCGAAAGGAGTTGGAACAGACGAGTTCGGCGAGACCGTCGGTCTTGTGCGCGTCGGTGCCGCGCACGCCGCGCATCTCGTGCAGCACGACTGGCGCGCCGGCCTGCGCGATCTGCCAGGCGGCCTCCGAACCGGCGAGACCGCCGCCGATGATGTGAACAGGTGTTGCCATGGGCGCCTTCTAGCACGGAAGCCGCGCGCGGCGAGGACCCAAAAGAAAGCGCCCGCCGGGGGGAGGAATCCGGCGGGCGCAGCATGGGAGGACCGTCTGGGAGGAACCGGCCCCAACCTGCAACTGGCGAACTTTGCCAGTGGCGGCGATCGGGCTCATTGAGGGAGGTCAATTGCCCCGCGCGCCGCCTTGATGCGCTGCGATATAGGCTGTTCGCAGGCGCGGGAGAACGGTTTATAACTTAACCCAGATATGCAGAAAACGCATATCTCGGTGAGCGCGTCCAATCAACGCCTGGCGCGAGAAAACAGCCTTTGCCCGAAAATGTTATAGGCGAGGCCCGCCATCACGAGCGCGGCGCCGAGCAATTCGCGCGCTTCGAGCGGTTCGTCGAAGACGAAATGCCCGCCCGCCATCCCGACCACCGGCACAAGCAGCGCGAAGGGCGTGACGACGGCCGCCGGATGCATGGTGAGCAAGCGGCTCCACAGGCCGAAGCCGAGCAGCGTGCCGCCATAGGCAAGCGCTGCGACGCAAAGCGCGAGGGTCAGGGAAGGGTGCGTCAGGGCCCGCATCGTCCCGCTCTCAAGCGCGAATGAGGCCGCCAGCATCGGCAGGGGAACGGCAAGGCTGGACCAGACCGTGAAGGACAGCGCGTCGAGCTTGCCGGTCGCGCGCCGGCTTGCAATCACGCCAACGATATTGCCGGCCGCCCAACTCGCCGCCGCCACGAGCGTGAGCGCAAAGGGCAGGAAGCGCGCACCGCCCAGCCGCGCCGAGCCGATGACGCAAATGCCGGCCAGCGCAATCGCAGCCCCGATGATCTGCTCTCTTTTCGGCCGCTGTTTGAAGACAAGCGCTGCAAGCAGGATCGTGAAGAAGACCTGGCTCTGAACCACCAGCGAGGCAAGGCCCGCAGGCATGCCGGATTTGATCGCCAGAAACAGCATGCCGAACTGCAGGACGCCGATGCACACGCCATACAGGGCGACCAGCGCAAATGGCGCCTTGGGCGGCCGAATGAAGAAAATCGCCGGAAAGGCCGCGAAAAAAAAGCGCAACGCGGCCAGCAGAAAAGGCGGCGCTTCTCGCACGCCGATCTTGATGGCGATGAACGACAGACCCCAGACCACGGCGGTCAGAAGCGCAGCAGCAATGTCCCGTGGCGGCATGACGATACTTTCCGCCGGACGTTATGCGAACGATCTCCTTGCGGCAAGGAAGCGGAACGCGACGCGCGGCGGATGCGGCTCTTCGTGAAAAACGTTAACAAATATACGCTCGGGCGTTTATCGAATTTTGACTGTTTAAATAAAAAGGGACCTCAATGTTCCGTTGCGGAAAAACCAATTTGCCAGTTTTTCTCGCTATACTTGGCGCAATTGAGGAATTTCTCGAACATGCGCTTTGCGTCGGTGTACGATTGGGTGAAGGATAAAATCGGCGACGAGAAAATCGAAACCGATCTGCTCCAGCACTTTGTCGATTCCCTTTTCGTGTCGCCGATCTCGCTTTACGCGTCGATGGCGATGGCCTTGCTGACATCCGGTTGCGCCTACTACGCAACCGAAGATCGCATCATGCTGTGGTTTTTCCTGGCGCATATCGCCGTCGGCGCCGTGCGCATCGCAATCGTTGCTCGATACCGCAGCATGCGCCCGAACGAGATCACGCGCAGCCAGATCCTGTTTTTCGACCGCGTCTTTCTCGTCGCGGCCGCACTCTACGCGGGCCTTATCGGCTGGATGAGCGCCATTCTTTCGCGCTCGCACGATCTGGGCATGGACAGTCTGGCGACCGGCCTGACGGTTGGCTTTTGTATTGCATTCATCACCCGAAGTTCGGGCAGGTTGAAAACGCTGACCGCGCAGATCGTGCTGGTCGTCGCGCCGACGATCTATGTCCATGTGGTCGAACCGCTGCATTTCGGCGGCGTCATTGCTGTTGCGCTGATCGGCATGATGATTTCCGCGATCATCATGGGCTACGTCGCCAACGGCCGTATCGCCGAACTGTTTTACGCCAACCAGAAGACGCGCAGGCTCGCCTGGTTCGATACGTTGAGCGGCGTCCAGAACCGGTATTCTTTTTCTGAAACGCTGGACAAGCGGTTGAAACACGCCAACGCCGCGCGACGACAGAATTTTCTTCTGGCGGTGATCGATCTCGACCGGTTCAAGGAAATCAACGATACGCTCGGCCATACGCTGGGCGATGCGGTGATCGTCAGAATGGCGCGGCGGCTCGAACAGGCGATAGGTCCCGACGATGTGCTCGCGCGCCTCGGCGGCGATGAGTTCGTCGTCATCGCCATGCGCGCGGCGGAGGAAGCTGAGAGCTTCGGTTTGCGCCTGGTTGAAGCGCTCGCGCAAAGCCTGACGATCGATCAGACCGCCATTCCGACATCGGCAAGCGTTGGCGTGGCGATTTATCCCGACCACGGGCGCGACAGCGCAGACCTGATGAAGGCAGCCGACATCGCGCTCTACGAGGCAAAGCGCGCAGGGCGCAGAAGCGCTCGCGTGTTTACCGCCGAGATGCGCGAAAAGGTCGAGCAAAAGCGCATTCTCGAACTTGAAATGACGGCGGCCGTCGGGCTCGGCCAGTTCGAACCGTGGTTCCAGCCGATCTGCGACTTTCAAACCGGAAAGCCCGTCGCCTTCGAGGCGCTCGCGCGTTGGCGCCATCCCGCGCGCGGCGTCATTTCGCCGATGCTGTTTATACCCGTGGCCGAACACAGCGGCGCCATTTTCCAGATCGGCGACCAGATTCTGGAAAAGGCCTGTATCGCCGCGACGGCCTGGCCTGAACATATCTGCGTGCAGGTCAATCTCTCGCCCGTTCAGTTCCGGCGTCCCGATCATCTGCTCGCAAGTATCCGCAGCAGTCTGGAAAAATCGGGCTTGCAGCCGCAAAGGCTGTGTCTTGAATTTACCGAATCCCTGCTGATGGAAGATTCGGAAACGACGCGCGAGGCTGTGCGCGCTATCGCCGCGATGGGCGTCAAGCTGGCGCTCGACGATTTCGGCGTCGGCTATTCGTCGCTGTCCTACATCCAGACCTATCCATTCTCGGAAATCAAAATCGACAAGAAATTCGTCGACAATATCGAGACGGATGCGACATCCGCCGCGATCGTCGCTGCGATCCGCATTCTTGCCGACAGGATCAAGGTCGATCTGGTGGTCGAGGGCGTGGAAACCGAACGTCAGCGTCAGGCGCTGATCGATCTCGGCGTCAAAACGGGGCAGGGCTTCTTGTTCGGCGCGCCCGCGCAGCGCGCAGGCGAGGCGCCGCCGCCCGCTGCATCTGCGGCCTGACTTATTCGGCCGCCGTTTTCTTTGCAGGCTTCATCGGCCGGCGCGCCAGCAATTCCTTCAGGAACCGTCCGGTATGGCTGCGTGAGGCTTTCACCACATCCTCAGGCGCGCCGGCCGCGACGATTTCGCCGCCGCCATCGCCGCCTTCCGGCCCCATGTCGATGATCCAGTCGGCGGTTTTGACGACTTCGAGATTATGCTCGATCACGACGACCGAATTCCCCTGGTCGACAAGTTCGTGCAGCACTTCGAGCAATTTCGCGACATCGTGGAAATGCAGGCCGGTCGTCGGCTCGTCGAGAATATAGAGCGTACGGCCCGTCGAGCGGCGCGAAAGCTCTTTCGCCAGCTTGACGCGTTGCGCTTCGCCGCCTGAAAGCGTCGTCGCCTGCTGACCCACCTTGATGTAATTGAGGCCGACGCGCGCCAGCGTTTCCATTTTCTCGCGGATCGTCGGCACGGCCTTGAACAGGTCTGCGGCTTCCTCCACCGTCATGTCCAGCACGTCCGCGATGGATTTGTTGCGATATTTCACTTCCAGCGTTTCGCGGTCGTAACGCTTTCCCTTGCAGACGTCGCAGGTCACATAGACATCGGGCAGGAAGTGCATCTCGATCTTGATGACGCCATCGCCCTGGCACGCCTCGCAACGCCCGCCCTTCACGTTGAAGGAAAAGCGTCCCGGCTGATAGCCGCGCGCCTTGGCTTCCGGCAATCCGGCGAACCATTCGCGGATCGGCGTGAAGGCGCCGGTGTATGTCGCCGGGTTTGAACGCGGCGTGCGTCCGATGGGCGACTGGTCGATATCGATCACCTTGTCGATATGTTCGAGCCCCTGCAATTGCGCGAAGGGCGCAGGATGTTCCAGAGCGCCGTTCAGTTTGCGCGCGACCGCCTTGTAGAGCGTATCGATCACCAGCGTGGACTTGCCGCCGCCAGAAACGCCCGTGATGCAGGTGAAAAGGCCCAGCGGAAATTCGGCCGTCACGTTTTTCAGATTGTTGCCCGACGCGCCGGTAAGCTTGAGCTTGCGGCCTGGCTGCGGCGCGCGCCGTTTGCGCGGCACCGCCACTTCCTTTTTGCCCGTCAGATACTGCCCCGTCAGAGAAGCGGGATTGTCCATGATGTCCTGCGGCGCGCCTTCGGCAATGATTTTGCCGCCATGAATGCCGGCGCCGGGGCCGACATCGACGACATGATCAGCCGTGAGGATCGCATCCTCGTCATGCTCGACCACAATCACGGTGTTGCCGAGGTCGCGCAGCCGCCGCAGCGTTTCGAGCAGTCGCGCATTGTCGCGCTGGTGCAGGCCGATTGAAGGCTCGTCCAGCACATAGAGCACGCCCGTCAGGCCAGAACCGATCTGCGAGGCAAGACGAATGCGCTGGCTTTCGCCGCCCGACAGCGAACCCGAACCGCGCGCGAGCGTCAGATAGTCGAGCCCGACATCGACGAGAAACTCGAGACGCTCGCGAATTTCCTTCAGGATGCGCACGGCGATTTCATTGCGCTTCTTGTCGAGTTGTTCGGGCAGCAGCGCGAACCAGTCAGAAGCCGCGCGCACCGACAATTCGCAAACCTGACCGATGTGGTTTCCCGCGATCTTCACCGCGAGCGCCTCCGGTTTCAGCCGGTATCCGTTGCACGCCTTGCAGGGCGTGTCGGACATGAAGCGGCCGATCTCCTCGCGCGCCCATTCCGATTCCGTTTCGAGATAGCGTCGCTGCAGATTGGAGACGACGCCTTCGAACGGCTTCTTCACGTCATAGGCGCGCAGGCCGTCGTCGTAGGAAAACTTGATTGCATCCTCGCCCGAGCCGAAGAGGATCGCCTTGCGCGCTTCCTTCGGCAATTGCTCGAAGGGCGTGTCCATCCTGAATTTGTAATGTTTGGCGAGCGCTTCCAGCGTCTGCTGGTAATAGGGCGATGTCGACCGCGCCCAGGGCGCGATCGCGCCCTTGCGCAGCGTGAGCTTGGCGTCGGGCACAACCAGTTCGGGGTCGATCGTCTGCTCCGAACCGAGACCGCCGCATGTCGGACAGGCGCCGAAAGGATTGTTGAACGAGAACAGGCGCGGCTCGATTTCCGGAATGGTGAAACCGGAAACGGGACAGGCAAATTGCGAGGAAAAAACGATATGCTCGCCGTAGTGCGTCGAAACGTTAGCGGCGTCTTTCGCCGGTTTCGCTTCGGCGGCGGGCCTGTCCGCAAATTCCACCACTGCAATGCCGCCGGCCAGCTCCAGCGCCGTCTCGAAACTTTCGGCAAGCCGCGCGGCGATGTCGGGACGCACGACAATGCGGTCGACCACAACGTCGATGTCGTGCTTCAGCTTCTTGTCGAGCGAGGGCGCATCGGCGATTTCGTAATATTGCCCGTCCACCTTCACACGCTGAAAGCCGCGCTTCATGTATTCAGCGATTTCCTTGCGATACTCGCCCTTGCGTCCGCGCACGGTCGGCGCGAGCAAGTAAAGGCGCGTTCCTTCCGGCAGCGCGAGCACGCGATCCACCATCTGGCTGACTGTCTGGCTCTCGATCGGCAGCCCTGTCGCCGGCGAATAGGGCACGCCGACGCGCGCCCACAACAGACGCATGTAATCGTAGATTTCCGTCACCGTCCCGACGGTGGAGCGCGGGTTCTTCGATGTCGTCTTCTGTTCGATCGAGATGGCGGGCGAGAGCCCGTCGATCTGGTCGACATCGGGCTTCTGCATCATTTCCAGAAACTGGCGCGCATAGGCCGATAGTGATTCGACGTAACGGCGCTGGCCTTCCGCATAGATCGTATCGAACGCGAGCGAGGATTTGCCCGAGCCGGAAAGACCCGTGAACACGACGAGCGCATCGCGCGGAATGGTCAGGTCGACGTTTTTCAGATTGTGTTCGCGCGCCCCGCGCACGCTGATCGTGCGCGAATCGCGCGTTGCGCTTTTCGGCAGGGTCATCTCCCGCTGGCGGGTCGCGGAAAGGGCGCGTTGCGGCGCGCCGGTCTTGCGGGTCTTGGGAGCGGTCATTGGGCCTGTGGCTTTGTCGGGATGACCCCTTATGTAGTCCGCTCCGGCTTATTCACAAATGTTTTTTGGGATCCCCGCGGGAGGGCGCTTCATGCCGAGCGGGCGCCGCCGGGGCGCGTCAACCTGATGAAATGCGCGCCGGCGCCGCCGCGCGGCCCACGGCGCGCTCCCGGGAAGTAACGCGCCGCGATCTTGGCCGGCCCAAGGTCCTCGACACCGTCATATTGCAATGTCGCGATATGTTTGTGCAGCGAGCCCGAATCCAGCGCGCCGCAGAAGGGCTCGCCGGCCTGCCGAACGCGTTCGGCCAGCCGCTCGTGGGCTCGCCGCGTCGCCGCGTCCGCGATCGTCTGCGGCGGATTGATGTAATCGAAAACGATCTCGACGCCGCCGGGCAGGGCGGCCAGTTCCGCCAGGACGGAAAAAGTCGTCGGCGGCGGCAGATAGGGCGTGACGCCAAGCCACAGGAAAAACGCGTCTTCGTCTGGCTCGAAACCCGCCGCCGCCAACGCCTCGACAAGCCCGCCAGCGCGCAGGTCAAGCACTGCGAAGCGGCAGTGGGCGGGCGGCTCGATGCCGGCCGCAGCCAGCCGCCGGCGCTTCTCGGCCAGGCTTGCCGGCTGGTCGCATTCGTAAATCGTCAATCCCTCGAGCGCCGGCGCGCGCAGCGCAAATGTATCGAGCCCGGCGCCAAGGACGACGATTTGCCGCGTTCCGTCAGCCAGCGCCCGCAGAGCCGCGTCCTCCGCAAAGCGGCTGCGCGCGGCCAGATAAAATCGCAGCCCCGTCCTTTGGCCCGCCCGCGCCAGCGCGCCTTCGGCGTCCGCGCCCAGGATCCGCACTGCCAGCGGATCGGTGAAGATCGCGCCGCCGTCGCGTATCTGGTGGGCGGCGCGATGGGCCGCCGCGCCAAGCGCTGTCGTGCTCGCCTGAAGCGCTGTTCTGCTCGCGTGATGGTTGTGCATGCGGTTTCAGCGAACCCTTGTGCATTTTAACGGTGCGCGCCCGATGGTCACAGTTCCGTCATAGCGACCGCTTGTCAGCGCGCGCGCCCGCGCTTAAGCAATCATATCCTAAAGTCAAAGGGCGGATGAACCGTCCCGTACGGATATTGAAGGGGAGAGCCTGCATGGACGCCGCAACCATAAGCGCAACGCCGCAGAAGAAGCCGTTTTACAAAATCCTATATGTTCAAGTGTTGGTCGCGATCGTTCTCGGCGTGCTGGTGGGCTGGCTTTGGCCCGAATTCGCCAAGAACGACTGGATCAAGGCGATGGGCGACGGCTTCGTCAAGCTCATCAAGATGGTCATTGCGCCGATCATCTTCTGCACCGTCGTTTCGGGCATCGCGCATATCTCGGAAGTCTCGAAGATCGGCCGCGTCGCCGTCAAGGCGCTTGTCTATTTCGAAATCGTGTCGACGTTCGCTCTCGCGCTGGGTCTCATCGTCGCCAATGTCGTGCAGCCGGGCGTCGGCTTTACAGGCAAGACCGATCCCGCCGCGGTTGCCGGCTTCGCCAAGAAGGCGGGCGAGATGAAATCGGTCGACTTCGTCCTGCACATCATTCCTGACGCAGTCGTCGGCGCTTTCGCCACGGGCGAAATCCTGCAGGTGCTGCTGTTCTCGATCCTGTTCGGCGTTTCGCTGATGATGCTCGGCGAACGCGGCCACACCGTGCGCGCCCTGATCGACGATCTGGCCCATGCGATGTTCGGCGTCATCGCCATCATCGTGAAGGCGGCGCCGATCGGCGCATTTGGCGCCATGGCCTATACGATCGGCAAGTTCGGGCCGCAGGCGCTGGGCAACCTCGCCGGCCTCATCGCCACTTTCTACTTCACCGCTATCGTGTTCGTTGTGGTGGTGCTGGGATTGATCGCGCGCGTCGCAGGCTTCTCCATCTTCAAGTTCCTGCGCTACATCAAGGATGAGCTGCTGATCGTGCTCGGCACTTCGTCTTCCGAAAGCGCGCTGCCGCAATTGATGGAAAAGCTCGAACGGCTCGGCTGTTCTAAGCCGGTCGTCGGGCTCGTGGTTCCCACGGGTTATTCCTTCAATCTCGACGGCACCAACATCTACATGACGCTGGCCACGCTGTTCATCGCGCAGGCGATGGGCGTGCATCTGAGCTTTGGCGAACAGATGACCATCCTGGTGGTCGCCATGCTGACGTCGAAGGGCGCGTCCGGCGTCACCGGCGCAGGCTTCATCACGCTCGCGGGCACGCTGGCTGCGGTGCGGCCGGAACTGGTGCCCGGCATGGCCATCGTCCTGGGCATCGACAAGTTCATGTCCGAATGCCGTGCGCTGACGAACCTGTGCGGCAACGGCGTCGCCTGCGTCGTCGTGTCCTGGTGGGAAGGCGAGCTCGATCGCAACAAGCTCAACGCCGCGCTCAATCGCGACATCGACCCCAGCGATGTGGAAACGGCCGTCACGACCGGCTGACTTAGCAAACAGGGCGCTTGCGCGCCCTGTTTCCTATTGCTAGAACAAAATAGGAACAACAAGGCGGCTCGTTCGCTTTGGTGTGGACTGCCGAAAATTAGCCGCCCCGTTCGCCGGCGGTCGCGCTAATAAAAGGCGAGTAGTGGAGAAAATCATGTCCGGCAGCGTCAACAAGGTCATTCTCGTCGGCAATCTTGGCCGCGACCCGGAAGTGCGCACCCTGCCTTCGGGCGATCGCGTCGTGAGTTTCTCGCTCGCGACAACCGAATCCTGGCGCGACAAGAACAGTGGCGAGCGGCGCGACCGCACCGAATGGCACAATGTGTCGATCTTCAACGAGAACCTCGGCAAGATCGCGGAGCAATATTGCAAGAAGGGCTCCAAGATTTACCTCGAAGGCCAGCTTCAGACACGCGAATATCAGGACAAGGACGGCAATCAGCGCAAGGCGACGGACGTCGTGCTGCAGCGTTTCCGCGGCGAATTGACCTTGCTCGACAGCCGCAACGCACGCGGCGGCGAGGAAGGCTCCTACGCCGAGCCGCGCAGCGGCGGCTATGGCGGGGGTGGCGGCGCGCCGCAACGCTCGGGCGGGGGCGGTCGTCCCGCGCAGGTCAGCGGCGGCGGTCGTCTCTCGGACGCGCTCGACGACGACATTCCGTTCTGACGGAGCGGTCTTGCTCGGGCTTCACTTTTACGGCCAGCTCGGCAATCAGATGTTTCAATACGCCGCCGCCCGCGTTCAGGCGGAGCGGCTCGGCGTTGGCCTTCTGGTCGAGCCGCGCCAGAGCGGCGAGCACGAGCTTTTCGCTTTGTTCCCGCATTTGCGCGGCCCGGTTCAGATGGCGGCGCAGCGGCTGAAGGCGTTGTCCAACAGCGGTTTCGAGAATCTGCGGCGGCGCGCGTTTGCGCACAATTTCGCCGCCCGGGCCGAGCCAGACGACAACGAGCCGTTCGATCAGCGCATCGGCGCGATCGGCGACTGGACCTGGCTGTCGGGCTATTTTCAATCGCCGCGCTATTTTCAGGAACATGCGAACGCCGTGCGCGCGTGGTTTGCGCCGCCGCCCGATCTCGCCGCGCGCGTTGACGCGCTTCTTGCGGGCCTGCCGGCGCCGGCAGCGCAAATGGCGGCGGTGCACATTCGTCTCGGCGATTATCTGGCGATGCGCGGCGCCCACGGCGATCCCGACGCAGGCTGGGCGCTCGATGACGCCTATTATGCGCGCGCGCTCGCGCAATTTGCGGCGGACGCGCCAATCGCCCTGTTCTCCGACGATCCCGAAAACGCGGCGCGCATGCTGCCGCGCCCGCCCGCCTGGGTGTCGCAGGCCCGTTCTGCCGGGGAGGATCTGTTCGCCATGGCGGCCTTTCCCAATCTGGTCATGGCCAACAGTTCGTTTTCGTGGTGGGCGGGATGGCTCTCGCACAATCCCGCACGGATCGTCGGGCCGCGCTATCACATCGGCTGGCGCAAACAGCGCTGGTTTCCAGCCGATATTGCTGTGGACGGCTGGCTTTACGTCTGAACCGCGAGCCTTCGGGCGCAAGGCGCGCCCTTTGGCCGCCGTGTTCAGTCGCCGTTTGTCTTGTTGGGCTTTGCGGCGGGCTTCGGCCGCACGGGGCGCAAGAGGAATGAGGGCACGTGATCGCCGAGCCCGACGACAGCCGGGCCATCGTCATGGTCCTCGCGCCTGCGCCGCGTGCGCGGCTCGTTTCTGTTTTCGTGCCGCTCGCCCCTGTCGCCCCTGTCGCCCCTGTCGCGCTCTGGCCGTTCTGCGCGCGGCGCGCGCGCCTCGAAGCCGCGTTCGGCGCGTGGCGCCCGTTCGCGGCGCGGCTCTCGCGTCTCCGCGCTCTTGCCATCTTCGTTGCGTTCGCCATGCGCGCGCTTTTCAAAGCCGCGCCGTTCGCCGCGTTCGGATCCGCGCCGGCCGCGCGGCGAGCGTTCGTAGCGCGGGCTCTCGTCCGGGCCGAGTTCTTCGAGCCCCGGTCCCTGCCAGTCGATCGATTTGCCGATCAGCTTTTCGATCTGGTCGATATATTTGCGGTCGTCGTCCGTCACGATCGTCAGCGCAACGCCGCTGCGGCCTGCGCGTCCCGTGCGCCCGATGCGATGCACATAGTCTTCCGGATGCGTCGGCGCATCGAAATTGAACACATGGCTGACGTCGGGAATGTCGAGGCCGCGCGCAGCGACATCGGAGCAGACGATCAGATTGACATCGCCGTTCTTGAAAGCGTCGAGCGAGGCCATCCGCGCGCGCTGGTCCATGTCGCCATGCAGCGCGCCGACCGAAAAGCCGTGCTTGTCGAGCGATTTGTGCAGGATGGCGACATCGCGCTTGCGATTGCAGAAGATGATCGCGTTCTTGAGATTTTCTTCGCCGCGAATGAGCTTGCGGAGCGTTTCGCGCTTGGCGCCATGGCCATGCGATGCGACGAGGCCCTGACGGATCGTGGTGGCGGTGGAGGAGGGCCGCGCGACTTCCACGCGCACCGGATTATGCAGGAATTGCTCGGTCAGCCGCGTGATTTCCGGCGGCATGGTCGCCGAGAAAAACAAAGTCTGGCGCGTGAACGGCACGAGCTTGCAGATTTTTTCGATGTCGGGAATGAAGCCCATGTCGAGCATGCGGTCGGCTTCGTCGATGACGAGAATTTCGATGCCTGTCAGCAACAGCTTGCCGCGTTCGAAAAAGTCGATCAGGCGGCCGGGCGTTGCAATCAGAACATCGGCGCCGCGCGTGATCTTCGCTTCCTGATCGCCGAAGGACACGCCGCCGATCAGCAGGGCGACGTTGAGTTTGTGATTGGCGCCGTATTTGGCGAAGCTCTCTTCGACCTGTGCGGCAAGTTCGCGGGTCGGCTCCAGAATGAGGGTGCGCGGCATGCGGGCGCGGGCGCGGCCTTGCTCCAGGCGCGACAGCATCGGCAGCGTGAAGGCGGCCGTCTTGCCGGTGCCGGTCTGCGCGATTCCCAGAACGTCGCGGCCGGCAAGCGCCTGCGGGATTGCCTGCGCCTGAATGGGCGTGGGGCTCGTGTAGCCGGACGCCTCGACCGCGGCGAGGACCTTGTCGGAAAGGCCCAATTCATTGAATTGCATGGAAAGTCCTGAGCGCGGCGATCTTCGGAAAAAAGCGCAAGCCGCGCGAAAAAAGCGCTGGTCGGGATTCTTGGCGAGCCGGCCATCGAGGCCGCCCGACCGCTCGCTGCCCCTGCGATGTAGCCGAAACGGCCCAAAAGTCAATGAAAACCGGCAAGATTTGCCAATTTTAGGTTTAAATGCGTCGGCCCCTCATCCTGACGCTTCCGTCGTATGGGTTGAGCAAGCTCATATCGGGCGTCAGCGGCAGCCACTCGGGAATGTGCCTGCGCTCCAGCCAATAGGGCCGCCACACCGCCCGCCATACGTCGGCCTGCGGCTCGATCGCGACGATTTCGGGAATCGTCTGCAGCCTGGCGCCGCAAACCCAGCGATGCGCCGCCACGACAGCCTCCTCGGGCGGCGGCTCATTTTTTGGGCCTCGTATCTGGGCGATTTGCAAAAGCGCGGAGCCAGGGACGCGCGATAATTCCAACGTCGCGACACGCGCGCCGTTTCTGCGCAAAGAAAAAATGCATACGCTGTTTTCCGCGATCGCATCGGCGTAACTGGCAATGCAGTGTTGCATCGCTGCGGCCTCGTCCCGCACGTCTGTCGCGCTCGTCAGCGGCGTCAGTTCATATTCGCCTAAAACGCCGCCTTCGAGCCAGGCGCGCCGCTGGGCAAAACCGAGATAAATCTCCGACGAAATGATGCGCGCCCATTGGACCATTTCGGCCCGCGCTGCAGCCCAGCACATGTCCGTCGAAAAGCGATGCGGCCAGACTTTGGCGCCCCATGTGTGCGGGCGCGCAGAAAACCAGGCCCACAAGGCCATGAGCCGCAACGAACGCGGCATGTGCGCGATCCATTTGTTGCGTCCGTATTCGCGGGCGATCCAGACCGCAAAAAGCGGATCGCCATAGGTTGCCGCGCGCGTCACAACGTTAAGCCATTGCGCCGCCTCGCGCGGGCGCGGCGGAAGATGGTTGGCGATCTGGCGTCTAAACACAGCGCCATCGGGCAGGGCGTCGAGGGGCGCCGTAAACGCTTCGGGCGGCAAACGGCGCAGCCACAGCGGGACGCCTGCGCTGGCTGCGACGATGCGCAGGCGCGCGCCCGCGCACGCCAGCGCAACCGCAGGTTCGCGGTCCCATCCGCGAGGCGGCGCAGCCAGCGCAAAGAACAACGCCGGAAACGAAAATGCCAGATCGGCGAGCCAAGGATGACGCGCGGCAAGCTTCGCGCACGCGGCGCGGTGCGGAGCGGCGAAGCGCGCGATGCGCCGTTCGATGGAGCGCGCTTCGCTGCGCCCGCGCGCGCCTGAAAGGACGCAAGCAGGAGAAGACATGTAAAAATATCCAGCGCGCCGCGCGAGCGGCGTCAGTCAGATCGTCGAATGAGGGGCGAGATGCGTCGCGTCGGGTTGCGCAAACGGCCTGCTAGCGCAAGCGGGAATGCGGGCCGACTAGCAGCGCGGAGGCGGACTTAGCATGGTTCATGCACGAGCCTCCTTTCTCTGGTTGATCGAGGCAGCGCGCATGTAGCGTAATAATTGCTCTGCTGCAAGTGTTTTTGAAGCATTGACTTGTTTTCGTCGCATGTGTGCGCACAATGAAACATTCGTTGAGGGGAAACGTCATGCGCGATCATCTCGTCTTCATTCCCGGTTTCACGTGCACGCGCGAATTGTGGGAAGCGCAGATCGCGCATCTGCGCGACCGCTACGACATAACGATCGGCGATCATCGCAACGATAATTCCATCGCGGCGATTGCGGAGCGCATCCTGGCTGCATCCCCGACGCGATTTTCGCTCGCCGGTCTTTCCATGGGCGGATATATCGCGCTCGAAATCATCGCGCGCGCGCCGGAACGGATCGAACGCCTCGCTTTGCTCGATACGCAAGCGACGCCCGAGACGCCCGACGCGCGCAAGACGCGCCTGCAACGTCTCGATGTCGCGCGCAAGGACGGCGTGCGTGCGGCCGCAGAACTCAATCTGCCGCGCTTCGTCCATCCCGCGCGTATCGACGATGCGCCATTGCGCGCAAAAATCCTGCGCATGGCGGAAGACACCGGCCTCGCCGCATGGGAGCGACAGACGCAAGCGATCATGGATCGTCCCGACGCGCGGCCCAATCTCGGCGCGATTTCAGTAAAGACGCTCGTGCTCGTCGGCGACCGCGACGAAGTCACGCCGCCCGAGCGTGCGCATGAAATGGCGTCGGCGATTCCCGGCGCGACGCTGGTCGAGATTGCGCAATGCGGACATCTCTCGACGATCGAACGTCCCGACAGCGTCAATCGCGCGCTGGACGATTGGCTTCGGACGCCGGCCTGAGTTTTTGCGCCAGAACCATCGTTCCGCGCGGGTGGCGAAAACTCGGGCCTGGTGCGAAAGGCTGTATCGGTTGATGCCGGACATTTCCTTTTCGCTCGGGACGATCCGCGTCGCCGGGCCGCCATGGAACACGCTTGTCGGCGTCGACTGGGTTGAGACGAACTCGGGCGCGGACGGCGTCAGGACATCGACGCCCGGAACGCACATCGTCCGGCTGGTCTGGGGCCGCGTCGCCTATGTCGGGATTTATCCAGATACTGTTGGCTTGCAGCGGACGCTTGAACGGCTCGCGCAGGCGGGCGTTGCGGAAGCCTCGGCCGCGCCGATTGTCGGCGCCTGATTATTTCGGCTTGCCGGTGCAGGGGTCGAGCACGACATTGCCTGCGACCGAACGAATGGTCGCGGTCGTCGAATAATCGACGCCGGGCGCGGGCTCTCCCGTGCGCGCGCCAGCTTTAGGCGCGTTCTGCGCCATTTTCGCAAGATCGCTGTCGCCGCGGATGATGGCGATGCGCGGCAGCGAGCCGTCTTTGACGGCCATCTGCATCATCTGCGCGCCGCCCATAGCGGCAAAGCAAAGGAAAGCGGCCGCAACGGCGTATTTTTCGACGACGCCGCCGCTGCGGCAGGCGAAGAAGCGGGAAAAATATTTCATGACGGCGCGATCCTGTGACGGCGCAGTATCGCCGCGCATGGTAAACGCCGCGTTTACGTCTCGCCCGCCGCCGCAAGGGCGGCGCGCCACAGCGCGATGGGCAGGCGCGCGCCTTCGACGCTTATGCGCGCACGTTCCGCGCGCCGGCGGTCGCCTGGCAGGCGAATGCCGGGCAAGGCGCGCAATTGTGCAAAATATGCGCTTGCATGCGCGCGCCATCCCGCAGCATCGCCGAAACGCGCAGGATCGAACGCGAGCAGCAACAAGCCGCCGCGCGGAGGGCCGCCGTCGCCATTGTCCTCACGCGCCGCTTCCACGCTCGTCGGCTGTCCGATCAGCACTCCCGCCAGCAATTCGATCATCAACGCGAGCGCCGAGCCCTTGTGCCCGCCAAACGGCGATTGCGCGCCGCCGAGGATTTCGGCGGGGTCGCGCGTCGGGCGCCCCTGCGCATCCAGCCCCGCGCCCTCGGGCGCCAGCAGGCCGTCGCGCGCCGCAATCTGGATTTCGCCGCGCGCCGTCGCGGCGGTGGCGAAATCGAAAATGAAACCCTCGTCGCCGGGAAAGCCGAAGGCCAGCGGATTGGTGCCGAAAAATGGCTTGATCGCGCCGGTGGGCGCGACAACCGGCAGATAGGCCGTGCAACACAGCGCGCCGAGTCCTTCATCGACCAGAGCCTCGATATCGGCCCAGAGCGCGGAAAAATGCAGCGCGTCGACAATGGCGGCTGCGGCGAGGCCCTGCATGCGCGCCAGCGGCGCCAGCGCCTCTCGTGCGGTTTGCATCGCCAGCGGGGCAAACCCGCATTGCGCCTCGATGCGCAAGACGCCCGGCGCAATCTGCCGTGCAACAGGCGCCGCTCGCCCGTTCGCCTTGCCGCTGCGCAACGCCGCAAGATAGCCGTCCAGACGAAACAGGCCATGCGAGGCGCAGCCGTCGCGTTCGGCGCGAACGATCACATCGGTCGTCGCGGCGGCGTTGGCCTCGTCGCATCCCGCGCGCAGAAGCGCCGCCCGCGCAACGCGCGCGACATCGGCAAGATCGACAGCGACGAAATCGACTGATGTCGCGCTCATGTCGACCGGTCAGACGTCCACGACATCTTGCGCGAAGGCGGCGCGTTCCTGAATGAACTGAAAGCGCGCTTCGGGCTTGTTGCCCATCAGCCGTTCGACGCTGTCGGCGGTTTCGGATCGATCTTCGGGCGCGATCATCACGCGCAACAATGTGCGTTTGCGACGGTCCATCGTCGTTTCCTTCAGCTGCGCGGGCAGCATTTCGCCAAGGCCCTTGAAACGCGAAACCTCGATCTTGCCTTTGCCGGTCAAGACTTTTTGCGTCAGCTCGGCGCGATGCGCGTCGTCGCGCGCATAGACGGTCCTGGTTCCCTGCGTCAGCTTGTAAAGCGGCGGCGCGGCGATGAAGAGGTGGCCTTCCTCGATCAGCCTGGGCGTCAGGCGATAGAAGAAGGTGATGAGCAAGGACGCGATATGCGCGCCGTCGACATCGGCGTCCGTCATGATGATGACGCGCTCGTAGCGCAGATCCTCGTGCCGGTACTGGTTTCCCGTGCCGCATCCCAGCGCCTGCACGAGATCGGCGAGCTGCTGATTGGCGGTCAGCTTGTCGCGCGTCGCCGAAGCGACGTTGAGGATCTTGCCACGCAGGGGCAGCACCGCCTGCGTCGCGCGATCGCGCGCCTGTTTGGCGGAGCCGCCTGCGGAATCGCCTTCAACGATGAACAATTCTGAATCGGCTGCGCCGGAATTCGAACAATCAGCGAGCTTGCCGGGCAGGCGCAATTTCCGCACGGCGGTCTTGCGCGCGACATCCTTTTCGGCGCGGCGGCGCAGCCGCTCCTCTGCGCGTTCGATCACGAAGTTCAGAAGCTGCGTCGCCTGCTGCGGCGCGCCCGCGAGCCAATGATCGAAGGAATCGCGCACGGTCGCCTCGACGATGCGCGAGGCTTCCACCGTCATCAGGCGGCTCTTGTTCTGCCCCTGAAACTCCGGTTCGCGGATGAAGACGGAAATCATCGACGCCGTCTGTCCCGCAATGTCGTCGCCGGTGATCTGCGAGGCGCGCTTGGCCTGTCCGATGCGCTCGGCGTGATCCTTCAGCCCGCGCAACAGCGCAAGGCGAAAGCCGGCCTCGTGCGTGCCGCCATCGGGCGTTGGAATCGTGTTGCAATAGGAGTTGGAAAAACCGTCGTCATTGGCGAGCCAGCACACCGCCCATTCGAGCGAACCGTGCCCGCCCTCGCGCTGCACCTTGCCGACGAAGGCCTCGCTGGTGACGGTCTCCTTGCCCTCGACTTCGCGCGCCAGATAATCCTTCAGGCCGCCCGGAAAGCGGAACACGGCCTCGCTCGGGGTTTCGGTTGCCGCCACGAGTTCAGGCGCGCATTTCCAGCGGATTTCGACGCCGCCGAACAGATAGGCTTTCGAGCGCGACATGCGGAACAGGCGCGCCGGTTTGAAATGCGCGCCCTTGCCGAAAATCTGCGCGTCGGGATGGAAGCGCACGCGCGTGCCGCGGCGGTTGGCGACGCGCCCAAGCTCCTCCAGTTTCGTCAGCGGCACACCGCGCGAAAACGTCTGGCGATACAGCTGCTGCCCGCGCGCGACCTCCACTTCGAGATGATCGGACAGCGCGTTGACGACCGACACGCCGACGCCATGCAGACCGCCGGACGTCTGATAGGCGCCGGAATCGAATTTGCCGCCAGCGTGCAGCATCGTCATGATGACTTCGACGGTCGATTTTTTCGGGAACTTCGGGTGCGGCTCGACGGGCATGCCGCGGCCATTGTCCGTCACAGTGACGAAACCGTCCTTGTCGAGATCGACCTCGATGAAGGTCGCATGGCCGGCGACCGCCTCGTCCATCGAATTGTCGATGACTTCGGCAAACAGGTGGTGCAGGGCTGTCTCGTCCGTGCCGCCGATATACATGCCGGGGCGCCGGCGCACGGGCTCGAGGCCCTCGAGCACCTCGATCGAGGCTGCGGTGTAGCCGGCTTCGGTCGGTTTGCCGGTTTCTTTTCGGGAGGGGGCCGGGGCGGGCTGCTTGCGCGCCGCGCCGCCGAACAAATCGTCGTTCGCCATGCCGCTCTTTTACGCTGATTCGGAAAGCAGCCGCCCTTATGCCACGAATGCGGCGCGGAAGCGAACGGAGCGGGAACGCGAGACAAGAGCGGAGGCCGGCTTGCGGCCGCCGCTCTCGACAGTTCGGGCTACATTGAATTAGCGGCTCGCCACCACCTGCAGTCGGCGGATCTGGCCATTTTCGAAAGCACGCAGGAACGCGCGGTAATCGCGGAACGACACGCAGCCATTCGACTGGCCGCTCGGCCCGAGCATGTAGGTGTGGGCGAGCAGGCCGGCGCGGCCGTGAATGGCGCCGGCGCCGCCGACCGGCGTCAGACGCAGCGCGCGTACGCCGTGGAACAGGCGCTCGCGATAGGTGAGATTGTAGAGATGAGGCGGCGTCACGCCGCGCATGCGCAGACGCCGCGAGTCTGGATCGTCCATATACTGGCCAAGGCCGGAATGGGCCTCCAGGCGCGTGCCGTCGGGCAGATAAACGGTGCGTGCGGAAATATCGTAGATCGCGGTGTAATTGTCCGGCGTCGAGGCGCGGCCGAAACCGCTGAACAGGCCGCCCGTCTGCGGCGCCGCATAGGCAAGACGCTGATTGTCGGCCGGTCCGGGCTGATCGCCGCCGAACAGGCGGTCGAAGAAGGAGCGGTTTTCCGGCCGCTGCGTGCGCGCGATGCGCGTCATGCGGCGCTGTTCGCGGCGCATTTGCGCGCGCGTCATGCGGCGCGGCGCCTCGATGATCGGCTGCGGGTTCGCCATGGCGTTGGCGCCTTCGGGCGATTGCATCGAAATCGGCGCCTGCGAACGCGCGGGCGCGGCGACGGCGACCTGCGCCGGGCGCGGCTCGATTTTCGGCGGCGCGACGGGCTCGACCTTGCGCTCGACTTTCGGCTCCGGTCGCGCTTCGGCGATTTTTGGTTCCGGCCGCGGGGCGACCGCTTCAACAGGTTTCGGCGCTTCCGATTTCGTCGCTTCGACAGGGCGGGGCGGCGGGGCGGGCGTAAATGCAGGCTCTGCTTCAAGCGGCTTCGGCGCTTTCACATCGCTTTCGGCGGGTTTGTTCGCAAGGCCCGCCGCGCGCAGCGGGCGCACGGGCGAAAGATCGAGTGGACGCGCGATCGGCTGCGGCGTTTCTGCTTGCGGCGGCTCGCTTTGCGCAGGCGCGGCGTCGAGCTGCGCCATTTCGCGCGGCGCAGCGTCCAGTTCGCTCGGCCGTTCGGGCGGCAGCGGCGCCGGAGCGTCCACGCGCGCCTGCGCAACGCGCGCAGCGCGCGGCGTGAAGGAATGGAAATCCTGCGCCATCGGCGCAACGCGGCCGAAGGTTCCCGCGCGCGCACCGCCCATATAATTGGGATCGAGCACAGAGGGTCCGTCGACAAGAGCGGCGGCGCGGACCGACGCGGGCAGGGCCGCTTGCGCCGGCGGCGCGTCGGTCGGCGTTGCGCCGAACATGCCGCGGTCGTCGCTCGTCGCGAGCTTGCCGTAGAGGGTGGAGGCGCCTGCGACGCCGCAGGCCAGGATGGCGACGCTGGCGAGCCAGTGACGCGCGCGCGCAGAAGGACGCGCGGAAGGGGACGACTGAACAAACGCCATACGCTAACAGCCACTTGCACGACCGTCCGGACGCGGACGGATACTTCATCGGCCGAGTTAAGCGTGATTTTAGTTAAATGCCTCTTAAAGCAGGCGGAATGAACCGGTCGCGCAAACGTTTCTAAACCTTGTCCGGCAACGGGCCTTAAACGCTCGCCGGGTAACAATGGCGGATTGATGGAGCCATTTGTGTCGTCCGCCCCACTCACCATTGTCATTGTCGTCGATCATGCGTCCGTTACGGGCGGCCAGGCGAAAGTCGCTTTCGACAGCGCGGTTGGCCTGAAGGCCGCCGGGCATCGGCCGATCGTTTTCGCAGCGGCCGGTCCCGTCGATCCCAAATACGCGCAAAGCGACATCGAGATCGTTTGTCTCGATCAGGCCGATCTGCTCGGCGCCTCGTCCAAGGCGGCGGGCGCGTTGCAGGGCGTCTGGAACGCAAGGGCCGCGCAGGCGCTCGGCGTTTTGTTGAAAGGCCTGCCCAAAGCCTCCACCATCGTGCATGTGCACGGCTGGGCCAAAGCTGTTTCGCCCTCCATCGCCGTGCCGATCCGCGAGTCCGGCCTGCCGGCCGTCTACACGTTCCACGAGTTTTTTCTCTATTGCCCCAACGGCGGCTTTTACAATTACCAGAAGAACGAGGTTTGCCACCTGCGCGCGATGTCGGCCGATTGCCTGACGACGAATTGCGACAGCGTGTCTTATGCGCGCAAGGTATGGCGGTCCGCGCGGCTTGGTTTCGCGCATGGCCCGATGGGTTTCCCCCGCGTCTTCTCCGATTTCATTCGCATCTCGAAAGTGCAGGCCGGGGTGCTCGCGCCTTACCTGCCGAAGGATGCGCGTTTGCATCTGGTTTCCAATCCCATCGAGGCCGAAGACCTCGGCCCGAAGGAAGACGCCGCCAGCGGGGACATCGCGTTTGTCGCGCGCATCTCGCCGGAGAAGGGGCCGTTTCTGTTTGCAGAAGCCGCGCGCATTGCGGGCGTGCAGGCCGTCTTCGTGGGCGACGGGCCAGCCGCAGCGCAATTGAAGGCGCGCTATCCCGAGGCGCGCATTCTGGGCTGGCAGCCGGCCGACGCTGCGCGCGCCGCCTTGCGCAAGGCGCGCGCGCTGGTCTTTCCCTCGCTCTGGTACGAGGGCCAGCCGCTGACCGTGCTGGAGGCCAAGGCCGCCGGCACGCCGGTCATCGTCTCGGACGTTTGCGCCGGGCGCGAGTCCATCGAGAACGGCAAGCAGGGCCTCTGGTTCAAGAGCAACGACGCGCAGGATCTCGCGCGCGCGCTCATGCGCATGAAGGACGACGACACGGTGCGCGCCATGTCGCGCGAAGCTTACGCGGACTACTGGCGCGACCCGCCGACGCTCGACCGCCACGTGCAACGAATCCTGACGATCTATCGCGGCATGATCGAGCGTCGCGAGGCGGCGTGAATCAGTCGCCCGTTAACGGGCGATTTAGCATAACGCGCGCATGCTGCTGGCATGGGCAAACAGCAGAGGACACAAGCCGCATTGCTCCGCTCGGCGGAAGCGGCGGGCTATGCGACAGCGTCGGACGAGATGGAAACCATCGCGCCGCTGCGTCTGACCCTGCGCGTGCGCCTGCGCGCAGCGCTGGCGCGCTGGAAAGCGCGCGGGCGCTGAGGGCCTGGGGCGCAGACAACACAAGACGCATACGACAAAAAAGGGCGGCCTTGCGGGCCGCCCTTTGTTCTTGGAATGCGATCTTTGAGATCAGCAGGAATAGTACATGTCGAATTCCACCGGGTGCGGCGTCATTTCGAAGCGCATCACTTCCTGCATCTTCAGGTCGATCCAGCTTTCGATGAAGTCGTCGGTGAACACGCCGCCGGCCTTCAGGAAGTTGCGATCCTTGTCGAGGTTCGCCAGCGCTTCGCGCAGCGAGCCGCAAACGGTGGGGATCTTCTTGAGTTCCTTCGGCGGCAGATCGTACAGGTCCTTGTCCATCGCCGGGCCCGGATCGATCTTGTTGGCGATGCCGTCGAGACCGGCCATGAGCATGGCGGCGAAGGCGAGATACGGGTTCGCCGTCGGATCGGGGAAGCGAACCTCGACGCGCTTGGCCTTCGGGTTGGACGTATAGGGGATGCGGCAGGACGCCGAACGGTTGCGCGCCGAATAGGCGAGCAGCACGGGCGCTTCATAGCCCGGGACGAGACGCTTGTAGGAGTTCGTCGACGGGTTGGTGAAGGCGTTCAGCGCCTTGGCGTGCTTGATGATGCCGCCGATGTACCACAGGCACTCTTGGCTGAGGTCGGCGTATTTGTTGCCCGCAAACACCGGCTTGCCAGCCTTCCAGATCGACTGGTGGACATGCATGCCCGAACCGTTGTCGCCGAAGATGGGCTTGGGCATGAACGTAGCCGTCTTGCCGTAGCTCTGCGCGACCTGATGGATGCAATATTTGTAGATCTGCATCTGGTCGGCGATGGCGACGAGCGTGTCGAACTTCATGCCGAGTTCGTGCTGCGCGGAAGCAACTTCGTGATGGTGCTTCTCGACCTGCACGCCCATCTGCTGCATGGCGCCGAGCATTTCGGAGCGCATGTCCTGCGCCGAATCCATCGGCGGGACGGGGAAGTAGCCGCCCTTGGTGCGGATGCGGTGGCCAAGGTTGCCGCCCTCATACGCGGTATCCATGTTCGAGGGCAGTTCGATCGAGTCGAGCACGAAGCCCGTGTTGTACGGGTCCGCCTTGAAGCGCACGTCGTCGAACACGAAGAATTCGGCTTCCGGACCGAAATAGGCGGTGTCGCCGACGCCCTGCGTCTTCATATGCGCCATCGCCTTCTTGGCGATGCCGCGCGGGTCGCGCGAATAGGGCTCGCCGGTCGAGGGCTCGAGAACGTCGCAAACGATCGACATCGTCGGCGCGGCGAAGAACGGGTCCATCGTCGCCGAGGTCGGATCGGGCATCAGCGTCATGTCGGATTCGTTGATCGCCTTCCAGCCGGCGATCGACGAGCCGTCGAACATCGTGCCTTCCGAGAACATGTCTTCGTCGACCAGCGACTGGTCGAAGGTCACATGCTGCCACTTGCCGCGCGGGTCGGTGAAGCGCAGATCGACATATTTTACGTCGTTGTCCTTGATCGCCTTGAGGACTTCCTTGGCGGTCTTCATGTTTTGCCTCGCTTGTGCTGGTGGCTTGTTGAAGGTGTTGGAATTAAATTGCGTCCGAACCGGTTTCGCCGGTGCGGATGCGCAGGGCCTGCTCGACGCTGGAGACGAAGATTTTCCCGTCGCCGATGCGCCCCGTCTGGGCGGCGTTGCGGATCGCTTCGACAGCGCGCTCGACGTTTTCATCCGCCAGCACGATCTCGATTTTCACCTTCGGCAGGAAATCGACGACATATTCGGCGCCGCGATAAAGTTCGGTGTGACCCTTTTGCCGGCCGAAACCCTTCGCCTCGGTGACGGTGATGCCCTGCAGACCGATCTCCTGCAGCGCTTCCTTCACTTCGTCGAGCTTGAACGGCTTGATGATCGCCTCGATTTTCTTCATCCCACGCCTCATCCCTCGCGGTCCGCAAGCCTTTGACTGCTTTCGGACGCATGGCTCTTAGCACCCGGCGCAGGAGTGCGCCAAGGCGCTACAAGGTCGCAAACGCCTAGTTTCGCGTCAATAATCACAGGAAGGCGCCACAAAAATAGGCGACAGGGGCGGGCCGGCAGGCTGCACCCACGCGCAGCCTGCCGTTCATGCGTTATTCCACCGGCGTCAGAATGTCCGTCAGGACGGGCGATGTATGTTCGACCATCACCACGGCGCCGACGCCCGGGCCCAGCTCCTGCAGCGAAGCGACGGCCCCGTTTGCGAAGCGGACGGCATCTTTGTAGGCGCCGCCGTCGCGTCTTGCGAAGACGACCTCCGTCTCCGGCGCGACGCCGAATTTGGCGCACAGCGAAGGCGGCAGGTGGTCGAGCGCAAGGCGCATGTCGTATTGCATGCAAATTGCGCAGCTTTTGTCGCCCGGCGCTGCGAAGCCGATGCTGCCGCTGGAAAAGCGCGTCGTTTCGTAACGCTCGTCGGCGCGCGCGGGCCGCGATGCGTAGGTTTCAAGCGAATAGTCGCACATGTGTCTCTCCGTTTTCCATGTGTGGGTGGACCCGGGAGGACGGCGATACGGGGCTGCCGGCGCGGCGGATCTGGGAGAGAAAGGCGGAAACGCCTTGTGAGCCGGCCCGCGCTGCGATTTGCGAGTGCAATCGCTCCAACGCCAAAGTTCACACAGTCAACATGGCGAAGTTGCGCCGGTGGCGCGGCGATTTAAGGTCGGAACATGTCGATCGCCTTCCGCGCCGTTCTGGGAGACATTACGCGCCTCGATGTGGACGCCATCGTCAACGCCGCCAATGAGAGCCTGCTGGGCGGAGGCGGGGTCGACGGCGCGATCCATCGGGCGGCGGGGCCGGCATTGCTCGCTGCGTGCCGCGCGCTCGGCGGTTGCCCGACCGGCGAGGCCCGGATAACGCCCGGCTTCGCCCTCCCGGCGCGTTTCGTCATTCATACGGTCGGCCCCGTCTGGCGCGGCGGCGCGGCGGGCGAGGCGGCGCTGCTTGGAAACTGCTATCGCAGCAGCCTGCGCCTCGCGATCGCCCATGAACTCGGCGCGCTGGCCTTTCCTGCAATTTCAACCGGCGTCTATCGCTATCCGGCGGATGCGGCGGCGCGCATCGCCGTCGAGACAACGCGCGTCGAAGCGCGCGCGCCGCTGCGCGAAATCATCTTCTGCTGCTTTTCCGAGCGCGATCTTGCGCTCTACCGCGCGCTGGGCGTTGCTGGTTAGGCTGCGCCCTGCGCCGCAGGGCAATCGGGACGCGCGCCCCATTCGGACCAGGAGCCGTCATAGACCGGCGCCGTGCGGCCCGCCGCCGTCTCCAGTGCGAGCGACAGGATCGCCGCCGAGACGCCCGAGCCGCAGGTGGTGACGATCGGTTTGGCCAGATCCACGCCCGCGCTCTGGAACAGGGCGGCGAGTTCGTCCCTCGATTTCAGCTTGCCCTGCGCAACGACATCGGTCCAGGGCAGGTTCTTGGCGCCCGGCATATGGCCCGACTTCAGGCCGGGGCGCGGTTCGGGCGCATCGCCGCGAAAACGGTCGGCGGCGCGCGCATCGACGACCTGCGCCGCGCCGGCGAGCGCCTGTTTCACATCGGCAAGGTCGGCGATCATGCCGTGATCGAGCCGCGCCGTGAAATGACGCGGCTGTCGCCGCGTCTCGCCGTCTTCCAGCGCATGTCCGGCCGCCGTCCAGGCAGGCAGGCCGCCTTCGAGCACGTAGACATCGCGCGCGCCGAAGGCCCGCAGCGTCCACCAGACGCGCGGCGCCGAGAACAACCCATAGGAATCGTAGACGACAACGCGCATGCCGTCGCCAAGCCCCATCTTGCGCATCGCGGATGCAAAGGCGACCGGGGAAGGGAGCATATGCGGCAGGGCGCTGGACTTGTCCGAAATCTCGTCGATGTCGAAGAACACAGCCCCGGGAATATGCCCTGCGCGATATTCGGCGCGCGCATCGCGGCCGAGCGTCGGCAAATGCCAGCTCGCATCGATCAGATAGAGATCGGGCGCGCGCAGATGCTCCTTCAGCCAGTCCACAGTCACGAAATGGGCGTGGGCGGCGTTCTGGCTCATGCGGCGATTCTCCTGTGCGCGACGCTTGTTTCTGCCACGCCCTGCGCTGTTTTCCAACGCAGGCTAAAGGCGCAGGACGACATCACGGCGACGAGAGGCGGCGGGCATGGTTGCGCCAAACTGCCCGACGTTTAAGCATTCGCGCACTGATTCCATTTTCAGGGGCGCAGGCGGGGGACGGTTTGCTTCGCAATCGGCAGATTGATGGTTGGCGCGGTTTGAGCGCGTCATTCGTCGTGCTCGGCCACACGCTCCTCTTTCACTACGCTGACGAATTGCAGCGCGTCGCCCCGTTCCGCGACGTTCTGAAGGGCGGACAGACGGCCGTCGGCGATCTTGTTTTCAACATCGCCATCCGCATCGCGACGCGGCTGCCGGAAATCGGCGTGAATATCTTTTTCGTCATCAGCGGCTATCTCATCACCAGCCTTCTGCTGGAAGAGGAGCGCACGCGCGGCGTTGTCAGCATCAAGGCGTTTTACGTCCGCCGCATGTTTCGCATCCTGCCCGCCTTCTGGGTCTATCTGCTGACGATCTTCGCGCTGCGCACGGCCGGCGTTCTCGAGGCGCCGGCCGGCGCTTTCGTCCGCTCGGCTTTCTTCATGTGCAATATACCGGACGCCTGCGACGCCTGGTTTCTCGCGCATACGTGGAGCCTGAGTTTCGAGGAGCAGTTCTATCTTGTCTGGCCCTTCGCTTTCGTTGCGCTCGGCGCCAGGCGCGGTCACGGGCTCGTCGCATTGCTGCTGGCGCTGACGCTGGCGAGTTTCTGGTTCAGGGCGGCGACGTCCTTCGCGCTCATCGCCTGCGGCGCGCTCTATGCGGTTTCCGCGCGCGCCAGAGCCTGGGTCGCCGTTCCGGTTGCGTGGCACGGCGTGCCTGTTGCGGCCTTGCTGCTGGTCGCTGCGCCATTCTTCGCTTCCGCGCCCGCCATTCTCATGGCTCTCGATGTCGCGCGTCCCGTATTGACGTCGATCCTGTTTTTCGGATCGCTCGCGGGCGTCGGTCCGTTTGTGTCGGCGCTCAATTCGACGCTCGCGGCAAGGCTCGGCCTTGCTTCCTACAGCATCTATCTCTGGCAGCAGATTTCGACCGGCGACCCCAAGCTGTTTCACGGCGGCGCGCCGCCCATCGTGATTTTCGTAGCGCCGGCGCTGGCGTCCTATTTCCTGATCGAAAAGCCGTTCATCCGTATTGGCCACCGCCTGTCGGCGCGCATTCTCGCGCGGACGCCGCCACGCTGAAACTCAGACAAACGGCGCGGCGGTCGCGCTTTTGCGCTCCATCCACGGCGGAACAGGCAACCCTTTCTCGCGCAGGAATGCCGGATTGAACATTTTAGCCGCATAGCGCGCGCCGCCGTCGCAAAGCACGGTCACGACCGTGGAGCCTGCAGGCAGGTCGCGCGCCATGCGCATGGCGCCGGCGACATTGACGCCCGAAGAGCCGCCGAGCAGAAGCCCCTCGTGTTCGGCGAGATCGAAAACGACGCGCAGCGCCTCGTCGTCGGAAATCTGATAGGCGCGATCGACGACGACGCCTTCGAGATTTTGCGTGATGCGGCCTTGCCCGATGCCCTCCGTGATCGAACCGCCGGAGGCTTTCAGCGCGCCGTGCGCGTAATATTCGTAAAGCGCCGAACCCATGGGATCGGCGATGCCGATCTGGATGGCGGGGTTGTGCGCTTTCAGCGCCAGCGAAACGCCGCCCAGCGTGCCGCCCGATCCCACGGCGCAGATGAAGCCGTCGACCTGCCCGCCGGTCTGCGCGTAAATCTCGGGGCCGGTCGTCGTGCGATGCCCTTCGCGATTGGCGACATTGTCGAACTGGTTGGCCCAGAAGCCGCCAGGCGTTTCCTGTGCGAGCCGTCCGGAGAGTTTCACGTAATTGTTGGGATTGGCGTAAGGCGCGGCGGGAACCTCGACGAGTTCGGCGCCCTGCATGCGCAGCATGTCCTTCTTTTCCGCGCTCTGGGTTTGCGGAATGACGATCACGGTCTTGTAGCCAAGCGCAGCGCCCACCAGCGTCAGCCCGATGCCGGTGTTGCCGGCCGTGCCTTCAACAATGACGCCGCCCGGCTTGAGCAGGCCGCGCGCCTCGCCGTCGCGCACGATGGCGAGCGCGGCGCGATCCTTCACCGAGCCGCCCGGATTCATGAATTCGGCCTTGCCGAGAATGCGTCGCCCGGTCGCGCGGGAAGGGCCGCGCAATTCGATGAGGGGCGTATTGCCGATGGCGGCAAGAACGGAAGGGTCGATCGTCATGCCCGGCAAACTAGCGGCGGGCGCTGGCGAAGCAAACGAAAAAGCGGCGGATCGCTCCGCCGCTTTCTCCGATTGCGTCAGGTCAGGCGCTGCTCAGCGCTGGGCGAGCCGCGTGACGCGGTGGCGACCGTAATGTCCGCCCGCCGCCACATAATGGCGGCCGCGCTGATAGGCGACATATTTGCCGTGGCCGCGGTCGCCGATGTCGACATGCACGAGGCCGCGATGTTCGGCGATGACGCCGCCGACCGCAGGATCGCGCCGAAGATGCGCCATAGCCGAAGACTGGCTGGCGCGCAGCGGGCGAAAGTCGATCGCCATGCCGCGAAAGTGAAACGAGTTGCGCACATGGCGCCCGTTGCAGCCCGCCGTGATTTCCAGCGGACCGATGTTGTTGGCGAGACGATGAATCACGCCCATCAGCTTTGGCTTTACGCAGGCGACGCGCGCCTGAGGCTGGTAGCAGAGATTGCCGGAACAATGATGCTCGCCGGCAAAGGCATTTTGCGCGCTCAGGACAAGGCCCAGAGACACGCCCGCAATAGCGAGAGTTTTATGCAAATGGATGCACTCCGTTAGTGCCGCGGGCGCAGCTTTTAGTTTGAAAAAAAGGCGGGAATGTGTGTCAATATTTGAAATAATCGTAAGTAGAGGTTACTTTTTGCGCGAACGAATCTATTACATGACAATTTTGTAATGAAGTAAGCTTCGTTATGCGCTCAATGGCGCAAGATTGCCTGAAACTGACCAAACAGGGGGCCGCCGGCGCGTCAACGCGCGGCGCGTGGAGTGCGTTTCCCTGACTTTCTTGGATTAGGCGCGGGGAGGTGAGGGCTTCGCCCATCAGCGCTCCGAAACAGAGCGCCTGCGCCATCGCCGTTTGCGCCATGAGCGGGCTGTGGCGGCGGCTGGCTCCCCTTCGTCACTCGATATCGAACCATGTGCCTTGCGCCGAGCGCTGATTTCCGGCGCATTTTGGAGAATGTTTGCGAGCTTGGCCTTGCGGCATAAGCGCCTCATCTGAGAGTGTTTAGATATCAGTTGACATTCGCGCGCGAATCGAGTGTAAAGTGCCTCATAAACAGGTAACGGGAGAGACCGGCATGTCAGGGGAGAAGTTCGGCGCGTTCATCCGGGCGCGGCGTGAGGCCAAGGAGATCGGCTTGCGCGAGATGGCGAAAATGATCGGCGTGAGCCCGACCTACGTTTCGAAGGTCGAGCGCGACGAGTTCCCGCCGCCTGCCGAAGACAAGATTCGCCTGATTGCCGGGGTGATCGGTTGCGACGTTGACGAACTTCTGGCGCGGGCGGGCAAGGTCGCCTCGGACTTGTCTGACATCATCAAGCGCAACCCGGTCGAAGTCGCAGCGCTGCTGCGGACGACCAAGGGCCTTTCGGCGGATGAACTCGCCCGGCTGGCCCGCGAGGCGCAGAAGACAAAGGACAAGTGAACGCCTGAACAGCGGTTGGTTTTGAAGCAATGCAGATAAGGATGAAAGCACGATGGGATTGAAAGTTCCCTTTATGTCGGATGAGGCGATCGAAAGGGACGCGGAAGCGCTTCTTGCCGACTACGCGCGGGAACGCGGGGTGCCGATCGAAGCACCGATCCCGATTGAAGACATCATCGAGAAGCACTTGAAGATCGGCGTCGAGTTCGACGATACGCACCGGCTGTTCGGCGTGCCACGTTCCGGCATCGGCTTCGATCCCGATATTCTCGGCGCAATCTTCTTCGATCAGAAACGCATCGTGATCGACGAAAGCCTCGATCCCGAAACCAATCCCGCCAAGGAAGGGCGCTATCGCTTCACTCTCGCCCACGAAGGCGGCGGGCACTGGCGCTTGCATCGCCATCTGTTCGGCAAAGACCCGGCGCAGACATCGCTTCTTGAACCGAATGCCGCGCCGAGCGTCGTTTGCCGAACCAGTCAGGCAAAGGAGCGGATCGAGTTTCAGGCCGATCTGTATGCTTCCTGCCTGCTAATGCCGCGCAAACTGGTGTTCGCCGCCTGGGATGAGGCGTTCCCCGACCGCAAGCAGCGGGTGCTTCAGCCTGCGACGCCGATCGACCATCCCTTCGTCGAAATCGCCCGCTTCGAGTGCCGCATTCCCGGTGCCGAGTTCACGGAAACCGACGATCAGGCTTTGGACAGTTTCGCCAAGCCGTTCGCCGAGAAGTTTCTCGTTTCGCCGATCGCCATGCGCATTCGCCTCGAAAGGCTCGGGCTCCTGCACCGGATGGTGCCATTGCAGCGCCTACTCACCGACCGCACGTAAACCCCTTTTTTTGAGGAGATCGTCAAGTGTCAACTGAACGAAGGCAAACCTCGAAACAGGAGCGGGAGCCCACCGCTTTCGAGACGCGCGACTTCTATCTCGCCTGCTTCCTGCGCTGCTCGGGCTACGAACTTCAGGGGCTTCGCTCGGAAGGGCCGCGCAAGGTCTTCGTGTTTCGGGATCGCGCCTCGCGGCGCGATGACGTGATGGCCTTCTACGGCGACGCGACCAGCGTTCGCCCTTTGGCTTTCGCCGCCACCATCAAGGACATGAAAGGACTGCTCCACAATGGCTGAACCGCAAGACAAACCGCCATTCCAGCGCGCCAAGAGCGGGCAGGTCCGCGAAGCCCTCGACCGGCTCGAAGGGCTTGTCGTCGATGGCCTGAAGCACGGCTTCTTCGATTACTCGATCGCCTGCGAAGTCACCAACGGCGGCAAGCGGCAACTCGTGATCCGCGCTGGCAAAAGCCACAAGTTCACGATCCTCGAACATGAGGTGCCGCTGCTGTAGCGACGCCAAGCGGCGATCCCTGAGACGGGGACGTCAGACGATGCAAATCTCTTTGGGCACAACGTCATCGGTGGGAATCCGAGACCGGAGGCCAGGAGCACGGAGCGGCGGAACCGCCCGTGAGGCTTTCGATGAAACGTCTCGACGCTGCCAACGACAATGATCTGAAGCGCCAGATCGCCCGCACCCGCGACATCTGGCAACCGCGCATGGGCCGCGACCTCAACGACGAGGACGCGCGGCAAATCCTTCATTCCGTCACCGGCTTCTTCGGCGTCCTGGCCGAATGGCGACGCGCCGAATTGCTCGCCGCCGCGAATGATTGCGCCGCGCCGGTCGAACCGAACGATGGCGAGGTGCGCCATGACCGCTGAAGCCATCGCCAAGGCCCTTGGAGGGCACCGGGCGGGCGCAACATGGATGGCGCGCTGCCCGGCCCATGACGATTCAAGCCCGAGCCTTGCGATCAGCGCGGGATCGAACGGCAAAGTGCTGGTGCGCTGCCATGCCGGTTGCGACCAGCGCGACGTGATCGCCGCCCTCATCGAGCGCGGCTTGTGGGACGCGACCGGCAAATGCCCTGGCGGCATTGCCCGAAAGCACCGGAAGGCCCTTGAGCGCGAACCCGATCCTGATACCAAAGCGCGCACCAAGGTGGCGCTTGCCATCTGGCGGGCGTCGCAAGACATTGCGGGCTCGCTCGGCGAAACCTATTTGCGATCGCGCGGGCTCGCGCTTTCGTCGCGCCCGAGTTTGCGTTTCCATCCTGGCCTGAAGCACGCGTCGGGCGGCGTCTGGCCTGCCATGGTGGCGCTGGTGGTGCATGGTGAGACCGGCGAAGCCCTTGCCGTTCATCGCACTTTTCTTGCCCGCAACGGTCACGGAAAAGCGCCGGTCGATCCGCCGAAGATGATGCTCGGGCCTTGTCGCGGCGGCGTGGTTCGCCTGGGCGAACCCGGCGACGTGCTGATGGTCGGCGAAGGGATCGAGACTTGTCTTGCCGCCATGCAAGCCAGCGGCAGACCGGCATGGGCGGCGCTTTCTACCTCGGGCCTTCGCTCGCTCGATCTGCCACGCGACGTTGGCGACGTGATCGTGCTCGCCGATGGTGATGCGCCAGGCGAAGCGGCGGCGCAGCACTGCGCCCGGCGATTGCAACGCGAAGGGCGAAGCGTTCGGATCGCCCGCCCGCCAAGCGGCATGGATTTCAACGATCTGCTCAAGGCCCGCAACCTCGCTTCATCGGAGGGCGCGCAATGAGCACCGAATCCATGCCTGAACCGGAAAGCCTGATCCTCGATGCCATCGAGGCTGCCGAGGCGATCCCCGATCCGCTGGTCGGGATCGTCGAGCAGACCGCAACCAATCCGGGCGCGCCCTTCATGCCGGAAGCCCTGGAAGCGCTCGCGGCGCTTAAGCAGGACAACCGCGCCGCTTTCGAGGCGCTGCGCTCGCAACTCAAGAAGGCCGGGTGCCGGGTGACGGCGCTCGATGACGCCATCGCCGAGGAGAACGGCGATCAAGGCGGGCGCGGGCCGACGCAAGCCGACATCCTGATCGACCTCGCCCAATCCGTCGCCCTGTTCCACGCACCGGATGGCAGCGGCTATGCCGACCTCGACATCAACGGCCATCGCGAAACCTGGCCGATCCGCGCCAAGGGCTTTCGGCGCTGGCTGGCGCGGCGTTTCTTCGAGGAGACGGGCGGCGCTCCAAGTTCGGAAGCGCTGCAATCGGCGCTGAACGTCATCGAGGCCAAGGCGCATTTCGATGCGCCCGAACGGCAGGTGCATATCCGCGTCGGGGGGCGCGACGGGCGGCTCTATCTCGACCTCGGCGACGAGGCATGGCGCGCCATCGAGATCGACGCCACCGGCTGGCGCATCGTTGACAATCCGCCTGTTCGTTTCCGGCGTGCATCCGGCATGAAGGCGATGCCGATTCCGTTGAGCGGCGGCTCGATCGAAACCTTGCGCTCATTCCTCAATGTGCAGACCGACGCCGATTTCGTGCTGGTGGTCGCCTGGGCGCTGGCGTGCCTTCGCAATCGCGGTCCCTATCCGGTGATCGTTCTGTCGGGCGAGCAGGGTTCGGCGAAATCGACCTTCTCGGCGATCCTGCGGGCGCTGCTTGATCCGAACACCGCGCCATTGCGGGCCTTGCCGCGCGAGGATCGCGATCTGTTCATCGCCGCCAGCAACGGCCATGTGCTGGCCTTCGACAACGTGTCGGGCCTTCCCGCCTGGATATCGGACACGCTTTGCCGCCTCGCCACGGGCGGCGGATTCGCGGTGCGCCAACTCTATTCCGATCAGGATGAAGTTCTGTTCGACGCCGCGCGCCCGGTGATCCTCAACGGGATCGAGGACATCGTCACAAGGCCCGATCTGGCCGATCGCGCCGTGTTCCTCACGCTGGAACCGATCCCCGAGGAGCGCCGCCGCCCGGAGCAGGACTTGTGGGCGGCGTTTGAGGCCGAACGTCCGCGCCTCCTCGGCGTTTTGCTCGACGCGGTGGCGAAGGGCCTCGCTGAATTGCCGCGCACGAAGCTCGACAAGTTGCCGCGCATGGCGGACTTCGCCTTGTGGGCGACGGCTTGCGAAACCGCGCTCTGGCCTTCGGGCACGTTCTGGTCGGCCTATTGCGGCAACCGCGACGAGGCGGTGGATGGCGTGATCGACGCCGATCCGATCGCCGCTGCCGTGCGGGCCTTGATGCAAGCGCGGACGGAGTGGACGGGAACCGCCTCAGACCTTCTGGGTGCCCTTGCCGAAATGGCGGGCGAGCGTGTCGCCAAGTCGAAGACATGGCCCGATAGCCCTCGGGCGCTGGCGGGCCGCTTGCGCCGGGCGGCGACTTTCCTGCGCAAGGTCGGCATCGACATCGGCTTCGAGCGCGAAGGGCGGGCTCGGACACGGATAATCCGCATCACCACGATCGGGCAACCTGCCGTGCCAGAAAGCCAGGGGCCAAGACCGTCCGCATCGTCCGCGCCGTCCGCCGAACCGAGTAAGCCCAATATCCGCAACGGCTTCGCAAGCCGAGACCTGCGGACGGTCGGCGATCCAGCGGACGGTTCAAGGGGCGAAACCGCTGCAACCATCCGCGCCAACCCTTTGAAATCCAACACTGAGACCGATGCGGACGGTGCGGACGATATTCACCCGCCCCAATCCGCGCCGGAAAAAACGGGATGGAGGGCGCGGCTATGAGCGCCGTTCATGCCCTGAAGCTCGCACGGGCGGCTGGCGTTCGGATCGGGATCGACGGCGATGCCCTCACGCTTGATGCCGAGGTCGCGCCGCCGTCCGCCGTGCTGGACCTTCTCGCGTTATACAAGGCGCAGGTGATCGCGCTGCTGCGCCCTGGCTGCGACGGCTGGTCGGGCGAGGACTGGCGCGCCTACTTCGATGAACGGGCGGGCATTGCCGAGTTCGACGGAGGCTTGCCACGCGATCAGGCCGAGGCCCGCGCCTTCGCCTGTTGCGTCGCCGAATGGCTCAACCGCAACCCGGTGCGCTCGCCGCCCGGTCGCTGCCATGGCTGCGGCGAAGCCGAACACGGTCATGACCCGCTGCTTCCCTTCGGTACGGAACCGACCGGCCATGCCTGGCTGCATTCGCGGTGCTGGCCCGCCTGGCCCGCCTGGAACGCCTGCCGGAAGGCTGACGCTATCGCCGCCCTTTCAACCTTCGAGATTGACGAAACGAGGACTTCGCCATGACAGCCAAGAAACCCGCCAACACGCCGACTACCGTGGTTGCCGACGATCCCGACGATCGCAAGGGGCGGCTAAAAAGCATTGGCGGATCGCAGTCGGATCACTGGAACAACACGCTCGCCAATCAGGCGGTGCAAGCCTTGTGGATGAAGAACTCAAGCGCCGAGGAACGCGACAAGCAACTAAGCGCGACCGTCGCGGCGCTGATGGGCATCGCGCCCAAGGACGAACTCGAAGGCATGATGGCCGCGCAACTGGTCGCTGCCCACAACGCCGCGATGGAATGCTACCGGCGCGCCATGATCGGCGAACAATCCTTCGAGGGGCGGCGCGAGAACCTCACCCAAGCCAACAAGCTTTCCCGCACCTATGCGGCGCTGGTCGAAGCCCTCAACCGCCATCGCGGCAAGGGCCAGCAGAAAGTCACCGTCGAACACGTGCACGTCCATGCGGGCGGGCAAGCGGTGGTCGGCATGGTCGCCGCACCCGGCCAGCCGGGGGGTGGGGACGCCAACGAAATCAAGGAACAACCCCATGCAAAGCAAACCGCCCGACAAATTACCAATGCACCTGAGCCCACGATGCCATGCCCGGACCCGCAACGGGACGCCCTGCCAATCCCCCGCGATGGCGAACGGGCGCTGCCGGATGCACGGTGGCAAGGCCAAGGGCGCGCCGAAGGGCAATAGCCACGCCTTCAAGCATGGCCGATACACCGCCGAACACATCGCGGAACGCCGCAACTTCGCGGACCTGTTGCGCGAGATGAAGGGCTTCATCGACGAACTGGACGGCAAGCAGTGATGCGTCACGGCTTCCGACATGAGGCCCGCGCGGCTAGGTTCTTCCTGGCGCTTGGCGTATGCGGGCGGCGGAAGCGCGGGCTTTCGCCAGCGGCAGACGTGCGAACCCGGTTCGCACCTGGGTTCGCGGGTTCGCACCCGGTGCAATCTGGCGGGAACCGTGGCAATACTGCTTTTTGTCTTAACAGTTGTAGGATTCGCCTTGCGCGATGGATAAACGAAGCCTCACCGAACGCGATATCTGCACGAAGTTCATTCTGCCCGCCGTTAAGCGCGCGGGCTGGGACGAGATGTTGCAGGTGCGCGAGGAGGTCTATTTCACCAAGGGCCGGATCATCGTGCGCGGCAAGCTGGTGACGCGCGGCAAGGCCAAGAAGGCCGACTTCGTTCTCTACTATAAGCCCAATATCCCGATCGCGCTGATCGAGGCGAAGGACAACAACCACTCGGTCGGCGACGGAATGCAGCAGGGCCTGGACTACGCCGCGACGCTGGATATCCCCTTCGTGTTCTCCTCGAACGGCGACGGCTTCGTGTTCCACGACCGCACCGGTCAGAGCGCCACGATCGAAACCAATCTTGGCCTCGACGCCTTTCCGTCGCCCGCCGATTTGTGGGCGCGCTATTGCGCCTGGAAGGGCCTCGATGCGCAAGCCGAACAGATCGTGCTTCAGGACTATTTCGACGACGGCAGCGGCAAGGCCCCACGCTATTATCAGGTGAACGCCGTCAACGCGGCAATCGAAGCCATCGCCAAAGGCCGCGACCGGGTTTTGCTGGTCATGGCGACCGGCACCGGTAAGACCTACACCGCCTTTCAGATCATCTGGCGCTTGTGGAAAGCGGGCCGCAAGAAGCGCATCCTGTTCCTCGCCGATCGCAACGTGCTGATCGACCAGACGATGGTGAACGATTTCCGCCCCTTCGGCGCGGCGATGGCGAAGCTATCGACCAACGCCAAGACGATCGAGCGGCAGGACGGCACCACGGTTGACCTAACGCTGGCGCTCGACAACAAGCGTCGCATCGACACCGCCTTCGAAATCTATCTCGGGCTCTATCAGGCGATCACCGGGCCGGAAGATCGGCAGAAGCTCTATCGAGAGTTCTCGCCCGGATTCTTCGATCTGATTGTGATCGACGAGTGCCATCGCGGCAGCGCCGCCGAGGATTCGGCCTGGCGCGAAATCCTCGAATATTTCTCCAGCGCCACGCAGATCGGCCTCACCGCCACGCCGAAGGAAACAGAATACGTCTCCAACACCGATTACTTCGGCGCGCCGGTTTTCACCTATTCGCTGAAGCAGGGCATCAGCGACGGCTTCCTCGCGCCCTACAAAGTCATCAAGGTTCATATCGACCGCGACGTGGAAGGCTATCGGCCCGAGAAGGGCCAGCGTGACCGCGACGGCGAGGAGGTCGAAGACCGCATCTACAACACCAAGGACTTCGACCGGACCCTTGTACTCGATGACCGCACGAAGCTCACGGCGAAGAAGGTCACCGAGTTCCTGAAGGAAAGCGGCGACCGCTTCCAGAAGGCCATCGTCTTCTGCGTTGATGAGGAACACGCGGCGCGGATGCGGCAGGCGCTCATCAACGAGAACGCCGATCTGGTCGCGGAAAACGCCCGCTACGTCATGCGCATCACCGGCAGCGACAAGGAAGGCCAGGATCAGCTTGGCAACTTCATCGACCCGGAATCGAAATATCCCGTTCTGGTCACGACCTCGCGGCTCCTTTCAACCGGCGTTGATGCGCAGACCTGCCGCCTGATCGCGCTCGACCGGCATGTGGGCTCGATGACCGAGTTCAAGCAGATCGTCGGGCGCGGCACCCGCGTTCACGAGGACACCAAGAAGTTCTATTTCACGCTGATCGACTTTCGCGGCGCGACGGCGCACTTCGCCGACCCGGATTTCGACGGCGATCCGGTGCAGATTAACGAACCGGGCGAGGGCGATCCGATCACGCCGCCCGACGATGCGCCACCGGGAGAAAACACGCCGCCCGCACCCGGCGGAGATGAAACCGTGGTGGATCAGCCGGGCTTGCCGTTCCCGCCCGGCGATCCTATCCGCAAGATTTATGTCGATGGCGTCGGCGCGCGGATCGTCGCCGAGCGCGTGGAATATCTCGACGCCAACGGCAAGCTGGTGACCGAGAGCTTGCGCGACTTTACCAAGACGGCGTTGAAAAAGCGCTTCGCCAGCCTCGACGATTTCCTCAAGCGCTGGAAAGCGACGGAACGCAAACAGGCGATCATCGAGGAACTGGAAGCCGAGGGTCTGGCGCTCGACGCCATCGCAGACGAACTCGGCAAGAACCTCGATCCGTTCGATCTGATCTGCCACGTCGCCTTCGACAAGAAGCCGCTCACCCGCCGCGAGCGGGCGGAGAACGTCAAGAAGCGCGACGTGTTCACGAAGTATGGGCCGCAAGCCCGCGCCGTGCTCGATGCGCTTCTGGAAAAGTATCGCGACGAGGGCGTTCTCAATCTCGACGACACCAACGTGCTGCGCATCGCGCCTTTCAGCGGCATGGGAAGCGTCGTTCAACTCATCAAGGCGTTCGGCGGCAAGGAGGGCTTCGAGAAAGCCGTTCATGAATTGCAGGACGCGATCTATCAGGAAACCGCGTAAGAAATGTCCGTCCGCACCCTCGTTAAATCCATCCAAGACATCATGCGCCAGGATTCCGGCGTCGATGGCGATGCGCAGCGCATCAGCCAATTGTGCTGGATGTTCTTCCTCAAGATCATCGACGATCAGGATCAGGAGCTTGAACTCACCCGCAACGGCTATGTCCCGCCGATCCCGCCGAAGTTTCAATGGCGCAACTGGGCGGCGGACCCGGAGGGCATCACGGGCGAGGCGCTGCTCGCCTTCGTCAACGGCGAATTGTTCCCGACGCTGAAGGGCTTGGCCCTCACCGGCAAGCCCGGCGACCGGCGCAAGATCGTGCGCGACGTGTTCGAGGACGCCTACAACTACATGAAATCCGGCCAATTGATGCGGCAGGTGCTCAACAAGATCAACGGCGTCGATTTCAACACGCTGGCCGACCGCCAGCACTTCGGCGAGATTTACGAGCAATTGCTCAACGATCTGCAATCGGCGGGCAATGCGGGCGAGTATTACACGCCGCGCGCCGTCACCGCCTTCGTGGTGGACCGGATCGACCCGTATCCGGGCGAAACCCTGTTCGATCCCGCCTGCGGCACGGGCGGTTTTCTCACCTGCGCCATCCGCCACATGGAGAAGACCCACATCCGCACGCCCAAGCAGCGCGAGGCGATGCAGGCGGGCTTGCGCGCGGTGGAGAAGAAGCCGCTGCCGCACATGCTCTGCGTGACCAACATGCTGCTGCACGGTGTGGAGGATGCGGGCTTCGTGCGCCATGACAACACGCTGGCCCGCCCGCTGATTTCATGGGGCAAGGATGAGCGCGTCGATATCGTGCTGACCAACCCTCCTTTCGGCGGCAAGGAGGAAGACGGCGTCGAGAACAACTTCCCCACCTTCCGCACCAAGGAAACGGCGGATTTGTTCCTCGCCCTCATCGTGCGACTGTTGAAGGATGGCGGGCGCGCCGCCGTGGTGCTGCCCGATGGCACGCTGTTCGGCGAGGGCGTCAAGACCCGGCTGAAAGAGCATCTGATGGAGGCATGCAACCTCCACACCATCGTCCGCCTGCCGAACTCGGTGTTCAAGCCCTATGCCTCCATCGGCACGAACCTTTTGTTCTTCGAGAAGGGCACACCGACGAAGGATATCTGGTTCTACGAGCATCGGGTGCCCGAGCGCCAGAAGGCCTATTCGATGACCAAGCCGATCCGGCTGGAGCATTTCCAGTCCTGCATCGACTGGTGGGGCGGCAAAGAGCGGAAGGGCCGCGAGGAGACGCCGCAGGCCTGGAAGGTGAGCGCCGAGGACATCAAGGCGCGCGGCTACAATCTCGACATCAAGAACCCGCACGCCGTGGCGGATGACCACGGCGACCCGGAAACGCTGCTGGAAGACCTCGCCCGCGCCGAGGCCGAGACGACGGGCTTGCGTGACCAGTTGAAGGCGATCCTTGCCGAGGCGCTGGCCCGATGAACGCTGAGCGCCTGTTGCAGCACTATGAGCGGATCGCCGACGCGCCGGACGCGATTGCCCGGTTGCGCCGCTTCATTCTCGATCTGGCCGTGCGCGGCAAACTCGTTCCGCAAGACCCGAACGACGAACCGGCGTCGGAATTGCTGAAGCGGATCGCGAAGGAAAAGGTGCGGCTGGTGAAGGCGGGGGAGATTAGGACGCCGAAGGCGATCGCCGTGCAATCCGAAGCACCGTTTCCGATCCCGTCGAATTGGCGCTGGTCGCAGCTTGCCGAAATCGGGGTGCTAAGCCCGCGCAATGAAGCGCCCGATACGCTCGAAGCGTCCTTCGTGCCGATGCCGATGATCGCCGCCGAGTATGGCGTCGCGAACCAGCACGAAGTCCGCTCTTGGGGCGAGATCAGGAAGGGCTACACGCATTTTGCCGAAGGCGACGTGGGCCTCGCGAAGATCACGCCGTGCTTCGAGAACGGCAAATCAGCCGTGTTCCGAAACCTGACTGGCGGGATCGGCGCAGGCACGACCGAGTTGCATATCGTCCGCCCGCTATTCGTCGAACAGGACTTCATTCTGTTGTTTCTCAAGAGCCCGCATTTCATCGAAACCGGCATCCCGAAGATGACCGGCACGGCAGGCCAGAAGCGTGTGCCGACCGAGTATTTCGCGCATTCGCCCTTTCCCCTCCCACCGCTTGCCGAGCAGCATCGCATCGTCGCCAAGGTCGATGAATTGATGGGCCTGTGCGACCGGCTGGAGGCGGCGCGGGCGGGCCGCGAGGCGGTGCGCGACCGGCTGGCGGCGGCGAGCCTCGCCCGCCTCAACGCGCCTGATGCCGAAACATTTCAGGCCGATGCCCGATTCGCCCTCGACGCGCTGCCCGGCCTCACCACGCGCCCCGATCAGATCAAGCGCCTGCGCCAGACCATCCTCAACCTCGCCGTGCGCGGCAAGCTCGTGCCGCAAGACCCGAACGACGAACCGGCGTCGGAACTGCTGAAGCGGATCGCGAAGGAGAAGGCGCGGCTGGTGAAGGCGGGGGAGTTCAGGAAGCCGAAGGCCCTTCCCGAAGTCGAGGAACCGCCGTTCGACTTGCCGCAGAATTGGCGCTGGACGCCGATCCGCGAAGTCACGAGCGATCGAGGTCAGGAAATCCCGCAATCGACCTTCACCTACATTGACGTGACGGCCATCGACAAAGAGGCGGGCGTCGTCGCTGATCCGAAAGTGTTGGAAGCAAGCGAGGCCCCAAGCCGGGCGCGCAAGATCACTCGGAAGGGCGATGTGATCTACTCGTGCGTTCGGCCATACCTGCTGAATGTCGCCGTCATAGAAACCGATTTCGATCCACCACCGATTGCGAGCACCGCCTTCGCGATCCTCAACGGGCACGGCCTCGTGATGCCGCGCTTTATATGGATCGTGCTTCGAAGCCCTTTCATGGTGGCGTGCGTCGAGGAGAACCAGCGCGGGCAAGCCTATCCGGCGATCAACGACGCGGACTTCGCCGTTTTGCCCTTTCCTCTCCCACCGCTCGCCGAACAGCACCGCCTCGTCGCCAAGGTCGATGAATTGATGGGCCTGTGCGACCGGCTGGAGGCGAGCCTCAACGCCGCCGCCGCCACCCGCCGCCGCCTGCTCGAAGCCCTCCTCGCCGAAGCCTTCGCACCGGTGGACGCTCGCGAATTGGAGGCGACGGAATGACCGGGCCGCGCCTTTTCAACGTCTATTGCGATGAAAGCTGCCATCTGGAGCACGATGGCGTTCCCGTCATGGCCTGGGGTGCGATAACTTGCCCGGAGGGCGAGGTGCGCGCCGTGGCCGAGGCGATCCGGTCGCTCAAAGCCGCGCACGGCCTCAAACCCGCTTTCGAGGCGAAATGGACCAAGGTTTCGCCGGCCAAGGCCGCGTTCTATCTGGCGCTAATCGACCTATTCCTCGCCGATGATCGCTTGCGCTTTCGCGGGCTCGTGGTGCCCGACAAGGCGCGGCTCGATCACGCCCGCTTCGACCAGAGCCACGACGATTGGTATTACAAGATGTATTTCACGATGCTGCGCCCGATCTTCTGCGCGCCGCATCGCTATCGCATTTATCTCGACGTGAAGGACACGCGCGGCGGGCCGAAATCCCGCAAGCTGCACGATGTGCTCGCCAACAGCCTGCTCGATTTCGACCGCCAGACGGTCGACCGCGTGCAACAGGTGCGCAGCCACGAAAGCGAATTGTTGCAGATCACCGATCTTCTGATCGGCGCGCTCACCTATGCCAACCGTGGCCTCGCCACGAGCCCGGCCAAAGCCGCGATCCTCGAACGGCTTCGCGCCAGCCTCGGGCAACAGGCGCTTTCCCGCACCTCCACCTTCGCCGCCACCAAGTTCAACATTCTGGTGTGGCGGGCGCAGGAGGCGGCTGGATGAACCCGCCCGATCTGGTGCCGTTCACTGCCTTCGGCGGCGATTGGCCTGCCTATGAAACCGAACTCCACCGAATCTTCATCGCCGAGATTGCGCGCGGCGGAATCGTGTTCGACGGGTTTCGGGTGAACTGCCGCCGCCTGCCGGAAACAGCGGGCAAGTGGGCGTCGTTCTGGCATCTGGTGCAGGAAGGCCGCGTCGAGGATGACCGCTTGCCCGATCTGCGCCGATGCGAGCGCATCCGCTGGGTGCGCTGGGTGATCGAGAATGCAGCGGCGCACGCCGAGATCGACATCTGGCAGAACACGCGCGGCACCGAGGTCAACACGCTGCTGTGGTTTCGCGAGGAATATCTGGTGGTTCTCGGCCAGCGCCCGGGCTATTGGTTGCTGCGCACGGCCTATTGCACAGACAAGCGCGGGCGGATGGCCCAATTGCGCAAAGAGCGGGATGCATTCCGGCGCGCGAACCCCTAAAAACGCTGAAGCCGCCCAAGCGAACCGGGGCGGCCTCGAATGCTCGTCCTACACATGGCAGGTGAGACGATGCCTATATGCTTTTTGCAGGGCCGAAAGTCAAGAAAATTCAGATCGGCGAGGATGGCGCGCACGATAGAAGAGCGCATAAATCCATTCAATAACAATAGCTTAAATGCTCTGGTTCTGCGCGGTGGCTTGCTCGCCATGGGCAGGGATGCATCTTGCAATCACACTTCGTTTAGATTACACTAAACATCATGAGAAAAGCGCCCAAGCCCGCACCCGCCGCCGATCCCGCCCGCAAGCAGGCGGTGATTTACGCCCGCGTCTCCTCCAAGGAGCAGGAGAAGGAAGGCTTCTCGATCCCGGCGCAATTGAAGCTCTTGAAGGAATATGCGGCGACGAACGGCTTCGCGGTGGCGCAAGAATATGTGGACGTTGAAACCGCCAAGCAGACAGGCCGCACCGCCTTCGGCGAGATGGTAGCCTATCTCAAGGCGCATCCCGCCATCCGCGTGATGCTGGTCGAAAAGACCGACCGGCTCTATCGCAACCTCAAGGATTGGGTGACGGTCGATGAACTCGACGTCGAAATGCACTTCGCGAAAGAAGGCGTGGTGCTCTCGCGCGAGTCGCGATCGTCGGAAAAGTTCATGCACGGCATCAAGGTGCTGATGGCGAAGAATTACATCGACAACCTGTCGGAAGAAACGCGCAAGGGCATGACCGAGAAGGCGGCGCAGGGATTCTGGCCTTCGAACGCGCCGCTCGGCTATCGCAACGTGACGCGCGAGGATGGCCGCAAGATCATCGTGCCCGACGAGGCGACCGCGCCGATCATCGCTAAGATGTTCGAATGGTATGCATGGGGCGACCTCTCCACGCAGGAAGTGACGAAGAAGGCGCGGGCGGCGGGCCTCGTGTTCAAGAAGACGGGCGCTCGCATCCCGAGAAGCACCGTCGCTGCGATCCTGCGCAACCGCATCTACACCGGGCGCTTCGATTGGGACGGCAAGACCTATCAGGGCCGCTACGAGGCCATCGTGCCGACCGAGCTATGGGAACGGGTCCAGGACGTAATGGACGGGCGCAATGCGCGCGGCGCGAAGAAGGGCAGGCGGGATTTCGCCTTCTCCGGCCTGATCGCCTGCCACGCCTGCGGCTGCGCCGTGGTCGGCGAGATCAAGAAAGAGCGCTACGTCTATTACCATTGCACCGGCTATGCCGATAAGTGCCAGGGTAAGCCCGCCGACTGCCGCCGCAAATACGTTCGCGAGGAAGTGCTTGAAGCGCAGTTCACCGAACTGCTCGGGCGGTTGCGGTTCGATGACGAGGTGCTGGAATGGGTGCGCGATGCGCTGCACGCCAGCCACGCCGACGAGCGCCGCGAGCATGACGAAGCGATCAAGCGGCATCAGGCGGAATACAAGCGCCTCGATGACCGCATTCACGCGATGTATGTCGATAAGCTCGACGGGCTGGTCGATACCGCCTTCTTCGAAAGAATGTCGAACCAGTGGCGCGAGGAGCAGAACCGCTGCCAACGCGAGATCGAACGGCATCAAAACGCCGACAAATCCTATCTCTCCGAGGGAGTCGCGCTGCTCGAACTCGCGCGGGACGCCCAAAGGCTGTTCGCGAAGCAGGAACCGCGCGAAAAGCGCCGCCTGCTCAACTTTCTACTATCGAACTGCACTTGGGAGAATGGGCAGGTGGTCGCCACGTTCCGCCAACCCTTTGACATGCTTGCGGAAACGATTGCCGGGACCCGAAACGAAAACGCGCCCGGAGGCTGTAGGGGGACGTGATCTTTGGCAGTGGCGCTGGAAGGGCTTAGACAGGCGCTAGGCTGTTGAAGTGGCGCGAGTTTGGGCGTTTCTGCCTATCGTGGCGGGTTTGGCCGTCCGTGGCCGTTTATAGGCCGCGATGGACGCGATCTTTGGCAGCGCGGCGGCGCCAGCGGCCAAAGGCGAACATCAACGGCCAGTTGGGTTTTTGGGCGCCGCCTCGACACACGCGCGTCAATGTTAGCGCTCGTAGGTTTGCTGACTGGTCCAGCTTGGCGCTATTCACCGTCAATCCTGTATAATTGATTGTTTTTAGACAAGAAATATCACGCGGAAGGCGCGGTAGGTTTGACGGCAGGTTTGACGGGTCAGCCGCGTTTTCTGGCGCGATCCCAAGCCGCTGTCAGGCGTGGCTTGCCAGCCACCAGTAGCAATAGAGGCGTCAGGATTATGACCCTAAAGCCCCAAGCAGCTACCCCTGCCGCTATAGCCATCGCGCCATAATGCGGAGAGTGAAACATCGCGATCAGCAAACCGACCATTATCAACAGCGGCGGCAGTCCTTTAAACACCACAAAGAGCGCTTCCGAAGCTGTAAATTCAGGCTTTTTAGAAGAAACATCGCTCATAATCGCCCCCGTTTACAGTAATCGTTCGGTCCACTTCACCCGGCCATATATACGAACGGGATCGCCTTCGGGAAAGGCCGCTGGCGCGATTTCAGGGTTGTCAGAGATGATCTGCCATCCGGCGCCAGGCGTCATTCTGACGCGCTTCACGAACATATCGTCGCCGATTGAGAAGAAGAAAATCCGGTTATCGACGAACTGGCGCTGGCTGGCGTCGATCACGATCAGGCCGCCGTCCCTGATCGTCGGCTCCATCGAGGTTCCGTCGGCGTAGGCCGCGCGGGCATTTTCTGGGCGTAGCCCGATCTGTGCGAGCGTGGCGCGCGAAAATGGAATGCGGCCGATCGAATAATCGGTGGCCAATGTTCCAGGGCCGGCCGAGGGGCGGATATCGATCAGGCTGATCATGGCGGTTTCCGGCGGAGGAGCGCCGGCTGGTTCGCGGCCCGTCGCAAGCCATTCGACCGACCGCTTACCGGCATTCGCAATCGCGATTAAAGTTTCAACGCCGGGGTCTCCGCCTTGCAATATGCGATTAAGGCCTGACTGGGAAATGCCGGCTCTCGCGGCAAACGCTGACTGCGTCTCTTCGCCAATTAGCTGAAATATCCGCTTCTGCAGCGGCGCCAGCTCCTTTTCGACGATCTTCGACGGTCTCGCCACGAGTTATCCTCAAACGTGATTTTTTTGTTGACTTAAACGCGATAGCGATTATTTAATCGCATACGTGATTTTTTTAGCCCGAAAAAACGGCCTTGCCGGGCCGTCCAATCGAGAGACCGATGCGACGCTGGGACCGATACGCAATCCGCGCCGAACTCAACCGCCGAGGCGTCACCCTGACAGCGCTCGCCCTGCGCTATGGGCTTGAGCCGTCCGCCTGCCGGACGGCGCTGCTGCGCCCGAACGCGCGGGGCGAGGCGGCGATCGCCAAAACGATCGGCGTTCCCGCCGCCACGCTCTGGCCCGACCGCTACCGTCAGAATCCCTCGACCGGCACATTTTCTAACGCGTATCTGCGCCGGCGCGCTAGCCAAAAGTTGCATGCGGCTCCTGACCACGGAGCCGCCCGGTGAGCCCGTTTCCGTCAGTTTTCGCGCCGGCCGCTGACCGGCTTTCCAGCTCCGTCGAGCGCCGCGTTCGCACACGCGGGGCCGCCGGCTGATGGTCCGACAGAAGCGCGACAACCAAACACTCGATCTTCTCGCATGGGAGCCGCCGCAGGTGCGCGTCGGCTATGAGGCCCATGAGACGCGCGGCGGATCGCTCGACGCCACGATCGCCCGCGCGATCGCGCTGGCGCTCAACCGCTGCGAACGCAAGCGCGAGCAGATCGCCGAAGACATGTCGGCCGAACTCGGACGGCGCGTCACGAAGGACATGCTCGATGCATGGGCATCGCTGGCGCGGACGAGCAACCGCATTCCGCTCGATGCTTTCGCCGCGCTTGTGCGCGCGAGCGGGCAGCACGAGCTGCTCGGATTGATCCCGGAGATGTTCGGCTTTGCGGTCGTTCCCGCCCGCTACGCCGAAATCATCGAACTGCACCTGATCGAGGACAAGAAGGCCGAACTGGAACGCCGCGCCGCCGCGCTGGCCGCGCGCGTGAAGGGAGGCCGGTGATGAAACGCTGGTTTTCCGCGCGTGATCTCGCGAATTTGAAACTTCCGGGCTTGCCGACAGCGATCGAGAACCTGTCGCGTGTCATCACAAAAACGCGTGCGATGTCACCCGGATTAATCCGTCCTATCATCGCCAGCGGCGGCGGCTATGAAATCGCCTTTGACGCGCTCCCCAAGGCCGCGCGCGCCGAGCTGGAAAAGCGCGACGCGCTTGCGCGCCTGCCAGCGCCCACGTCGCGTCAGACGCCAGCCGTCGCCGAGACACATCTGACGCAGCGCCAGCGCGACATCATGAGCGCCCGCCGAGCCGTCTGTCTGGAAATCGACCGCCTTGCCATTGTCTGCGGTTGCGGCGTTGCTGGCGCTGTCAAGGCGCTGCTGGCGGACCATCGCGCAGGCCTGCTCGCTCCTGAAGTCGCAAGCGCTGTGCGCACTGCGAACGAAAAGGGGCGGTCCCTCTCCGAACGGTCGCTCTACCGCTGGCTGAAGGCGCGCGAAGACGGGGGAGCGGCGATGGCGCCCCGCCGATCGCGTCAGATTGCCGACGCGCCGGATTGGCTGGACGTATTCCTCTCATTTTACGCCCGGCCGCAAAAGCCGGACGTTTCACAGGCCTATGCTGCGTGGCTGAAAAGCCTGCCGGCCGGAACGCCGGCGCCGTCCTACGCTGCCGTTCGCCGCGCGCTCTCCAAGCTTTCGCATCTCGAACGCGCGCACGGTCGCGAAGGAAAACTGGCGCTGCGGGCGCGGCAGGCCTATGTCGTTCGCGACTTCGCCGATCTGGCTCCGACGACGATCTATGTCGCTGATGGCACGACGTTCGACGCCGAAGTCGAACATCCGATCCACGGGCGTCCATTCAAGCCAGAGATCACGATCATCACCGATGTGGCGACACGCCGCGCTGTCGGCTGGTCAGCCGGGCTCGCCGAAAGTCAGCTCACGGTTTCAGATGCGCTGGCGCGCGCGGCCGAGCAAGGCATTCCCGCGCTGTTCTACACCGATCGCGGCTCTGGCTATCGCAACTTCGCAAACGACGATCAGCTCGTCGGCCTGTTCCGCCGGCTCGGGACAACGCCGATGCGCGCGTTGCCTTACAATTCGCAGGCAAAAGGCGTCATCGAGAACTTCCAGCGGCGCTGGATCGCTGTCGCCAAGCAGTTCCCGACCTACACCTACAAGGACATGGACAAGGAGGCGAAACAGATCGCCTTCAAGGAAACCCGTCGGGAACTCGCCTTTATCGGTCGTTCGCGGCTGTTGCCGACATGGGCCGAATTTATTGCGGCTATCGAGACAGCCGTCACCGATTACAACGACAAGCCGCACCGGTCTTTGCCCCATTACCGCGATCCGCTCACCGGATCGAAACGGCGCATGACGCCGAACGAATTGTGGGCGCAAAAAGTCGCCGCCGGCGCCGAACTCATCATTCCCGGCGAGGACGAGCGCGCCGATCTTTTCCGTCCCTACGAGGTGCGCCGCGTCCGCCGCTGCATGATCGAACTCGGCACCAACAGCTATTTCTCAACCCAGCTCGATCCCTTCCACGGACAGGACGTCATGGTCGGCTACGACGTGCGCGACGCGGCGCAGGTCTGGATACGCCGGATCGACATGCACCAGGGCGAGCGCCAGCCGGGAGCGCTTGTTTGCATCGCTCAATTCGAGGGCAACAAGACGCGCTACATTCCGGTCTCTGCCGAGCAGGCCGCGCTGGAGAAGCGCGCCGCCGGCCAGCGCCGCCGCCTTGCCGACAAGCTCGACCGCGTCGAGGCGCAGCTGCGCCCGGCGCAAATTCTGACGCTGCAACCTGTAGCGCAAACCCTTCTCGCCGCGTCCTCCCCCCTTGTCGACGGCGAGATCGCGGACGGCCCGGAGCTGCTTGAGCAGGTGTCGCGTGAAAGCGCGCCGGAGCCGTCCGCACCTGAGGGCGGGCGTCCGAACTTTTCGGATGATCTGGAATTCGCGCGTTGGCTCATCGACCACCCGGCCGATGCGACAGCGACGGATCGTGAGCTTGTTGTCGAGTTGCTCACGGGGGCCGCGTCACAAAAACGGCTCCAGCTGCACGGTGTTGATCTCGATCGTCTGCGAACGATTGCGATCTCTGAAGCCGCGTAGCCGGAGCCATCACTTCGAACAGGACAGTTCTACCATGAAAAAACATTTTGTCGAAACTGCAAACGTCACGCGCCTCTATGACGCGCTTGCCGCGCTGGAGCGACGCGGCGCGGACGAATGCAATCTGATGGTGGTCGACGGCGAGCCGGGCCTTGGCAAAACCACGACGCTCGAATGGTGGGCCGCACAGAACAATCTGATCTTCCTGCGCGCTCTCAAAGAGTGGACGCCGGGCTGGTTTCTTGACGATCTGCTGGCGACGATGCGGATCGCCGCGCCACATTCCTTCAAGAACCGCTATCACCGCGCGCTTGAGGGGCTGGTGACGCGTCAGACACAGGCCGCGCTGGCCAAGCGCATCTTCGCGGTCGTTATCGACGAGGCCGATCATATCTCGCGCAACGGCCGGATCATCGAGACGATCCGCGACTTTTCGGACAACTCGACCGTCGTCTTCGTGCTCGTCGGCATGGGAAAAATCAGGGACAATCTGACGGCGTTCCCGCAGGTCGCCTCCCGCATCACGCGCTATGTGCGGTTCGAGCCAGCCTCGAAAAAAGACGTGCGCGCGCTGTTCGACGGCCTCTGCGAAGTTCCCGTGGCCGACGACGTCCTCGAATTCGTGCGGGCTGCGACAGGCGGCTATTCCCGAGAGATCAAGGAGGCGATCGCCGTCATCGAGCGGCATGGCAAACGCGCCAACGCGTCGGCCGACAAGCCCGTGCGTCTCAAAGACCTCGACGGTCAGGTGCTGATCTACGACCGGCGCACCGGCAATGAAATCCGCGTGCGGGGAGGCGTGTGATGGCGACACAGATCGACATTCTGCGCACCATCGGGGAGCAATGCCTGACGACGGCAGAATTGGGCGCGGCGCTCAACGCCAGACACAACAAGGTCGCGACCGTCACTGGGACCATGGTGCTGCACGGCCTGCTGGAGCGCATCGAGCGCGGTTGCTTCCAGCTGACGCGCGCGGGCAAAGAGCATCTCGCCAGCGGCCAGCGTATCAAGTCCGGGCCGAAGAAGCCGTTCACAGGCCATGTTGCGCCCAACATGGCGACCATGCGCCAGCGCGCCTGGTCGGCGATGCGCGTCAAGAAAACCTTCACGGCTGCTGATATTTTCCAGCTGGCGGTGCGGCCGACGGACAAGAGCCCGGACGCCAATCTCGGCAAGTTCATCCGGGCGCTCGTCAAATACGGCGTGTTGGCCGAGACGGGCCGGCGCGCCTTCGACGGTGAAGCGCCAACATCAAACGGACGCAAGGTCTATCTGCTCGTCAAAGACCTTGGCGAGATCGCGCCGCGCCCATCGTATCGGAAGAATGGCTTCATCGGCCTCGTCGACATGAACATCGACAAGGGGCGCAAACTATGAGTGCGCCGCAATACGAGCAGCTCGACGGGCAGGCCTTGCAGATGCTGCAAGCCGAGGTGCGCAAGACGTCGATCAAGGTGGCGGCGGAGAAGCTCGGCTATTCGCGTCCAAGCGTGTCGATGGCGCTGGCCGGGAAATACATCGGCAGCGTCAGAAAAATTCGCGCGCGGATTTTCGAAATTTTCGCCGAGCGCGTCGATTGCCCGTTCGTCGGCGACATCGCGCCAGCTGAATGCAAGGACTACCGCGAGCGGCCGATCCCCTCGGCGCCGCGCAGCGCCATAGCGCATTGGCGGGCCTGCCGCCACTGCGCCTTCAACCCCGACAATCTCATCAAGAAAACACCGGAGGCGGCCGATGCGTGACCACAGCAAACCCTTATCGCAGCACGTCGAAGAAATGCTCGCGATTTTCATTGAGCACAAAGGACCGATGACGCTCTCGCCGTCGACTGTCGAGGCGATGGCCTTTTGGCTCGAAAACTGCGCCGCGTCAGTTCGCGATCTGGAGCGACGCGCCGGGGCCGCCGATGCGATCCGCGCGACGGCGGACAGCGTGCAGCAAGAAGCCGATCGCATCGCGCTCATCAATGCGATCTTCCGGGGCCAGCGGGACGGCAAGGTCGCGTTCCTGCGGCCGCGCGGCCGCAGCGAAGAGGATATCGCCGCCGCCATTATCGAAGGCGCAGTTTCGTTCGGGGGAGAGCCGGCATGAACCATCCCATTCCCTCGCTCGAATTGATCCTGCAGCGCACGGCCGAAGCCTTTGGCGTGACCGTGCATGAGATGCGCGGCTATGGCGAAACCGCGCATCGCGCGCGCGCAGCCTATGCCAGCCTCGCTCGGTCGATCGCGGGCGCCTCCAGTCTGGCGATCGCCATGAAGCTTGGACGCGAGCCGCGCTGGACGGATGATCTTTGCCGCAACGCGGAAGCAATAAGGGCGGCGCATCCCGAATTCACGGCGCAGCTCGTCGAACTCGAAATCGAACTGCTCGCCGAATGCGGCGTCGCCGATCAGCTGGAATATCAATTGCCGGTTGACATCGATCCGCACGATATCGCGCGGCGGGTTCTGAATGATCCGCGCGGCGTGGCCGGTGGCCTTGGAACTGCGCATGTCACGGCGCTCGCCGCAGCCTTTCAGACGCTCGCCGCCGAACGCAGGCGCTCCGAAGAGCCGCCAGCGCCTGTTGCAACCGTCAGAATGTTCCGCGCCTTCGTGGCGGCGGAACAGGCGCTCGGCGCAGCGCTCTACACGGTGGGCGAAAAACATGCGCGCCAACGGCGCGACAAGGCGTTTGCCGATCTTTGCAAATCTCTAGAGGTGTCCAATGCAGCCTGAAATTCAGCCCGTCCTCGGCGGCGCGCTCAAGAGCGTGACCTTCAATCCCGTGATCGATGTCGCGGGCAAGCCCTATATGCGCGACGCGCGCGGCGCGCTCGTGCCGCTTGAAGCCGTCAAGCCCATGGACCTCTGTATCGACGAGACCGTGCGCAAGATCGTCGATTTCGCCCGCGAACTCTCGGCGCAGATCGCGCGCTTCAAGGGCCACACGTTCGACGATATCGGATCGCTACAGGCGCTGGTCGAGCAGGAATATGGCGCTCGCGTCGGGCGTGGTCAGAAGGGCAATCTGACGCTGACGAGCTTCGACGGACTGCTCAAGGTGCAGGTGCAGGTTCAGGACCAGCTCGACTTCGGGCCGGAACTGCAGGCGGCCAAAAAGCTGGTCGACGAATGCCTGAATGAATGGGCGGCCGACAGCCGCGCGGAAATCCGTGCGCTCGTGACGCGCGCTTTTCAGGTCGACAAGGAAGGTCGGATCAATCGCGCGGAGATATTCATGCTCCTGCGCGTCGCAATCGAGGACGCCCGCTGGCGGCGCGCGATGGAAGCTGTGCGCGACAGCATCCGTATTCTCGGCTCGAAAACCTATGTGCGCTTTGCCGAACGCGATGCGGCCGACGCGCCGTGGCGTTCAATCACCATCGATCTTGCTGCAGCGTGAAGGGAGGGCAAGATGGCTTACATGAGCATTTACGCCAGCATCGGCAGCGACGAGGTCGCGTCGAATTGCGAGGCAAGCCCCGATTTCTTTGCCGATCTGGTTGGCGAGTTGGCGGCAGCGGGCGCTCATAGCGACGGCTGGGTTTCTGATGTGTGCGATTTGCTGTCGAACGACGGCAAGAGCCTGCTGAAGAAGCTGGTCCAGGCGCTCGATGACGACGGCGCCAAAACGGCGGAGGCGTGACCCATGCCTTACACCGTCTCGGCCTACGCCAGCGAACAGGACATAGCAGAGGAATGCCACCGCCAGCCCGGCCTGCTTGCGGCGGTTCTCAATCTCACGGCTGCGCTCGATGAGCGCGAAGGCGACTGGCTCGCGCGCGTTGCCGTTGAGCTTTCGCCGTATGGCCGCGCATTGCTCGCGCGGCTCGCGGAAACCGCGAAGGAGAATGCCCCATGAGAACGGTGTTTTTCGCCTTTGCAATCTGGAGCGCCGCCCTGGGGGGGTATGTCTCTGCTCTTGACCCGTCATGGATCGCGCAAACGCTCGCCGCGTTGATGATCGCGTTCGCAGCGTTCCTCATCGCCGGGCGCGACTATATGGCCTATCTCCAAGTCCGGAGCGTGTATGCGCGGGTCGGGATGGAGCTGGCGATCTGCGAGCGCATGTTCGCGGCCTACGGCCTTACGCATGAGAGGCAAGGCTACAAGCAGCTGGCTATCGCGGCCTTTGACCGCTCGGATCAGTGCCGCGATGCACTGATCGCCGTCGGCTATCCCGTCATCACCGACGATGGAGAGCGGCCGTGAGCAAGCCACGCAACCGCATGCCGGACCGCTACACCGTTCGCATCGCCGGCGCGCTTTATACCGTCGAAGTGTGTGGCTTCGATCGTGACAAGGCCAGGGTGCGCATCGTTTCGGCCGGCGCATCCGCCGGAACCGATCATGTTGTCCCGATCGCCGATCTGAAGAAAGCGCGCCGGGCATGATCCGCCCGTCGCACCCCGGCGTTTTTCTTTTTGCCGCCGTCATGGCGATCGGCGCGCTGTTCAACCGCCGCGCCGATCTCGCCGCCGCCTTCGTGTTTATCGCCGTCCTCTATCTCGACTGAAAAGGAGCAATCACATGACGACCGCCATCCAGAACCGGATCATCCACGGACTGCGCCGCCAGATCCCCGATTTCGACGACGAGGCCTATCGCGGTGTCCTGCGCGAGCGGTTTTCTGTCGCCTCGTCTTCCGAACTGTCGGATCGTCGCGCCGAAGACCTCGTGACCTTCCTGCGCGGCCTGACCGGCAGCGGATCGGTCCAGCGCACACGCTCCAATACGGCATCCGGCAAATATGCGCCCTTGCTGCGCGCCCTCTGGATTGCTCTGTGGAACCTTGGCGAGGTGCGCTCGCCCGACGACGCCGCGCTGATCGCTTTTGCGCAGCGTCAGACAGGGCTCGCGCATACGCAGTTTCTGACGGACTGGGCGGACGCGCGTCGCGTAGTCGAGGCGCTGAAAGACTGGTGCGCGCGCGCCGGCGTCGAATGGCCGGAGGATACGCGCGAGGTGCTGGACCGAAAGGCGGCCATCGTGCGCGCACAGGTCGCGATCATCCGCCGTCAGACGCCGTCCTTCGACGCCGAAATGTATGGCGCGCTGGCCGGTCTCCCGCCTCGGTTCGATCATTACGGCGAGAAGCACTTCGACAGGCTGTCGGCCAAGCTCGGGCTGATGGTGCGCGCGGCGAAAACGGTGCGGACATGACGACGCACAAAATCACACCATTGAAGCTGCCGGTCGCCCGTGCGGACGTCAACTCCGCGCCGCCTGTCGTTGATACAGTGGCGCCCGGCGATCTTCAGGTAGACGAACGTTATCAACGAAGCCTGTCTCGTGCGTCGCTTCGGTTGATCGAGAAAGTTGTTGCAGGATGGGATTGGCGGCGTTTCAAGCCGCCAGTCGTCGTCAAGACAAGTGACGGCTATCACGTTATCGATGGTCAACACACTGCGATCGCGGCGGTGACGCATGGAGGCATACCGAAAATTCCGGTGCTGGTGATCGCGGCCGAAAGCATCGAAGACCGGGCTAAAGCGTTTGTTGGACACAATCGCGACCGCGTAAACGTCACACCCCATCAGATTTTTCACGCTGCAATTGCGGCTGGCGACGAAGAAGCGCTGACGATCCAGCAGGTGTGCGAGCGCGCTGGCGTCCGCGTCCTTCGCGCGCAGCCAAATCATTCGTTTGAGCCGGGCGATACACTCGCGATCTCGACGCTTCGCAGCCTCGTCAACAAGCGTCATGCGCTTGGCGCCCGGCAGGTCTTACAAGTTCTGGCCGATGCAAAATGTGCCCCGATCACGCCGGACCTGATCAAGGCGGTCGACGAGCTGCTGTTTGCTTCACATTACAAAGGATCGATCAAGTCCGAAGATTTGTCGACAATCATTCGAGCTGGTGGGTTTGAAACCGAGACGAAGCAGCTTGCCGCCGCCAAGTCTCTTCCGTTCTGGCGCGCACTCGTCATCGTTCTTTCGAACAGGAGGCCTAGGCGTGGATATCGCAGCACGGCTTGAAGTCGTCGAAAACGAAAACGAGATACTGCGCGAGCGCATCCGACAGCTTGAGCACGCCCTTTTCACGAGTGAGATCAGCATTCCTTTCGAATGGAAACTGACGGCGTCGGAATATCGGGTTTTCGCCTTCCTACTGACGAAGCAAGTTGCAACCAAGGAAGCTCTCATGTCGGCGATGTACACCTTTCGACCGGACAGCGAAGAACCAGACGCAAAGATTATTGATGTGTTTATTTGCAAGATGCGGAAAAAGTTGAAGCCGTTCGACGTCGAAATTAGGACGCATTGGGGCTCGGGATATTCGGTCGACGACGCTACCCGGGCGAAATTCGGAAAGCGGAGCAGCTGACATGCCGACCGTCGACGAACTCGGGATGCAGGAGCTGAAACGGCTTGCGGCGCTCCATTCGCCGGCGGAACAGGCGCGCGCGGCGGCGGAGGTGGCGCGCGAGCGCGCCGCTTTCGCCAAAGCTGACTACGACAGGACGATGCGCGCAGCGCTTGAGGCCGCGCGCGCGTCAAAATCCTTGATGAACACGCCCGACTTCAGGGCCGCCTTTGACCAGGCGAACCAGTTGCTCCGCGTTGCGCGCCATTGCGAGGCGATGTGGACACGGCGGGAGGCCAAAGCGCAGCGGCTGGAACGCGCCGCGCGACGGTTGGCGGAGACTGCCGCGTGACCGATTTTTTCACGACCGTTTGCGAGCATTGCGGGCAAGATGTCGCTCGTGCGCTCATCGATAATTTCGGCGGCATGCGGCTGTATGTGCCGATGCAATGGAGCGCCGATCATGCGCTGAACACCATGGGAGAAGCCGCCGCGCGCAAGCTGATCGAACATTTTTCGGGCGAAAAAATTGACGTGCCGCGCTTTCTTGGGTTTCGCGCGGCTGGTCGACGGCGTGCGCGGCTTGTGCGCCGGCTGGCCAAGCAGGGCTTGACCAAGAACGAGATAGCGCGGCAAGCCGATTGCACGGCCCGGTGGGTTTCCAAAATCGTCGCGGACGAAGATAGTCCCAAAGACCCGCGACAGGGCGATCTGTTCTAGGTCGGCGCCCGGGAACAGTTCCCTCCGTATTTTTCAGCAGAAGCGGAAATGGTCGGCGCATGAAAGCGTCGATCATGTTTCGAGCCGTTGCGGTTGCGATCTGCGCCGCTGCACTCTGGCTGCTCTCGGCGACGGACGCCGTCGCCGATGAAAGCGCCGCGCTGTTTTTTGTGCAGCAGCAGGCGAAGACTGCGCCTCTCCATCGTCAGGCGCATCCGCATGTCTTCCATCGTCATCGCATGGCGCCTGCCCATGCGCCCGCCGGCGCGCGCGGGGTCTCGCTCGCGGGCGTCTATGCGCCGCTCGCCGCGAAGGGGCGCGAGCTGTCGGCGCGCTGCGGCTCTGTCGTCATTTCCGGCGTGCGAAAAACGTTCGTTGCGGGAACGCGGCGCCGTTCGGAACACTGGAGCGGTCACGCAATCGATGTGACGCGAAACCCGCGCTGCATCTACGCGCGGCTGCGCGGCTGGCCCGGCGGCTATTCGACGGACTACGGCCGCGTCCACCATGTCCATATTTCGCTTGGCGGCCATGAAGACGGAAAGCGCTTTGCTTACCGCCATATTCCGCGCCGTTTCGCCCATCGCCCTCACCGCCACCGTCTCGCGAGGCTCTGACGCATGTTCACGATCAAGAAAGGCGTGCTCTTCGACGCCGAGGTGAAGGTTCCCCAAAAGCCATCGCCCAACCATGGCGGCGCGCTCAAGGCCTCGCTGCTCGTGATGCATTACACGGGCTCGCCCTCGTTCGACGGCGCGGTGCGCACGCTCACAGATCGCAAGGCCGCGCAGCGGGTTTCGGCGCATGTCGTCATCGGCCGCGATGGAGCGATTGCGCAGCTTGTGCCGTTCGAGACGATCGCATGGCACGCAGGCGCGTCGAGCTGGAAGGGCCGTTCGGGCTGCAATGATTTTGCGATCGGCATCGAGATGGTCAATTCGGGCCTGCTCGGGAAGCTGGCGACGGGCGAATATTACGACCGCCTGACGCACAAGAAGGTGCCGGCCGCCGACGTCGCGATCGCCGAACACAAGAATGGCGGCGGCATGCAGCCGTGGGAGGTTTTTCCGCCGGCGCAGATCGAGGCGGCGATCGGCGTCGCCCAGGCGATCTGCAAGACCTACGGTATCCGCGATATTGCGGGCCACGACGATATCGCTCCCCGACGCAAGATCGATCCGGGTCCAGCCTTCCCCATGCATTCGTTCATCGGCCGCGTGCTCGGCCGGCGCGACGACGAACCGCTCGTCGCCTGACGGTTCCGCGCCGGGGCGGTCAAATCCCGAGCATCGCGCCGGCGATTTCCGGCACATGACAGAGCGAGAAAACGATGTCCGCACTTGAAACGTTGCAGGCGGCCGAAGCCGCAATCAAGAAGGCCGCCGGCGACGCCGCCGCCAAGATCGCCGCGCTCGCCGCGCAGGTTCTGAACGCGCATTCGAACGACGACACCGCCGCTGTCGAAAAAATCGCCGCCGATCTGAATGCCACGGCCGCCGCTCTCGAAGCCGTCGCCAATCCTGCGCCCGTCTCCGACGCCGCCCAGGCTGCGTCCGCCGCTACGGCGAGCGATCCGGCGCCGGCTCCGTCCGCGACCGATCCGGCGCCTGCACAGGGCGACCAGCCGAAGGCCTGACGGCCCGATTGAACTGACTGACAACGCGGGGCCGTCTCTCTCGACGGTCTCGCGTCTCGTCAAAGCGAGGCGAAAAAATGACGGCGATCGACAGCGCGTCCGACGCGCGCATCACAAACAGCGTCATGCGGCACGAATACCGCATTCTCACCGACGATGAGAAAGAGCGGATGCGTCAGATCAAGGATCAGGGCGCAGCGTTTCTGACGTTGCTCGGACAATGCGGCGCGTCGCGCGAATTGTCGATCGCCGCCACGAAAATGGAAGAGGCCGTCATGTGGGCGGTCAAGCACGTCACGAAATAGGAGTTTCAAAAATGGAAAAGGTTCTGGCCGCCATCAACGGTAAAAAGACCTACATCGTCGCTGCCGTCATCGCGGCATGCGCCGGCGCCCAGGCGCTCGGTTACACGATCCCGGAATGGGCGTGGATGCTGTTCAACGCCGCCGGTCTCGGCGCTGTCCGCGACGCTGTTGCGAAGGCGGAGCCCGCCAACGCGCCGGGCGCAGCGAAATAATGTCGAAGCGGGTTCCTCGGCCTTTCGAGAGCTTGCTTGCGGAGGCAGCGGGAAAGCGCGCAGAAGTGCGCGTTAAACCCGAGCGCGACAAACAGACGGGCAATCTCGTTTTTGTCGCGCATCTGCACGGCGAAAAGGAAAAGACGCTCTATCTCGTCACCGGCGTCGTCGTCACGCCCGTCGATGACGTTTCATGAAAACATGAAAACATGAAACTGCTCGAACTCATTCTTGCTGCTGTCGCCGGCCTGTTGTCCTACCTGACGGGGCGACAGGCCGCCGCGCGTCAGAATGCCGACGAGATCGCCGGCGCCAAACAGGCCGAAAACGAAACACTCGCCGACACGGCGGAGATCGCAGATGCGCAGGCTCGCAATAGTTCTTCTTATGTTTCCACTCGCGATATTGCTGCCGGGTTGCGCGCAGACGCAGCCGCCGAGCGCGGCAGTGACAAGCCCGGCGCAAACGCCGGACCAAAGAAAGGCTGATATCCGCATGAAGCTCGCTCCACGATGCGGCGCGCCGACGACATGGACGCCGGCGCAGAAAGATGCGGTGGCCGCCGTCATCGAGCGCAATGCGGATGATGCCGGTATGGCGTTGCTCGCCGGAGAGTGGCGGCGCGAGACCGACGCGATCCGCATCTGTCGCGGGGAGCAGCTCTGATGGAATACGGCAACATCGCGCAATGGGGCGCGCTCGTTCTGTCCATGGCCGCCATGTTGAATACGATGTTCAACAACCGTTCGAAGCGGAACGAGGAGGCTCTGGCCAAAATCAAGGCGGAGGCTGATTTGAAGGCGGTCGAGATTTTCAAGAAGGCCTCGCAAAACGCCGAACGTCTCGACCGGCACGAGCTGCGGCTGTCGTCGATGGAGGCTGATTTCCGGCACATGCCGTCGAAGGACGCGGTTCACAACCTGCAGCTCACCATGCGCGACCTGCAGGGGCAGATGGCCGTCGTCATCGAGCGCGTCGGTCCGATCAAGGCAATCTCCGAGCGCCTGCAAGACGTGCTTCTGGCGGAGCATACGAAATGAACATGCTGGAGGCCTACGAGCGCGACGCGCGGCAGGTGATCGTCAAAGCGCTCGCCGGCAGAGACGATCTGACGCTCAACACGACGATGCTCGATCATGCGCTGCGTCAGTTTGGCGTCAATGAGCCGCCCGAATGGATTTTTGACCAGCTCGCCTGGCTGGAGCGCATGGGCGTCGTGAGCGTGGCTGTCGCCAGCGCGTCGACGCGCGTGGCGACGCTCACGGAAAAAGGCGTCAATCATGTGCTTGGAAAGCGCAAGATCGAGGGCATTGGTCGCCCCTCGCTCGCCTCGCTCGGCCTCGACCTGATTTCTCAAGGACTGAAACAGAAGATCGGGGAATGATATGGCGCGCGATGCAGCCAAGCAGCGCGATCTGCGCAAGGCCTATGTGGTCGATGGCCTGACGTTGCCGGCTGCGGCGATCACGGCGGGCGTTCCCGAGGGGACTGCGCGGCGCTGGAAGCGCGAAGCAGCCGACGACGGCGACGACTGGGATCGCGCGCGCGCCGCCGCGACGATGGCCGGTTCGGGGCGCGACGCCATTCTGACGGACGCCGTCGAAGGCTTCGTCATCCAGTTCAAGATGTCGATCGACAAGGTGACTGACGACGCCGATCTGGCGCCGGCGCAGCGCGTGCAGCTGCTCGCTTCGCTCGCCGACGCCTTCAACAAGGTGGTTGCGGCGGCCGGCCGCGTCTCACCGAAGATCTCCGAACTCGGCGTCGCGCTCGACGTGCTGAAGCGTTTTGGCGACTTCGTCGCCAAGAACCATCCTGACGCCGGTCCTGCGCTGCTGGAAGCGCTGGAGAGTTTCGGGGACACATTGGCGGAGGTCTACAAATGAATGGATCGATCGTCGCGGTTCTGACGTTTTCGGCGGGACTAGCTCTGTTTGGTTTGCTGTCGCCGGACGGTCGCATATTTGTCCGTTTTGATACGATGGGCGCTCTTGTAATCACCTCGACGCTGCTCGGGTTCATCGCGCAGGCGGCATCGTGATGGGCCATCGCACCACCGCGCGCGACATGCAGCGTTGCTATGGCTGTCTGTTCTGGGAGGAAAACCGCGCCTCCTATCACGGGTTCGGCTGGTGTCGCCGAACGCCGCCCGCCAAACGCATGAATGAGGTCGAGACGGAGCGCGATTACTGGTGCGCGGAATGGCGCGACCGCAATCTGCCGCCGCGCCAGCCGGACACGCCGGCATGAGCAAACTCTCACCGACCGCGTTTCGCGATCAGGTCGCAGCCTTCACCGACACGCTGCGCCGGCGCATCGACGCGGAAGTTTCGGGTTTTCCGACCGATCCCAGGGCGCGCGCGGTGCGCGTGGCGAAGGTCAAAGACCCGGCGACGGGGTTTCGGTTCTTTTGCGAGACCTATTTCCCGCACTATCTGACGAAAGCGCCAAACCGCCTGCATCTGCATCTCTTCGCCGAGTTGCCCGCTATCGTCGAGCGCAAGCCCGGCGGGCGCGGGGCGCGCGAGATCAAGATCGCGCCGCGTGGCGCTGCAAAGTCGACCATTGTCACACAGCTTTTCACGCTCTGGACAGCGATCCTGAAACTGCGGCGCTATGCGATCGTCGGCATGGACGTTTACGACCAGGCGGCGATCATGCTGGCGGCGATCAAGGTCGAGCTGGAGGAGAACCCGCGTCTCGCCCAGGACTTTCCCGACGCCGTCGGACAGGGCCGTCTCTGGCGCGAAGGCGAGATCGTCTTGCGCAACGGCGTGAAGATCGAGGCCGTCGGCTCGCGTCAGAAAGTGCGCGGGCGCCGCCATGGCCCATATCGTCCTGACCTGTTCATTCTCGACGATATCGAAAACGACGAGAACGTGCGCTCGCCTGACTATCGCGACAAGCTCGAAGCATGGGTGCTGAAAGCTGTGCTGAAGTGCGGCCCGGCCGACGGATCGATGGACCTGATCATCGTCGGCACCTTGCTCATGCGCGACGCGGTGCTCGTGCGGCTCGCAAAGCGGCCGGGCTGGAATGTCGAAAAATTCGCGTCGATCGTCGAATGGCCAGACCGTATGGACCTTTGGGACGAATGGGAGGAATACCACCGCAACGCCAGCGAGGCGGCGTCGGATGCCTTCTATGCCGAGCATAAAGTCGAGATGGACGCCGGCGCCGTCGTCAACTGGCCCGAAGAACAGCCACTGCTGATGCTCATGAAGGAGCGCGCCGAAAGTCCGGCGGCGTTCAAATCGGAGCGTCAGAATGATCCGGTCTCGGAAACCGCGCCCTTCCAGAAATTCACTTACTGGGTGCGCGAAGAACCTGATCTCGTCAGGTTCGGCGCCATCGATCCATCGCTCGGCAAAAAATCGAAGCGCAACGATCCTTCCGCCATTATCGTCGGCGGCTATAATCGCCAGACCGGCGTCCTCGATATTCTGAAGGCCTCGATCCGCCGGCGGCTTCCGGACGTGATCTGCGAAGACACGATTGCGCTCCAGCGCGAATTCAACTGCGCCTTGTGGTTTTGCGAGGCCGTCCAGTTTCAGGAATTTCTCCGCACGGAAATCATGCGCCGCGCCGCCGTGCAGGGCGTTGCTCTTTCGGCTTTGCCTGTCACGCCCATCGTCGACAAGCGGTTGCGCATCGAGCGCCTGCAGCCGCCGGTCGCCTCCGGCCTCATCCGCTTCTGGCCGCATCAAAAACAGCTGATCGACCAGCTCGAACAGTTTCCCGATGGCGAACACGACGACGGTCCTGATTGTCTGGAAATGCTCTGGTCGGGCGCGCTGCAATATGCAGGCGTGGCGTTAGAGCCGGATGCGGTGCGCGGCGCGAATGTCGGCGTCTCCCGCGACTTTTTCGGAGGCTATAGGCTGTGAGCGACGACGCAAAAAACCTGCCGGCACTTTCGGATGAAACGCCGCCGTCGACGCCGCCGGCCGGCCTGATCGCCAATCCGCGCAACGACATCACCATCCCGCTCTACAGCAAGGTGCTGCGCCCGCAGGATGAGACGCTGTTGCAACGGGGCGGCGGCAAGGGCATCGCACTCTATCGCGAAGTGCTGAAGGATGGGCGCGCCTACACTGTGCTGCAGAAACGCAAGCGCAAGCTCGTGGCGCGCGAATGGATTATCGAGCCCGCCAGCCAGGCGCGCGTCGACCGCAAGGCCGCCAAGGTCTGCGAGGACCAGCTGCGCGCGCTCAACCTCGACGCCGTCACACTTGGCTTGCAGGATGCGACGCTGATGGGGTTTTCGATCGGCGAAGTCGAATGGGCGCGCGACGGCGCGGCGATCGCTGCCCGGCGCGTCGTCAATCACGACCAGCGGCGCTTCCTGTTTGGTCCCGATGGCGAACCGCGACTTCTGACGTGGGACGCGCTCGCCGAAGGCATCGAGCTGCCGCAGCGCAAGTTCATCGTGCATCGCTTCGAGGAGCTGTCGAGCGATCCCTACGGCTGGGGTCTCGGGCGCATCCTGTTCTGGCATGTTCTGTTCAAACGCGAGGGCGTCGCCTTCTGGATGAAGGCTTTGGAGCGGTTCGCAACGCCTATTCCCGTCGGCAAATATCCCATCGGCTCGATGCCGCAACAGCAACAGGCGCTGCTCGACGCCCTGTCGGGCGCCATTGTGTCGGGCGCCATCATCGCGCCGGCCGGGACCGATATCGCATTTGCGCAAGCCGCCGTTTCCGGCACGCTGACGCATGAGGACTGGTGCCGCTACTGGGACGAGCAGACGGCGGAAACGGTGTTGGGTCAGACGCTGTCCACCAATATCGGGCAAACCGGGTCGAAGGCGGCGGCCGACACGCACCAAAAGACGGAAGACGAGCTGATCGATGGCGACAGCGATCTCGTCGGCGCAACGCTGCGCAACACGCTGCTCGACTGGATTTGCGCCTACAACGTGCCCGACGGCGCGCCGCCGATCATCAAATGGAAGCGACCGACCAATGTGAAGGAGGCGGAGGAAGCCGCCGGCCTCGCCGCCGATCGCCGCGCCAAAGACCTCGCCAATATCCAGCAGATGAAAACCATGGGCTGGGCTCCGGGCGAGGAGCAGGAACAGGTCGCCGAGATCATGGGCTACGAGGTCGTCGCTTGCGAACCGACGCCGTTGCCGCAGGCGCCACAAACGCCACAGGCCAATCAGGACAATTTCAATCAGCAGACGGCATTCGCGGAGGCGCGCGACGATGTCGCTGCCGATGCGCAAACGCTGGAGGACGCGGGACAGCCCGTGCTCGACGGGTGGGTCGGAAAGGTGCGTGCGGCGATCGACGATTTGCTGTCGACCGGTGGCCAGCTTTCCGACCTGCCGGCGCGGATGCTCCAGCTTTATCCCGGCCTCGGCACGAAGAAACTGGCGAAACTGATCGGCGACGCGACGGCCAATGCGGAGCTGCGCGGTCGCGCCGACGTGAACGACGAGGCGGGCAAATGAAGTCGCTCGATGCACTCTTTGCCGAAAGCGACACATTCAACTCGCCGTTCAAGGATGCGATCGACTATCACCGTCAGAAAATCAACCTGCCGACGCGGACCTATCGCGACATCGAGGGCCGCGCGCACGATCATGCATTCGTTGTCGCAGGCGCGACGAAGGACGATCTGCTCGCCGATCTGAACAAGGAAGTCGATAACGCGATCGCCAAGGGCGAGACGCTCGAAGAATTTTCCAAACGCTTCGACGAGATCGCGCTGAAGAATGGCTGGCTGCAGGACAAGAACGAAAAGGTCCGGGCATGGCGGGCGCGTGTCGTCTACGAGACGAATTTGCGCACGTCCTACCAGGCGGGGCGGCTCAAACAGATGCGCGATCCCGATGTGGTGAAGGTGCGTCCCTATTGGAAATACGTCCATGGCGACACGCGAACGCCGCTGCATCCGCGCCCGCTGCATCTGGCGTGGGACGGACTGATCCTGCGCGCCGACGATCCGTGGTGGGATACGCATTACCCGCCGAACGGCTGGTTCTGCTCATGCGGCGTGCGCAACATGACCGAGCGCGAACTGAAGCGCGCGGGCAAGGATGCGCCGGACGAAGCGCCTGACTATGGATCGCGTAAGGTCGAGCAGCCGGGGACCGGCGAGATGGTCGACGTGCCGAACGGCGTCGATCCCGGTTGGGATCATGCGCCGGGCGCCGACTGGCTCGCGAGCGTCGCGCCGGCGCCCGATGCGCCGGTCATGGACGCAAAGCCGGTCGAGCCCGCAGAGGCCAAAGGCTTTCTCGATGCGCTGCGCAAATTCTTCGGCGCTGTCGCCGGCGGCGCCGATCATGCGGGCGAGCCGACATTTGCGCCGGTGGTGTTGCGCGATCCGCTCGATACGCCGATCGCAATCTCGCCAGCCATGTTCAAACTTGGCGGGCGCTGGATCGGCTCGCCCGATCTGACGCGCGCTTTGCCCGACATCGCGAAGGCGCTGACGGCGCCGGACGAGATCCGCATCGCCTTTGCCGGCGATGGCCGGAAGGTGCCAACGCGCTATTATCTGCGCGACGGGATCGTCGTCGCCTGGTCGAAAGACGCCTGGTCGTTTGCGCGCGGCGCAGCGCCGGGAGAGACGCTCTGGACGCGGGAGGCGTAAATGGCCGCCGTCTATGTCGAGATCAAAATTCCGAACGATCCGAAGGGCGCGGGCGCGGCGATCGCGCGGCTCGCCGAAAAGCTCGGCAATCCCGTCGGCTTGTTGAAAGCGATCGGCGAAGCCGAGCTGCAGGTGACACAGGACCGGTTCGCGTCGAAGACTGCACCGGACGGAACGAGATGGGCTGACAATGCGCCGCTAACGCTGATGCTCGCAGGCGGCAAGGGCTCGATGCTGAAACGCTCGGGCGGACTCTACGGCTCGTTGAGCTACACCGTATCGGGCACGACATTGTCGCTCGGGCCGAACAAGGTCTATGCGGCCGTCCAGCAGTTCGGCGCGACGATCAAGTCGAAAACCGGCGGGCCTCTGCGCATCCCCGTGCCGGCCGGCACGATGATGGCGCAGGGCAAGGGGCCGTCACGGCGCACGAACGCGCCGGGCGCGATCTTCGTCATGTCGGTGACGATCCCGGCCCGGCCTTACATCGGCGTCGGGCCGGCCGATGAGCAGGCGATCATGGAGGCGGCGCAGGATTGGTTCGCCGCGCCCTGACCATCCCCCCAAAAAACCCGCGTCAGAAATTGTCGGGGAACGTTTCAGGTAGCCTAGTAGCGGGCGGCGCCCTCATGCCGCGTTAGATGGCCGTTAGAATTGCAGCAATCGCCCTTCAGGGGGGCGGGAACACCCCGCATTCGCATCCGGCGCGGAACGGCGCGGTGGGGGTCGCTGCATGAAAAGGGCGGAAATTACACAAAAACCGTGCATCCGTATTGACGGATACACGGTTTTCGTGCATATTCGCATTTGTCAGGCAATTCCGCCTGACAAAACCGGAGGTCGACATGAGGTTTACCCTCAAAATCGAACTCCGCTGGTGGAAAGCGAAACTGACCCTTTCGCTCTCCGTCTAACCGGCGGGGCCGGGGGGGAGAAATCTCCCCCGGTTCCCAGTCCGAACAAAATACACCCGAAGGAGCGCGATTTCAATGACGATCGGGGAATTCCGCGAACTGCGCCGCGCGCTCGGGCTGACCCAGAGCGGGATGGCCCGCCGCATGGGACTGACATTGCGAACGCTGCAGGATATCGAAACCGGAAAGTCGCCGCTGCGAATGCGTCACGAGCTTCTGGCCGAGCGCGTCGCCTTCGAGATTGCGGTCCAAAACAAAGAGCCGATGCTGGCGCCGCAGAACATTCGTGCGATGGCGCTCGATCTGGCGAAGCTCATTCGCGGCGCATAGCCCGAATTTGATCTTGCCCGGCCGCTGTGGTTGCCTGCAGCGGCTGGCGCCAATCCCTTCACGGGAACCGTTCCCGCCATTCTGCGCAACGCGCCCGCCCATGTTCGCCGGACTTTCAGGTTCCGGCGAGGGTCATGGCCAAGGCAGTCCGAAAAATCGAGGTGTTCCGTCCCGGCACGTTCCAGCCGATGGTTGGCGAACCGGTCACGTTGACGGCGGCCGATCTCAAGGCGATCGGCGCGGCATACGATCCCGCGCTCCATCCCGCGCCGGTTGTCGTCGGCCACCCGAAGACCGACGATCCCGCATTCGGCTGGGCCGCCTCGTTTTCGTTCGACGAAAATTCGCAGCGCCTGGTCTCGGCCGTGAACGATCTCGCACCCGAATTCGAGCAGGCCGTCGCTGATGGCCGCTACAAGCGCATTTCGCTGTCGCTGTTTCGCCCGGGCGATAGCAACAACCCCAAGCCCGGCGTCTGGTATCCCAAGCACATCGGCTTTCTCGGCGGCGCCGCGCCGGCGGTCAGCGGGCTGAAGCCCGTCGCCTTCGCAGGCGAGGACGGCGTCACCATCGAATTCGGCGAACCGCGCCTGCGCGATGTCGCCAGCCTGTTCCGTCGCCTGCGCGAATATTTCATCGCCGAGAAAGGGCCGGAAACCGCCGACGCGCTTTTGCCGGACTGGACGATCCAGTGGATCGCCGACGGCGCGAACGCCGACGATGACGACGCGCTGTTCGCCGATCCCGCCAAACCCACCACCACGAAGGAAAAACCGATGTCGAAGCCGGATGACGCCGCCGCATTTGCGGCGCGCGAAGCCGAACTCGCCGCGCGCGAGAAGAAGGTCAAGGAAAGCGAGGCGAAGCTTCGTCGCGAAGAGCATGTCGCCTTCGCCGAGCAGCTCGTCGCAGAAGGCCGTCTGTTGCCAATCGCCAAGGGCAAGACGATCGAGCTGCTGGAGGCGGTCGCCGGCGCGCAGCTCGATCCGGTGTCCTTCGCCGAGGGCTCCGAGACCGTCAAGGACGCAGCGCCGATCGATGTCCTGAAGTCTCTTCTGAAGGCGCAGCCCAAGGGCGTGACCTTCGGCATGACGGAACTTCCCAAAGGCGACGGCGCCGTTGGCGTCAGTTTCGCTGCACCGGAGGGCTACAGCGTCGATGCCGATGGCGCTGATCTGCTGGCGCGCACGCGCGCCTATCAGGCCAAACATCCCGACGTCGCATTCGCCGACGCCTACAAGGCCGTTGGCGGCCGCTAAGGAGGATCATCATGAGCTTTCCGCGTAAAGCGCTTCTCGTCGACACGCTGCATGCGAGCGCGCCCGTCGCCGCGTTTCATTTCGTCAAGATCGACGGGACGCAGGCCGGCGCCGGCGACCTCGTCTATGGCGTCGCCGAAACCGACGCGATCGCGGGCGACGATTACGCCGCCGCGCTGACGGGCTTCCTGTCGGTCGTTGCTGGCGCGCCGATCGCCAAGGGGCAGCGCGTCAAATCCGACGCCAACGGCTGCGCCATTCCCGCCGCCGACAACGAAGCCGCTGTCGGCGTCGCGCGGTTCGCGGCTGTCGGTCCCGGCGTCGCCGTTTCCATCACGCGTCTGTCGCTGACGCAGTAAGCAGAGGTTTTTCCATGGCTCCGACCAACATGAACACCCGTCAGGCCCGCGTCGTCGATCCTATCCTGACGACGCAGGTGCGCGGCTACACGAACGCGCAGTTCATCTTTCCCGAACTCTTCCCCTACGCCGATATTCCCGTGCGCGGCATGCGCGTGGTGCGGTTCGGCCAGGAAGCATTCCGCCGCGAAAGCACGCGACGGGCGCCCGGCGCCGATGTCGCCGCGATCACTGTCGGTTACGAAAGCGATCCGGTGACGCTCGCACAGGATGCGCTCGATGCGGTGGTTCCGCGCGAATATTCGGAAGAGGCCGGAGCGGTTCCCGGCATCGACGTCGCGTCGATGGCGGTGCAACAGGTGCTCGACAAGGTCGATCTCGGCTACGAAATCGATTGTGCGAACCTCGCGCTCAATCCCGCCAACTACGCCGCCAAGGGCAAGACGGCGCTCGCGGGCGGCGATCTGTGGTCGAACCCGACCGCGAAAATTCTGACGCAGATGAAGGACTTCAAGTCCGATTTCGCCAAGCGCATCGGCCGCCAGCCGAACGTGCTTGTCATGGGTCTCGACGAAATCAACGCGCTCACCGAGAACGACAACGTCAAGGAGCAGTTCAAGTATACGAGCGGCGATAGCATCACCGTCGACATGGTCGCGCGCTATCTGCAGCTCGACAAGATTGTCGTCGGCGAGGCAATTCATCTGCCCGACGGCGCCGCTGATGGCGAAGGCGAACTCATCTGGAAGGGCGGCGCGCTGCTCGCCTATGTCAATCGCGGCGGCAGTCCGACGGCGAAAGTCGCTGCGTCGTCTTCCGCGACGGCGAGCTATCTGGCGCCCTCGTTCGGTTATTCCTACCGCCTGCGCGGCTATCCGATCGTCGAACAGCCCTATTGGAACCAGTCGCGCCGCTCGTGGCTCTACGGCGTGACGCAGGAACGTCAGGCTGTCGCCGCGATGCCCGACGCCGGTTTCCTCATCCAGAACCCGCTGGGAGTGTGACGATGGCGAGGAAACCGATGAGCGACGCTCCCAAGCAAAGCTACGTGGTGCTGGCCGCGCTGCGTCACGACGGCGTGAAGCTCGGCAAGGGCGACACGACGGACATGACGGCCGACGATGCCGAGCCGCTGGTGCGCGCGGGCGTTCTCGCCGCCGCGCCGCCGAAGGCGTCGCCGCAGGAGCCGTCGCCGAAGAAATGAGATGCCGCGCGAACGGCGGGCGCTGATCCGTTCTTCAACAGAGTTGAACGGGGAGCCCGCCTAGTAGGCCGCCGTGGGCGCTGCACGGACGACAAGCCGGAAAGACGGCCGGAGAGCTGAAAGGCTTCCAGAGGGGTGCGAGGCCTCTCACAGAATTTCCGCGTCAGAGACGCGCGCGAGGGACGATGTTTCTGACGGTCGCCGAATTTGTTGATCGCGTCGGTCCGGTCGAGGCCGACAATGTCGCGGGCGATGGTCCGCGCACGGCGCGCCGTCTCGACGAGACGAAGATCTCCGGCGCGATCGCACAGGCTGGCGATCTCATCAACGGCTATATCCGCGCCCGCTATCCTGCGCCCATCGATCCCGTCCCGGAAATTCTCAAGGGCTTTGCCGTCGACATCGCGCTCTATCGGCTGCGGCTGAAGACCGGCGACATGTCCGGCGTCACCGAGCAGGTTAAGGCGCGCTACGACGACGCCATGCGCCAGCTGCGCGACATTCAGGCCGGGCGCCTGGCGATCGACGCCAACCAGCCGGGCGCAGCGAACAGGCCGGCTGAGGAAACGCCGGTTCTGGTCGCGGGCGAACCGTCGCGCGCCGGACGTGTGCTCGACGGCTATCTCGACGGCGCTGTCGATGGGAGGCGCTGGTGAACGCATTCTCGCCTGCCGTCACTGCGCGCCTCGCCGACATGCGCGCCCAGCGCACGGAAGACGATCTGCAATGGTCGGGCCGTTTCGTGCGCGAATGCGTCGGCGTCCTCAATCGCGAAGCGCCGCAGACGTTTCTGATCGACGAAATGCCGGACAACATCCGCAAAGTCGACATCGGAACGCGCGACGGCGCGATCATCGTTCACTATCGCGGTTCCAAATATTCGGTCGGCGCGGGCCAGTCGCCGGTCATGGCGCAGCGCGTCTTCACCTTCGACGTGCACGTGCTGGCGCGCGGCATTCAAGGCCGCTCGGGTGCGCCCAATGTCGTCGATATCGTGCGCGTCATCTTGCAGAACCGGCAGATCGAGGGCGCGGGGCCGCTCGCACCGGTCGAAGATGGCTTCGCCAACGAAGAGGGCGGCGTCTGGGACTACGTGATTTCGTTTCGCGGCGAATTGCCGGCCGTCGGCCGCAACTATCCACATCGCTCGGAGAGAACCTGATGAAATACATCTATCGCGGCCCGCTTCATGCGGCGGAGATCATGCCGGTGGCAAAGGCGGAGACAGGCGACACGAAGGCGGAGACAGGCGACACGAAGCCGCTGAAGCCGCTGTTCTCCGGAATACTCGCCGATGGCGTCGCGCTCGATCTGCCGGCCGATCATCCGCAGGTCGCCAACTGGCTGGCGCGCGGCTGGCTGAAAATCGACGACACGAAACCGCAACCGGCGGCGCAACAGGGTGCGGCGCCATCGCAACCCAACCCGCAACCGACGCCGGCGCCGGCCGCGCCCACCGCCTAACCGCAAAGGAGACGCCCGCATGGCTGGCGAGAATTATCATCACGGTCCTGAAATCGTCGAAAGCTTCGTCGGCTCGCAATCCGTCGTGGATGTGAAGGCGGCGACGTGCTTCCTCGAAGGCACGGCGCCGATCCAGAACCTCTACGATACGCCCGAGAAGCGCGCGGCCTTCATCAATCAGCCGATCATCATCCGCACGCCGGCCGATGCGGTTGCGGCATTCGGTCCGGCCTCGGTCGCCGCAGGCTATTCGATCCCCGAAGCGCTTCAGGCCTTCTTCAACAAGGACCAGGCGGGCAAGGGCGTCGGCACAATCGTCGTGAACAACGTCTTCGATCCTGACCGGCACATAAATGCACAGGGCAAGCCCGATCCGACGCAGGTGACGGCGGCCGATCTCGTCGGCGATTACGACGCCGCTGGCCGCCCGACCGGCATGAACGTCGCTTATTCGTGCTTCAACAAGTTCGGATTTTTTCCCCGCCGTATCATCGCGCCGCGCTTCACGGGGTTGCTCGGTTTGCGTCAGAAAATGCTGACCGTCGCCAACGACGTGAAGGGGCATGCGATCTACGATCTGCCGCCGGGCATGAAGAAGCAGGACGCGCTGACCGCGCGCGGCGTCGGCGGCGATTTCAACGTGGCGTCGGAGCGCGCTGTGCTCTGCTATCCGCAGGTTCTCGCGCTCGATCCCGTCACCGGTGGTCAGTCGCTCCAGCCCTACAGCCAGCATTTTGCCGGCGTCTGGAACACGGCGGTCTCGCAGATCGGCCCGAACCGCTCGCCCTCGAACCTCTCCATGCCGGATGTCTCCGGCACGGAAACCGACATTTTCTTCATGCCGGGTTCCTACGCCTCCGACACGGACATGCTGAACGAAGTCGGCATTGCGACGACGATGACCTACTACGGCGCCGGCATCAACACGTGGGGCGCATCGAGCGCGGCCTGGCCGACGGTCAAGAACCAGACAGCGTGGCTGCATGGACGCGCGGTCTGCGACGTGATCGAGGATGCGATCCTGTTCTATGCCATGCCCTATATCGACCAGATGGCCTCGCCGTCGATCGTCGACATGGTCGAGGAGCGCGTGCGCGCCTATCTGCATACGAAGGAGCCGGGCGGCGACAGCTGGCTTTACGGCTCGAATTTCACATTCGACCGCACGCGCAACACGGCCGAGCAGATCGCGAACGAGGGCCGCGTCTATTACAGCTACTCCTTCGCGATCATGGGCATCATGCACCGGATCACGATCGAAGCCTCCATCGATCTCACCTTCGTCTCGACGGCCCTCGGGCTCGTCGCGGCTGCTTAAAGGAGCGCGCCGCCATGTCCGTCAAAATCGGCCAATGCACCAACGCCGACGTTTATCTCAACGGCGACAACCTCGTCGGTCGCTTCAAGGATTTCCAGCTGCCCGATCTCGAATACAAGGAGGTCACGCACGAGACGCTGGGTCAGATCGCAGTCCTGTCGATGCCTGGGCGGCCGCTGCAGGCGCTGAAGGGCAAGGGCACGATCGATTTCCTTGATCGCGATCTCTATCCGCAGCTGCTCAATCCGACAGTGACGCTGCCGTTTGCGCTGCATTCCTATGTCGATGTGTTCAACACCGGCGGCGTCGATGTCGCCAACTCATACCGCATCGTCACCAACGTCACGATGTCCATCCGCAAGGTCGGCGGCAAACCGTTCAAGCTCGGCGATGCTTTCGAGGGCGAATTCGAATATGTCGCGCAGCGGTTCACGCAAGGCGTTCCCGGCGCCAAGACGCCGATCGTCGAGGTCGACGTGATCAATCAGGTTCATCGCATCCTCGGCCAGGACGTCTGGCCGAAATTCTGACGCGGGGTAGAGCAGTCCGGCAGCTCGTCAGGCTCATAACCTGAAGGTCGCGGGTTCAAATCCCGCCCCCGCTTCCGCTCGGGCGCGTTCAGCGAAAAGACGCTGCCTGTTTGCCGGTCGCAAGGCCGGTCCCGTCGCGGGGGATTTGCATTCCCCGCGACACCTTCCCCCTTTCAGGAGCAAATCGTCATGGACACAGCAACGCAAACGCAGGATCAAACGGCAACCGATATCGCCGCCAACCTTCAGGCCGCCGGCGCAAAAGCCGGAACCGTCAAGGAGCGCCTCGCCCAATACAAGGCGGACAGCAGCGGCACGGATACGTTTACGCTCGATGAAACCGGCGTCGTCGTCACACTTCCCAAATTCAAGCCTTATTCGGCGTGGGTGATGGCGCAGCGTCTTGGCGGCAAGGATCAGGAGCGTGTGCAGGAATATTACATCATCGCGCTCTGCCGTTTCGACGACGAGAAGCTGACGGCGGACGATTACCGCGATCTCATCCCCGCGCCTGACCATTTGCAGATTGTCGGCGCTGTCTTCAGCGGGGCAAAGGACAAGGCCAAAGCCGCCGCCGCGCCGGCCGGAGACGCCGAGGGAAAGTAATGCCTGGCCCGCAAGACCATGTGCATATGATCCGGCGTGGCTGGCGCCACGCCGATCTCATGCGCATGGAACTTGACGAGGCCGCATTCTGGCTCGGTCAGCAGATCGAATACGACAAGGCCGTCGCGCAAGCGATCAAGGACGCGCAGCGCTCATGACCGACATGAATTTCAAACTCGTTCTTGAGCTGGTCGACAAGGCCTCGAGCGCGCTCCAGAAGGTCACGGGCGCACAGGAAAAGCTCAACGCCAACACGAAGGCCGCGAACGCCGCCAATCAGAAGACGGCGGTGCAGATCGCGCATGAGATGCGCAAGCAGGCCGAGGCGACACAGAAGGCTGCTGATGCACAAAAAGCGCTGGAGAGCGCGGCCAAGGCGGCGGGTTCTGCAAGCGCTGATGCGGCCTCCGACGCGGCCCGCGCGACGGAGAAGGCCACGGGCGCATTGCAACGGCTGCGCAGCGCCAGCGCAGCAGCCGGTCATGCGCTTTCGTCGGCTTTTCACAAGGCGGCGCAGGCTGCAACGTCATCGGGCCACATCATCGCGCGCGCCGGCTCTGTCGCCGGCAAGGGGTTCGCCCAGGGCGTCAGCCACGCGATCAAGCAGGAAATGCCGAATATCCTGCGCCATATCTGGGGCGGAATGACGGGCGGGCCAATGGCGCTGATGTCGAGCCCGCGCGGGCAGGCCTTCCGCGCACGGGCTCGACAGGCGTTGTCGACGGGCGTGACGCAGGGCTCGGCGCTGGCGCGCGCGGCCGGCGCCATGGCCTATTCGAACGTGCAGGGCGCGATCCATCTGGACGAACAATTGCGGCCCGACATGGGCGTAGAGGGCGCCCGGCGCATGCGCGCGGCGGCGGATCGCTATCTTCTGGCGTCGCCGTTCAGCCGCGACGATATCCGGTCGACATTGCCGGCCGCCGCGCGGATGCAGCTCATGCCGGGCTCGCGCGAATGGAATGCGCTGATGGACGCGGCGGCGGCGACGAAACAGACGCCGGCGCAGGCGATCGAAGCATGGGAGGCGGCGAAGAAGGGCGACTATTCCGGCATGGAAGCCTTCGGCATCAAGGCTAAGACCGACGACAACGATAAGGCGCGCTCGCTCATGTATAACGCCAATGGCGCGGCACAGAATGTCGCGGTCAATGGCGACGCCCAGGGTGCGATCATCGACGCGCTGGAAGCGCGGTTCAAGGGCGCAGGCGATCGCTCCAGCATGACGATCGACGGCGCAATCATGCGCGGCAAGAATGCATGGGACGCATTCATCGGCCGGGTGATGGACAGCGGGCCGTATGATTTTGTGCTTGGCAAGCTGAACGAGATTTTCGATGAGCTGAAAAAGGCGACCGGCGCAACGGAGGGCGGGCTCGCGGAAAATATCGGGAAGCAACTGACTGAAGTTTTGAAGGGTGGCTATGATCTCGCTCGCGATATCACTGTTGCGCTCAAAGCTTTAAAGGACGTGCTGGAACCGGTCGCACAAGCAGTTGGTGGCTGGAAAATCGCTTTTGAAGGATTGATTGCGCTCCGCGTCCTAGGGTGGATGCAGGCCATTTTGGCGCCACTGTCATTTCTAACGACAGCCTTCACAATCAACACAGCCGCGATTAGCGCGGCGACCGCCGCTGCGTGGCGATATGCCGCCGCGCTCGCTGCAAACCCAGTGACATGGATCGTTGCAGGCCTTCTCGCTCTCGCAGCGGCCGTCTATCTCGTCTACAAAAACTGGGACACGATCGGGCCGGCGATCGCACGCGCGTGGGAGGCGATCAAGGCCGCTGTCAGCGCCGGAATTTCCGCCGTCGGCGCCATGATTTCGGCCGCATGGGACGGCGTCACAGGCGCGATCTCGGCCGCGTGGACCGCGATCAAGACCGCAGTCTCGACCGGAATTTCCGCCGTCGTCGACGTCATCGCAGGCTTTGGCGGCAAAGCCCTGGCCGCCATCAAGGCGGCGTTTGAGCCTGTCGTCGGCTGGTTCGATAGCGCCGTCGGTAAAATCAAAGACATCTGGAAGGGTGTTTCCGATCTGGCGGGCAAGGCCGCCTCCTATATCGGTATTGGCTCGGATGATCCAAACGCGAAACTGATTTCTGACGCGGGGCGCGCCTCGGAGGCCACCGCGTTGCTGAACGACCTGCAAACGAAGATGGCCGAGGTGCGCAATGCCGTCGCCAATTTCGACGTCGCCGGGCCGCTGACCGCAGCGATCGGCGCGGCGCGCGTGTCGATCGCCAGCATCTCCTTCTACAACGAAGGCGTTGCAATGATGAAGACGCTTGCGGACGGTATTGCCGCCGGCGCAGCTCATGCGGTTTCCGCCGTGGCGCGCGTGACGCAGCAGATGCGCGATTATCTGCCGCATTCGCCTGCCAAAGTCGGTCCGCTCTCGGATCTCGACGAAGTTCGGTTTTCCGAGACGCTCGCGACAGCGATCCGGCCGGAGCCGGCGATCGCCGCCGTCCGCGCGGTGGCGGCCGGCATGGCTGGCGCCATGTCGCCGCGCATCGGTGTATTGGCGGCGCAGGCCGAAGGCGGCGGCGGCCTTGTCGCTGGCGGCGCAGGCGCGCCGGCCGGGGGCGCGACGCATCTCAATTTTGCGCCCGTCATCCACGCGGCTGGCGGCGACGCTCGTTCGATCATCGAGCACCTGCGACCGCTCGCCTACGAACTGGCGCAGATGGTGGCGCGCGAGCAGCGTCAGAGCGCACGGCTCAATTTTCAGGAGGCGTAAATGTTCGCGTGGCTTGGCTCTATCCAGATCGGCATTTCATCCTTCACCGGGCCAACCGGCGCCGACGAGAAAACGAAATCCACCTTCGCCCGGCTGGCTGTCGCCTCGGGCAAACCCGTTGTTCAGGACATCGGCGACGAACTGGCCGTGAAGAAGCTGACGTTCTTTTTCGACGACAGTTTCTGCACGCCGAAGGACGAAATCGCCAAACTCGAACAGGCGCGCACCAGTCGCGCAGCGATGCCCTTCGCCTATGGCGATGGAACCTATACTGGCGCGCATTATGTCGTCGAGGAAATCGACGTGAAGATCAAGAAAACATCGCCCTCGGGAACGCTGTTGCGGATCGAGGCCGATCTGCAACTACTCGAAATCCCGACGCCCGATCTTGCGGCTATGAATGCGGCGCTGGCGCGTCAGAGCGCGCAGGCGCTGTCTACAAACATCAGTCTTAACGTGCTGGCGCAGACGGGATGACCACCTTCGTTTCCTATACGACGAAGCCCGGAGACCGCTGGGATTTGATCGCCTATCGCATGTATGGCGACGCCACGCGCTACGGTCCGATCGTTGACGCAAACCGTGCATTTTACGTGCGCGATCCGCTCGTCTCCATTCTCGCCGTTCTCCCGCCGGGTCTGACGCTGAAAATTCCCGTGCTCGATCCGCCGGCCGCCGCGAACGGCCCGCCGTGGAGGGCGCAGCCATGATCGACGGGCAAAAGCCGATCGCCCGGCTCATCTACCAGGGCAAGGACATATGGGGCGCCATCGAGGCCGACGTGATCTCGTTGACCTTCACCGACAATCTCGAAGCCAAAGCGGACGAAATCCAGCTCGAACTGAAGAACGAAAGTGGCAAGTGGCTCGACGCGTGGTTCCCGGAGCTGAACGACAAGCTGCAAGGGTTTCTCGGCTATCGCGGCGGCAAGATGCTCGATATGGGCACATTCTTTCTCGATCAGCCGAACGCCCATGGATCGCGGCAGGGCGATCTCTTCACGCTGCGCGGGCAATCGAAGCCGGTCGATAAATCGCTGAAGACGAAGAAGACGACGCCTTACGAAAACCAGTCGCACAAACAGGTCGCGCAAAAGGTCTTGTCGGACGCCGGATTGAATATGATTGGCGAGCCTCCACAGCTTTCCTTTGCGCGCATCACACAGCGGCGCGAGTTCGATCTGGAGTTTCTGGCGCGCATGGCGTCGGACTACGGTTGCTTTTTTGCAATCAAAGGCGGCAACGCGATCTACGCCAATCGCGATGATCTGATCGCACAATCGCCGGTCCGGCAGATCGTCAAAGGCTCGCGCGACATCATGACCTACAGCCTGAAACACGAAGCCGACAAGACCTATTCAAAGGCGAAAGCATCCTACTTCGACGGAAACGCCAAGAAGAATATCGAGGTGGAAGTCGAAGACAAGGAGATCAAGACCGGCGACAAGCTCCGCGTCGATGATCGCGTCGAAAGCGAAGGCCACGCGCGCAAGCTGGCGGCTTCGAAGCTCCAGAAGTCGAACATGAACGCGTGGACCGGCAGTTTCGAACTGGTTGGCGATCCATCCTGTCAGGCCGGGCAGACGGTTTCCCTGTCGGGTTTTGGTCGATGGGACCGCAAATACATCATCAAGTCTGCGCGGCATCATTTGGCGCGCGGCGGCTATTCGACGGCGATAGAGGTGGCGGATGCGCGGAAATCAGCAGCATAGCGCCCAGTTCAAAAGCGGTCTTGTAACGCTGCTCGACCCGAAGAAGCGGCGCGTGCGCGTCCGGTTCGAGGACGAGGATGGCGTGCAAAGCTTCTGGCTGCGCTGCATCTCGCGCGGCTCGCTTGGGATGAGGCAGACGCACATGCCAGCCGTCGGGGAGCAGGTCGCCTGTCTCATCGACTGGCGCGGCGAGGATGGCGTGATCATCGGCTCCGTTTATTCCGACGCCGATGCGTCGCCGACGACGGCGGCCGAGGTCGATCACGTCACCTATTCGGACGGGACCGTGCATGAGCATGATCCCGTCGCACGCGTCAATCGACAGCTCATGCCAGGGGGCACCAAGGTTCTGGGCGTCGGCGGGGGACGGTTGATGTTCAAGGACGGGGCCATCGTTTCGTCCGTGCCGATTGTGTTGGGCCAAGTGCCCGATCCGCCGACGAGGGCGGGATGATCGCGCGCGCACGAGAAGAAGCGCACGGGAACGGTTCCCGTGAAAACGGCAAGCGGCAAGAGGGATAGTCGCCCATGCTCGACTGGACCACGATTGGCTATCTGCATTGGCAGCCGGCGTTCGGCGCGCTCGGCGACGTTGTCGTCGGCCATGCTGATGTCGAACAATCTATTCGCGCGATCATACGAACCGAAAAGGGCACAGTGCCGCTTGAGCCGGAAAAATGCTGCCGCCTCATGCCGTGGGTCGATCAACCCGAAGCGATCGCCAAGCCAAACCTGATCCGCGAATTGTGGGACGCCATCGCCACCTACGAGCCCCGCGTCGTGTTGCAGTCGATCGGTGCGACATGGATCGCGGACGGACACTGGCTGTTTTCGATTGCTCTGCATCTGGCGGCCGACGTCGAAAAGAAGATCGTCAGAATTGAGGTGCCTTATGGCGCGTTCTGACGCTGCTGGCCCCTATAATCTCGACGCGCTGCGCGCCATCGCGGCGCCGGAACTCTTTCAGCGCGATCCCGGAGCGCTCAAAGACCAGCTCGTCACATGGTTTGAGGCGACGACGCAGCGAAAGCTCTATCCCATGCAGGTCGAGATGCTGCTGATCGACATGGTCGCCTATCTCTGGTCACTCTCGAACACTGATGCTCAATTCGCGCATGTCCAGCGCTATGCGACGCTCGCGGACATGCCGTGGTTGCAGCATCTCGGCGCACAGCCCGGCGTAGAGACGCCGCCGCTCCCGGCTGCCGCCGCCGTAACGGCGCTGACATTCACAATGGCCGCGCCCGCCGCCGTCGATACGATCATCCCGGCCGGGACGCGCGCGAGCGCGGGTTCCGACGCGACGATCTTTGTGACAAACGCCGGCCTGGTCATCGCCGCCGGCGCGATGCAAGGATCGGTTGCCGCGACGGCACAGACTGCGGGCGCCGGCGCGAACGGATTGAAGGCCGGCATGGTGAGCGCCTTGCTCGATCCCGTCGCCGGCGTCGCCACCGTCTCGAACGCCTCCGTCACCGGCGGCGGCGCCGACGCCGAGACGCCCGACGCCTATCGCCTCCGGCTCTGCAACGCGCTCGAAAAGACCGCCATCGCCGGTCAACGCATGGGCTATGTCGAACATGCGATGGCGGTTTCGGCAGCCATCATCGATTGTGCTGCGATCCGACCGCAGCCCTGCTTCATCGATCTTTATCCACTGACTGAAAACGGCGCGGCGACGCCCGCGCTTCGCGACGCCATCAAGGCGCAGATCGATGCGCTGCAGGAAAACGAACTGTTGCCGATGGGCGACCTTGTCACCGTGCGCGCGGTCGAGGATGTGCGGCGGCCCTTGCAGATGCAGATCGTGATTGCGACGGCCGATGCGCAGATCGCGGCTGCCGCGCGCGCGGCCGCCGCCGCCGTTGTCGAGCCGTGGGGCCAACAGCTCGGGCCGCGTATCGTGCCGGAGGCCGTGCGTGAGGCCGTCATGTCGATTTCTGGCGTAGTGAACGTGGAAACGCCGGGTTTTGCCTTCGAACAGCTCACACCCTCGCAGCGCGCCGTCGTCGACGTCTATCCGCCAATCGTGACGGTGGCGATATGAGCGACCTGCGCGTCCTTCCGGCCGCCACAGGCGACCTTCGCGGGCAAGCGATCCTCGACACAGTCGGCAAGGTTATTGCGTCGGCCGACTGGAAGGCGGGACTGGCGCTGACGCTGGCCGATATTCCGACCGCGATGTTGCCGCACGCTGTGCGTTCGCTTGCCGTGCAGAACTACGTCGATCCGACGATGAAAGAAAAATACGTCCGCGCCGTGATCGACAACGCCCTCGCGATCAAGGTTCAGGAAGGCACGATCAAGGGCGTTCGCTTCGCGCTGTCGCTGCTTGGCATGACCGTCGAATGGACGCAGTGGCACAAGATGACGCCTGTCGGCGCGCCGGGGACGCATAAGGTCGTTGTGCGCATCAACGAGTTGCTGTTCGACGGCGAGCCGCTCCTGTCCGAGCGATCGCAGCGCCATGCGGCGCAGGTCGTTGAAACCGTCAAGAGGCATTCGCAGGATCTGGCGTTCTCGATCGCCGCCGATCTGACGTCCGACCTGTCCATCGGCACGATGGCCGCCGCGCCCGCTCAATGGGCCTATTTCGAGGCTGTCGCCGCATGAGCCTGTCCGCCCTCTCGTTCAAGACAACACAGGCCGGTCTTGCCGCCATCCAGCAACCGCCGACCGGCATCGTCGCGCCCTTTGCATTTCTCGCCGTCGGATCAGGACCAGGCTACGAGCCGACCGGCGCCGAAGTCGCATTGAAGGCCGAGTTCATGCGCGTTCCGCTCGGTTCTGGCCAGAAGCTGACGCCGACGCAAATGTCATTCGCCGCCACGCTCGATGGAGCCAATGTCGGCTGGATCGCCGAAATCGGCCTGTTCCTGCAGGACGGGACGTTGTGGGCGCTCTGGTCGCAAGACCCGGCCGTGCAACATGGCGTCGACGTCAATGGCGCCCCCGCGATGGGCGCGCCGCTGGGCTACAAGGCGTTCGGCATCCCCTACACGATCACTTCGATCATCGAGACGCGAACATTCTCGCTCGACGCGCTGCCGGTCGTGGTCAATGGCGCGCCGATGACGGTCAACATCAACCGCGTCGAAGAGCATCTGTCCGATCTTCTGGCGCTCGTTGTCGACCGCGCGCGCGTTGTCCGCAAGCTCGAAGCTGCGCGGCGCGCCGACGAAGCCAAGATTTACTCTCTCATGCGCCGCGTGAGCAAACTCGAAGGGAAAGTCTGATGTCCGCTGAAAGCGACGCGCTCGCCGCAGCGACCGCACAGGTTCTGGCGCTGTTGCAGGAAATCCAGAAGTCGAATGCGCGTGTTATCCACGCAGCCGACACCGGCGGCGCCGACGCTACGGTCATCCATCCGGTTCCGGCGATCGACGCATGGAGCGACGATCTCGTTTTGATCGTCGATATTGCCGCAACCAATGCGACGGCGCATCCAACGATACAGGCGTCGAACCTGCCGCCGATCCCCTATGTCTGGCCATCGGGCGCAGCGGTCGCGGCTGGCGATATCACCGGGGCCGTGATCCTGAAGGTCCAGAACGGGCCGGCCGGCTATCAGGCGGAAATCGTGGCTGGCGGCGCGCGGGCGCAGGCGGCGGCGGGTCAAGGCGGCGCGGCGTCGTTTCCCTTTCTCGTTTGGCGCGGCGGCATCGCAGCATCGTCGGGCGTGGCTGGCATCGTGCAAATCCAGTCGTGGAAATATCAGGTGACATTCACCGATACGACGAAGAACTACGCCATCGTCGGTGGCCTGATCACGACGGCGACCGGGCCTTATTTTGAAGGCATGGGCGGCTGGCTTAGCGAAGTCGAACAGAGCGCCCGGCAGAAGGGCGTGGCGACCTTCGTCACATGGGGCCTTTCGGGCGGCACGCCGGCCGCGTCGACATCCGATTTTGTTTTCATCGCCGTGCCCTACTGAACGGAGAAACCCATGTTTGCCAAAGCAACGCGCGCGGACGGATCAACCGCCAATGTCGTCGGCGCGCCCTCCATGGCTGCCGCTGACCTCGAAGCGCTGGCGAAGAAGCTCGTTCCTGACGCCACCGCTATCGTCGTCGTCGATGGCGCCATTCCTGTCGATGTCCGGATCGTGGTCGCCGAGCAGTGCGCGGGGCGTATCGCGGCGGCGCTGAAAGGCAAGGACGGCTCGATGATGCGTGAGGCGATCTATTTGCAAAGCGTCGTTGCCGGCGGCGGCGCCTTGTCGGACGCGCAGAAGGCGGAAGCGACGATGTTTGCGACCATCAACGCCTGGGAAAGCGCAATGATTGAAAAGCGCGAAGCCCTGATCGCAGCAGGCGATGCGGCGGCGGCCATGGTCGATGCGACGTGGCCGGCGCCGCCCGACGGCCTCGGCGCATTCCTGATCGGGTTCTGACGTGTCGATCGCCGCGCTCCCGCAACTGCCACAGCTCACATTCCAGATCGTCAAGAATGGCGATTTCAGGGACGCGCTGCAGTTCGTGCAGGATGCGACGGCGAACCCGGCTGCGCCCATCGATCTGACAGGGATCGCCTTCGCGTGCACGCTGCGCGACGGCGCTGGCGAACCCGCAATCGCCATGACGAGCGCCGACCTCCTCGTTGTCGACGGCCCAAATGGCGTGCTGGCGTTTGCCGTTCCGCTGGCGCGATTGAAAGACATTCCGGCCGGATCGCTCTCCGGCGATATTGTCGCCACCGCAAACGGCATGACAATCAATCTTTGTAAGGATAATGGGCCGCTCACGTTCATTGTCCGGGACGGGCTCACGTGAGCGCCGTCAGAAAGATCGCGGGCGCGCAGCGGGCGGTTCTCGTTGCGCGAAGCGGGGTCGCCGTCGCAACAACGCTCCGCGATGCGACGCGGATTGCCGGCGCGAAGGTCATTCCGCTGTCCGGGAAACGCGGCGTTCTGCAAATCGAGAATGCGCCTGCGCCAGCGGTGGATAGCCTCGATACCGTCAGAAACACACTGCTCGCATCGATCGACAAGGCTCAATCTGACGCGGCGGCGGCAATCGACCAGGCGCGCGCCGATCTTGCAGCCGCCTCGCAACGGCTTGTCCAAACGGCGGCGGATGAAACGGCCGCACAATTTACGACTGTTCAGGACCGGCTGGCGGTTGTCGCCGCCACTGCAATCGCTGCATCCATGGCGGCGCAAAAGGTCTTCGACGCGCGCGATGCGGCCGATGCGGCGAGCTTTACATCGTCGATCATTGGCGCGATGAAACTGCGCGCGCTCGATCAGAAGGCGTCGATTGCTGCGGCTGCAGCGGCGCAAGCTTCGCAACAAGCGATTGACGTTCAGAAGGCGCTCTATTCGACACAATCGGTCATCGAAGCTCATCTTGGCCGCAACGACGCGCTGATCTCACAGGTCGCAACGACCGTGGCGACCAACGCGGGCGCGGCGGCTTCGAAGAGCGATGTTGTGTCGGCCGTCTCGGCCTCGGCGGCCGATGCGGCGGCGGCGGCCGACTTCGTCGCGGCGCTCCAGACGGGCGCGCAGGTCAAGGCGGCGAAAGTTGGAGCGGCCTCGGCGCTCGCCGGCGTCCAGCAAACGCAAAGCGCCGTCACGGGGCTGACGCAGGCGCTCTCGTCGCTGTCGTCGACGGTCTATGCGCAGCTCGGCGCGAACTACGCGGCATGGCAACAGCAGGTGGCGGCGCAGGCGACCGTGAACCAGTCGACGGCGACGACGCTCCAGCAACTCACGGCCAATTATGCTGCGCTCGGTCAGACGCAGACGCAACAGGGCGCGGCGATCGCGGGCCTTCAAACGACCCTGGCGACCAATGCGGGCGCAGCGGCTTCGAAGAGCGATGCGGTGTCGGCCGTGTCGGCCTCGGCGGCCGATGCGGCTGCGGCGGCCGACTTCGTCGCGGCGTTTCAGTCGGGCGCGCAGGTCAAGGCGGCGAAAGTTGGAGCGGCCTCGGCGCTCGCCGGCGTCCAGCAAACGCAAAGCGCCGTCACGGGGCTGACGCAGGCGCTCTCGTCGCTGTCGTCGACGGTCTATGCGCAG
>JAGWTA010000042.1 GCA_028869185.1 Hyphomicrobiales bacterium
CCTCGCAATGACGGTTTTCGTCAGTGCGCGTTGGCAGCCGTCATTGCGAGGAGCGGCGCGACGAAGCAATCCGTCCTGTTGCGTTGTTGAGGAGGCGCGCGTTCTGCAACGCCCGCTGGATGGATTGCCGCGTCGGCCCTTCGGGCCTCCTCGCAATGACGGATTTTCGTCAGTGCGCGTTGGCAACCGTCCTTGCGAGGAGCGGCGCGACGAAGCAATCCATTCCGTTTGCGTTTGTTGTGGAGGCGCGCGGTCTGCGACGCCCGCCGGATGGATTGCCGCGTCGGCCCTTCGGGCCTCCTCGCAATGACGGATTTTCGTCAGTGCGCGTTGGCAGCCGTCATTGCGAGGAGCGGCGCGAGGAGCAATCCATCCTGTTGCGTTTGTTGTGGAGGCGCGCGTTCTGCAACGCCCGGATGGATTGCCGCGTCGGCCCTTCGGGCCTCCTCGCAATGACGGTTTTCGTCAGTGCGCGTTGGCAGCCGTCATTGCGAGGAGCGGCGCGACGAAGCAATCCATCCCGTTGCGTTTGTTGTTGAGGCGCGCGTTCTGCAACGTCCGCCGGATGGATTGCCGCGCCGGCCCTTCGGGCCTCCTCGCAATGACGGTTTTCGTCACTGCGCGCTGGATGGCGAGGGTTACACCCCCGCCAGATCCGCGTTCAGCGTCGCGCTGGGGCGCATGGCTGCGCTCGTCTTCGCAAAGTCGGGCATGTAATAGCCGCCCGTGTCGACCGGCTTGCCCTGCGCCCCGATCAACTCCGCGTTGATCTTGGCTTCGTCGCGCGTCAGCGCTTCGGCGAGCGGTTTGAACTTCGCCGCAAGTTCGGCGTCCTTCGTCTGCTTCGCCAAAGCCTGCGCCCAATAGAGCGCGAGGTAGAAATGGCTGCCGCGATTGTCGATCTCGCCGACTTTGCGCGCGGGCGAGCGGTTGTCGGCGAGAATGCGGCCGTTCGCTTCGTCGAGCGTTTCGGCGAGCACCTGCGCCTTCTTGTTGCCGGTCGTCTGCGCCAGATGTTCGAGCGAGACGCCGAGCGCCAGAAATTCGCCGAGCGAATCCCAGCGCAGATAGCCTTCCTCGTTGAACTGCTGCACGTGCTTGGGCGCCGAGCCGCCGGCGCCCGTTTCGAACAGACCGCCGCCGGCCATCAGCGGCACGATGGACAGCATTTTCGCGGACGTTCCCAGCTCCATGATCGGGAAGAGGTCGGTCAGATAATCGCGCAGCACGTTGCCGGTGACGGAAATCGTGTCCTGCCCCTTGCGGATGCGTTCGAGCGAAAATTTCATCGCATCGACCGGCGACAGGATGCGGATGTCGAGCCCGCTCGTGTCGTGGTCCTTCAGATATTTTTCGACCTTGGCGATGATCTGCGCGTCGTGCGCGCGGTTCTTGTCGAGCCAGAACACGGCGGGCGTGTTCGTCAGGCGCGCGCGGCGCACGGCGAGTTTCACCCAGTCCTGAATCGGCGCGTCCTTCACCGTGCAGGCGCGGAAAATGTCGCCCTTGTCGACGGGACGTTCGAGCAGCGTCTTGCCCGCGTCGTCGACGATGCGTACGACGCCCTTGGCGGGAATTTCGAATGTCTTGTCGTGCGAGCCGTATTCTTCGGCCTTCTGCGCCATCAGGCCGACGTTGGGCACCGAGCCCATGGTCCTGGGATCAAAAGCGCCGTTCTTTTTGCAGTCCTCGATCACGGCCTGATACATCGTGGCGTAGCAGCGATCGGGGATTGTGGCCTTCGTGTCGTGCAGCTTGTTGTCGGCGCCCCACATCTTGCCGGAATCGCGGATCATCGCGGGCATGGAGGCGTCCACGATGACGTCGCTCGGCACGTTGAGATTGGTGATGCCCTTGTCGGAATTCACCATCGCAAGGCCGGGCTGCTTTGCGTAAACGGCGGCGATGTCTGCCTCGATCTGCTTGCGCTCGGCTTCCGGCAGCGCGGCGATTTTCGTCAGGAGATCGCCAAAGCCGTTGTTGAAGTTCACGCCCAGTTTCCTGAACGTCTCGCCGTGCTTGGCGATAAGGTCGGCGAAGAACACCGACACCGCATGGCCGAACATGATGGGGTCCGAAACCTTCATCATCGTCGCCTTCAGATGCAGCGAAAACAGGACGCCCCTGGCCTTTGCGTCGGCGATCTCGCGCGCATAGAAATCGCGCAGCGCCTTCACGCTCATCACGGTCGCGTCGATGACCTCGCCGGCGTCGAGCGCGGTTTTTGGCTTCAGCACCGTCGTTGCGCCGTCAGCGGCCACCAGTTCGATGCGCACATTCGTTTTGGCGGGCGCGGTGGTGGAAATTTCCGAGCCGTAGAAATCGCCGGCGTCCATATGCGCGACATGCGATTTCGACTCCGCGGACCAGGCGCCCATCTTGTGCGGATTGTTGCGCGCATATTGCTTGACCGCGCCGGCGGCGCGGCGGTCCGAATTGCCTTCGCGCAGGACGGGATTGACCGCGCTGCCGAGCACCCTGGCGTAGCGGGCCTTGATGTCCTTTTCAGCATCGCTTGCCGGATTTTCCGGGTAATCGGGCACGGCGTAGCCCTTGGCCTGCAATTCCTTGATCGCGGCCTTGAGCTGCGGGATCGAGGCCGAGATGTTCGGCAGCTTGATGATATTGGCTTCCGGTTTCAGCGCGAGATTGCCGAGCTCGGTCAGCTCGTCGCCAACCTTCTGCTCGGGTTTCAGCGCGTCCGGGAAATTGGCGAGGATGCGGCCGGCCAGCGAAATGTCCTTCAGCTTCACCTTCACGCCCGCCGCGCCGACGAAGGTCTCGACGATCGGCAGCAGCGAATAGGTCGCCAGCGCCGGGGCTTCATCGACCTTGGTCCAGACGATCTGCAGATTGGACATTGAACTGACCTCGCGGGCTGCCAGCGCCGTGGCCCCGCGAAATGCGGGACAGACGGGGCGCTTCTTTTGAAAGACGCACCTCCCTACGCATTTCGCGCCGGCGCCTCAATTGGATTGTTGTCGTAGCGGTGGTTGTTTCGGAGGCGGTATGAAAAAGCGCAAAAGACGACGGTAACGAGTTTTTAGAAGTGACCATACATTATTGGTATTCGTAGCGCAGGGTGGGGCGTTTATGAGTATTTTCACGTTCATTTACAATTTGAGCTGGCCAATTATCGGCGGTTTTTGTTACCTGATCTTTGTCGCGATGCCTTTAGGGCGGCGCACCATTCGTGTGCGCAGGAAGATTCCAGCCGCGCGTGCAGATGTCTGGCGCGTCATCGATCCACGCCAGAGTGATTTTTCTCATGCTTCGACCGTCGAACGGCGCGATGTCGCAGTAGCCTGTGAGGAACCGCTGATCGTCGAGTGGCGATCACGACCGGTCGGCAGCAACAAGCCATTCGTTTACGTCGGCAACGTCTATACACAGGTCGAGCCGGAACGCCGGTTGACGAGTTGCCTTTTTTGGAAAGGCGACGCCGCTATCCCCGAAAAAGACCTTTGCTTTGAAACCGTGACCCTTCAAGCCGAGCGCGGCGGCACGCATGTGCAGGTCGTCACGAATGGCCCCATTCGCGGCTTCGTCAATTACGAACTTCATCGTCGCGCGCTCGTTGCTTACCTCGACAATGTGAAACGCCACGTATGCGAGGGCGCTACCGCCAAGGCGCCGATGATCCGGTTTGCGGGTTGGCGCATCGTGCTTTTTTGTATCCTTGCCGGCTTGGCGATGTTTGCGCCGATGTTCTGGTATGGCTCCGCGAACAACAAGCTCGTCGCCATCGTCGTGCCGCTGTTGCTCGTGGCGGTGACGCTACTGCATGAAATGGGTCATGCCTTCGCCATGGTTTGGTTCGGCCATCGCGGCGTTGTGGTCAGCCTTATCCCGTTTTTTGGCGGTTTCGCCGCCAGCAAGCGCGCATACGAGAACAAATTCGAACTTGGCGTCGTTTCACTAGCCGGGCCTGCGCTTTGCGCTGTCGCGGGGTTGATGCTCATACCGGCATTGTCGCCCTTCCGGCATTGGGTTGAACTGATGGTGCAGCCCGGTGAAACGCGCGAAAGCGCCAAGGCGCTGCTGCAATCGAGCCCTGTGCTGTGGCTGGGCATGGCGGCCTATGCGTTGCTCGTAACATCTACTTTGCTCAACATGTTCAACCTCATGCCGTTGAAAGGATACGACGGTCAGGGCGTTGCGGTTGCATTGTTCTCCAGCAAGACAGGGCGATTGCTCAGTTTTGCCGCCGTTGCAGCCGTTTTCGTCCCGACGCTCGGCCCGACATGGGGCATGCGGCTGGATTCACTGCTGTCGTTCGCCATCATCATCGGTGTATTCGCATTTTTCGGGGGAAATAACGCCGGTGCGGATTTGCCCAACGCATCGGCGCGCCAGCGAGCGGTTCTGGCAGGCATGTTCGCATTCACGCTGGGATGTTTCGCGTTGCAGACAGCGGTTGCGCGCAATGCAATCCAGCCGCTTTTCGATCGCATGGAGTTCAATGCGCATAATGCGGCGGCGGCTCCCGCGGACGATGATCCTCCCAGTGCAGTCAATCGTAGGATTTGATCCGTCTCACGTGGAACGGTCGCAATCGTTTGACGTTCTGTTGCGTCGCGCGGAACGAGAGCCCCGCGCCTTCACGGATTGAGCGTAAAGCCCTGCTTTTCGAAATAGGGCCTTGCGGCGGCGCTGCGAAGGAAGGCCAGGAATTGTGCGGGGGCCGCGCCTTGCGCCGTTGCGGTCAGGGCGATTGGATAGACGATCGGCGGGTGCGAGCCGGCCGGGAATGTCGCGACGATTTTGACATGGGCGTCGGCGGCGGCGTCGGTAGCATAGACGACGCCGAGCGGCGCCTCGCCGCGCGAGACGAACAGCAGCGCCGAGCGCACATTGTCCGTCAGCGCAAGGCGCGGCTCCAGCGCGGACCAGAGATCAAGTTTCTGCAAGGCGGCGCGCGCATATTTGCCCGCCGGCACAGAAGCGGGATCGCCGATGGCGAGACGGCTCTGGCCAAGCGTCGCGCTCCAGGCGCTTGCTGCAAAGGGCAGCGCGTCCGTCGCGCTGTCGCGCGGGGCGACGACGACGAGGCTGTTGCCAAGGAAATTGGCGCGCGAACCGGGCGCCAGCAGCTTGCGCTGATCGAGGTAATCCATCGAGGCTTCGTCGGCCGAAATGAAAATATCGGCGGGCGCGCCGGCCTCGATCTGCTTGGCGAGCGGGAAGGATGCGGCGTAGGAGATTTTCGCGTCCTTGCCAGTGGCGGCTTTCCACGCTGCGGCGGCTTCATCGAGCGCATTCCGGAGGCTTGCGGCGGCGAAAACCGTGACGCTTTGCGCCGTTGCGGCGCCTGCGGATGCGGGAGCTGGCCCTTCCGCACGCCCGGCCAGGGGAGCGAGCGCCAACAGCAAGGCGAAAAATCCGGCGCGCTTCGTCACGTTTGCTCCTGGCTTTGGCGATGGCCCTTGTCTATCGTTATATCCAATCAGGAATTACGCAATGCAGAAAAGGCGCATAAATCGATAAAATCGCATTTATATCGATATACGGCTGCAATCAGCGCATGGCGCTGGCGCGCACAGCGGCGAGCGCGCATAATGCCGCGATGGTGAGACGATGCCCAAGCTGAGCCTGCGCGTGGACCTGAACGCTGGACAGCGGATCGGCCCGGGCAAGATTGCGCTTCTGGAGAAGATCGCCGCGCATGGCTCGATCGCCGCTGCGGGGCGCGCGCTCGACATGTCCTATCGCCGCGCCTGGGAGCTTGTTGCAGCGCTGAACGAGGCGTTCGGCAAGCCGGTGGTCGAGCAACGCGCGGGCGGGCGCAGCGGCGGCGGGGCGCGGATCACGCCATTCGGGCTCGAGCTGATTGCGCGCTACCGCGCGATCGAGCAGGCGGCGCTCGACGCTGCTGCGACGCACCTCGAAGCCTTGCAGAAGGAAGCCGCGCGCGCAGGCGTCGCGCGCAAGCCGCGGTAGGCCTTCGCGCATCGTCGCAACCGCGTCGCACGATTGTTTAAACGCGTTTTCGCACCGCCAGGCTGTTTCCACTTCGCCTGAAAAGGCTCTAAAAGCGCCGCCGAGAGGAATCATGACGGGCGCAGGCACCAATTCGACGCAGCCGAAGATGGAAGGCGGACCGGCTATCGTGCTCGTGCGGCCGCAACTCGCCGTCAATATCGGGATGTGCGCGCGCGCCATGGCGAATTTCGGCCTTTCCGATCTGCGCCTTGTTGCGCCGCGCGAGGGCTGGCCGCGCACGGGCGCCTATCGAAAGGGCGCTTATGCGGCGGCGGCGGGCGCTGTGCATCTTCTGGAAAGCGCGCGCGTGTTCGCCAGCGTCGAGGAAGCGATCGCCGATCTCAATTTCGTTTACGCCGCAACGGCGCGCGAGCGCGGGCAGGGCAAAACCATCCTGCTGCCGCGCGCCGCGATGGACGATACGGCCGCGCGCATGGCTGCTGGCGAGAAACACGGCGTGCTCTATGGGCCCGAACGGACTGGCCTCGACAATGACGACGTCGCGCTGGCCGATGCGATCCTCACATTTCCCGTCAACGCCGCTTACGCTTCGCTCAATCTCGCGCAGGCCGTGCTTCTGACGGCTTACGAATATTTTTCCGCCGCGCGCGGGCAGGTCGCGCCTTTCGCTGCGCCCGAACGCTCGCCGCCCGCGCAACGCGAGATGGTTCTGTCCTTCTTCGAATTTCTCGAAGGCCATCTCGACGAACGCGGTTTTTTCCGCCCGGCGTCGAAACGCCCGGTCATGCAGCGCAACCTGCGCAACATGTTCCACCGCATGGGACTGACGCAGCAGGATGTGCGCACGTGGTGGGGCGTCGTCGTGCGGCTTGTCGAAGGCGAGCGCGAACAGGCGGGCAAAATCAAGGACGAATAAGACGCATGCGGCGGCGCTGTTCGTCTTGCGCCTTTTTCGGTTAAACTGCGCGCATGCAAACCGAGTATTTCGACGTCATCGTGGTTGGCGCGGGTCTTTCGGGCGTCGGCGCCGGATACTGGCTGCAGAAAGACTGCCCGCAGAAATCCTTCTGCATTCTCGAGCGGCGCGCGGCGATGGGCGGCACCTGGGATCTGTTCCGCTATCCCGGCGTGCGCTCGGATTCCGACATGTTCACACTGGGCTATGCGTTCAAACCGTGGTCTCAGGCCAAGGCGATTGCGGATGGTCCGGCCATCTTGCGCTACATTCAGGATACGGCGCGCGAATATGGCGTCGACCGGAAAATCCGTTTCGGCCAGCATGTGGTTTCCGCCGCATGGTCGAGCGCAGAGGCGCGCTGGACGCTCGATGTCGACACTCCCGCAGGGCCTGTGCGCTACGCCTGCTCCTTCCTGCACATGTGCTCGGGCTATTATCGCTACGAAGCCGGCTATACGCCCGAATTTGCAGGCGTCGACGATTACCGCGGCGCGATCGTGCATCCGCAGCACTGGCCGCAGGAGCTCGATGTCGCCAACAGAAGCGTCGTCATCATCGGCTCGGGCGCGACGGCGGCGACGCTGGCGCCGGCGCTTGCGAAAACGGCGAGGCATGTGACGCTGCTGCAGCGCTCGCCGACCTATATGGCGAGCGGACCGGCGCGCGACAAAATCGCCGACGCATTGCGCGCGCGGCTGCCGCCGCAGACCGCCTACAAGCTGTCGCGTCTGAAAAACACCCTGTTCTCGCAGGGCAGTTACAAATTCCTGCGCGCCTTTCCAAAATTTTCCGGGCGTTATCTCGTGCGCATGGCGAAGCGACAATTGCCGGACGGTTTCGACGTCGCGCATTTCACGCCGCGCTACAATCCCTGGGACCAGCGCATCTGCCTCATTCCCGACGGCGATCTGTTCCGTGCGATCCGCAAGGGCGCGCTTTCGGTGCGCACGGATACGATCGCGCGTTTCACGGCCGATGGCTTGCTGCTCGACAGCGGCGCGGCGTTGCAGGCCGACGTGATCGTGATGGCGACGGGACTTTTCCTGCAGGCGTTCGGCGGCGCGCGTCTTTCGGTCGACGGCGCTCCGGTCGAGACGGGCGATCATCTGTCCTATCGCGGCGCGATGCTGTCGGACGTGCCCAATTTCGCGCAGACGTTCGGATATACGAATGCATCCTGGACGCTGAAGGCCGATCTCATCGCGCGCTATGTCTGCCGCCTCCTGAACGCGATGGATCGCAAGGGCGCGCGGATTGCCGTCGCCCATAACGACGATCCCGCGATGGCGACGCGGCCATTCGTCGATTTCACCTCCGGCTATTTCCAGCGCGCCGCGCGCCTTTTGCCCAGGCAGGGCGTGCGCGCGCCCTGGCTGCTCAACCAGAATTATTACGCCGATCGCCGTCTGCTGCTGAAAGGCCCGATCGAGGACGGCGCGATGCGGCTGGTTTGAACGCGGCGGCGAGCCGCCCCTATTCGCCAAACCCGCCGGCCCTGCTATTGCTCCTGCCCCATGTCCCCCATCCTGGTTTTCGATTCGGGTCTTGGCGGCCTGACCGTGTTTCGCGAGATCGAGAAGGCGTTGCCGGGCGCCGCCTTCGTCTATGCGGCCGATGATGCGGTGTTTCCCTATGGCGCGCTGGCGCCCGATGCGCTTGTGGCCCGCGTGATGAGCGTGATGGAAGCGCTGATCGGACGGTGGCGGCCGCAGGCGGCGGTCATCGCCTGCAACACGGCGTCCACGCTCGTGCTGCCGCATCTGCGCGCGCGTTGGCCGGCGATCCCTTTCGTCGGCACGGTCCCGGCCATCAAGCCTTGCGCCGAGCGCACGAAGAGCGGCCTGATTTCCGTGCTGGCGACGCCCGGCACCGTGGCGCGCGATTATACGCGCGATCTCATCGCCTCCTTCGCCAGCCATTGCGACGTGCAACTCGTGGGCTCGAAGAAACTGGCGGGGCTCGCGGAAAGCTTCATGCGCGGCGGCGCTGTCGCCGACGCCGACATCGCTGCCGAAATCGCGCCCTGTTTCGTGCAGCGGGACGGGCGGCGCACCGACATGATCGCGCTCGCCTGCACGCATTATCCGCTGCTGCTGGAACGCTTTCGCGCGCTGGCGCCCTGGCCCGTGGAATGGGTCGATCCCGCGCCAGCCATTGCGCGACGGGTCAAGCAGGTGGTCGGCGCCGAACAGACCGGCGGCGCCCCGCCGTATCCGGCGATTTTCACAAGCGGCGCCGCGCCGGACGCGACGCTGGCCAAGGCGCTGGCGGCCTTTGGCCTGCGGGCGGATGCGATCGCGGCTGTCTGACGGCGCAAGCGCATGTCGAGCTTGCCGTTCTGCGCTCGCGCTGGGCGCAGGGCGTGCTAGTCTTGGCCACTTTCATCATTCAAGGATAAAGCTCATGCCGCTCAATCAGGGTTTCGTGCTCGCCTCGCGTCCGCAAGGCGAAGCGCGCGTCGACAATTTCCGCTATTTCGAGAAGGAGACGCCGCCGGTGGGGCCGGGGCAGGTTCTCGTGCGCAATCTCTGGCTGTCGCTCGATCCGTACATGCGCGGCCGCATGGACGAATCCAAGAGCTACGCCGCTTCGCAAAAGCTGGACGATGTGATGATCGGCGGCACGGCGGGCGAGGTCGTCGCCTCGGAAAATCCCGAGTTCAAGCCGGGCGACAAGGTCGTGTGCGTCAACGGCGGCTGGCAGACGTATTTTCTCAGCGACGGCAAGGGCGTCAACAAGGTGGACGCCTCGCGCGCGCCGTTGCAGGCCTTCGTCGGTCCGCTCGGCATGCCGGGCGTGACGGCCTGGTATGGGCTCAACAAGATCATCAAGCCGAAGGCGGGCCAGACGGTTGTCGTTTCGGCGGCGACGGGCGCTGTCGGCACCGTGGTCGGGCAACTGGCCAAGGCGCACGGCGCGCGGGCGGTCGGCATTGCGGGTGGGCCGGAAAAATGCGCGTTTGCGGTGAAGGAGCTGGGCTATGACGCCTGTGTCGATCACAAGGCCGTCGATTTCGCCGAGCAGTTCAAGAAGGCGACGCCGAATGGCGTCGATGGCGTTTTCGAAAATGTCGGAGGCCTGCCGTTCAAGCTCGCCTCGCATCGCCTCAATGATTTTGCGCGCATCGCCGTCTGCGGGCTGATCGCTTCTTATGAAGGCGCGGAAAAGTCCTCGCTCGACGATCTGCGCATTCTGCTGGTCAAGCGCGCGCTGATCGAAGGCTTCATCGTGTCAGACCACATCGACATCTGGGGACAGGCGCTGCGCGAACTCATCGACCTGGCCGCCAGCGGCAAGCTGAAATGGCGCGAAAGCGTCGTCGATGGCGTCAAGGCGGCGCCGGCGGCGTTTCTGGGCATGCTGAAAGGCGCCAACTTCGGCAAACAGCTCGTCAAACTGAGCTGAAGCGACTGGCGCGAAGGGCAGGCGGACGATGCGTCCGCCTGCATCGCTCACTTGCCGTAGTTGGCGGCGAGATAATTGATGATTTCCTTCGCATCGGCGTCGGAGATCGGCGCGCCGAATGTCTTCTGCATCTTCGTCACCGTCGCGGTCCAGCCCTTGGCGTCGAGAAAGCCGCCGTTGGTGATGGGATAATCGAGACTGTGACAGGCGGCGCAATTGTTGCGCACGGCTTCGACGCCGGGCGCTTCCTTCAGTTTGATCGTCGCTTCATCCGCAAGGGCGGGAACGGCGAAAGCGAGCAGGACGAGGGCGGATGTGATGATGCGCATATCGCTTCTCCTCACGCGACCGTGACCGAGACGGCGTTCACCACATTGTGGTGATAGCCGGCGGGGTTGAACAAGGCTTTGGCGACCTGCGTCTGGCCCGCGCGATTGGTGGCGCGCGAAAGAATGGTCAGCGGGCCCTTCTGCGCCTGCGCGACGAAGCGCCAGGGGCGGAAGGCGAAGCGGCCCAGATCCTCGCCCAGCGTCGCAGGGCGCCAGGTCGCGCCGCCATCGAGCGAAATGTCCACGCGATCGATGCCGCGCCCGCCATCCCAGGCAAGACCGGCGACATTGAGCGCGCCTTTGGCGATTCTGGCGCCGTCGGCCGGCGCCGTGATCAGCGAGTTGACCATGATCTCGGTGATGGGCGTGTTGGTGGCCGTCTCTTGCGTCGTGAAACGGTCGATGGCGGGAAAAAGGCCGAGCGGAACGCGATAGGCGCTCTTCATCCAGAAACCGTCGAAAGGTTTGTCGAGCAACGCAATATCGGTGATCGACTTCATCCAGTAGGTCGCCGTCCAGCCCGGCGCCACGACGCGCGCGGGCGCGCCATTGAAATGGGGCAGCGGTTCGCCGTTCATCTCGTAGGCAATGATCGTATTCTCATCCATCGCCTTCCACAGCGGGATGGATTTGACGAAATCGGGCGTCTTGTCGAGCGGCGGGCCATCGGCGCCGTTGAGCGACACCTCGACCGAGCCGTCGGGCACGCCCGCCTTTTCGAGAATGTCCTTCAGCCGCACGCCTTTCCATTTCGCGCAACCCATGGCGCCATAGCCCCATTGCACGCCCGCCACATGCGGGTTGGAAAGACCGCGCCGGTTGCCCGAACATTGGCACACCGCCGTCACCTCGGTCGCCGGCATCTGCTTGAGATCGGCGAGCGTCAGCGAAATCTTGTTCTTGCCCGCGACGTTCAGCGTCCATTTCGCCGCATCGATCTGCGGAATTTCCGACAGGTGGTAACGCACGAAAAATGCGTCGTTGGGCGTGATGGGGCCTGTGAAATAGGAGACGGGCGTCTCGTAATTGGGCGGGCGCTGCGAGAGCTCGAGCAGCGGACGCTTGCCTGGCAGGGAGCCGAGCGCGCCGGTGAGGCCGGGCGGCAGGCCGCGCGTGAGATGGCTGGTTTCGGCGAAGGCTTTGGTTGTTGCAAGCGCCGCCGTTCCGGCGACAAGCGCACGGCGTGAGATCATGACGTTTCCCTCTTGTTTTTATATCTGAATGTTTCGCCTATTGGCGCTGCGAGTCAACCGTTTGGCGGCTTGATTGCGCCGGATTCAGCTGGTCCAGTGCATCGCGCAGTCGCCAGGCTTCGCGGCCGCGCTTTTCTTGCCGAGGGAATTTTCTGATGATCTTTCGTTTCGCCATCGCCGCCGTTTTGTGCTGTCTTGGGAGCAGCGCGCCGGCGCGCGCACAGGAATTGCGGATGCCGCCTCATATTCGCGTGACAGGAACGGCGACGGCGAACGTCAAGCCGGACATGGCCTATCTCTCGCTCGGCGTCGTCACGGACAGACCGACGGCGGCGGATGCTTCTGCGGAAAACGCCAAAGCGACGGACGCCGCCATTGCGGCTCTGAAAGCGCAGGGCGTCGAGGCCAAGGATATTCGCACGAGCAATCTGTCGCTGACGCCGCTGAGCGATGTTTCGCCAACGACCGGCAAGACGACGCAGCGCGGCTTTCGCGCCAGCAACATGGTGCGCGTGACGTTTCGCGATGTCGGCAAGGCGGGTGCGGTGGCCGCGAAAGCCATCGAGAGCGGCGCGAATGTGTTTTACGGGCTGAGTTTCGACATTTCCGATCGCAAGGCGCGGCTCGATGCGCTGCGCGGTCCCGCCGTGGCGGAAGCAAAACGGCTGGCGGGGCTTTATGCTGCGGGCGCCGGCGTCAAGCTTGGCAAGCTGCTTTCGCTCGAGCCGGAGGGCGATCAGAACAATCCGCGTCCGATGATGTACGCCAGCCGCGCCAAAATGGCCGCCGAAGCGGCGCCCGTGCCGGTCGAGCCGGGCGAGGAGGAGATCGCGACGGGGGTCGTCGGAACATGGGAGGTGGTGGAGTAGGGGCGGAGTTTCGTCTCAGCGCTCGATTTCGGCGGCTGCCTCAGGCGCGACTGTCCTTGCGCGTCTGCGCGATTGCGTGATCGATGAAGCCGCGGACGTTGGGGCTGAGATAGCGGCTCGATACAAAGACAGCGTGGATCGGCACATCGGGCGTTCGCCAATCGCGAAACAGGCGAACAAGTTTTGTTGAGGGGGGCAAATCGCGCACCGCGATCAGCGGTAGACGCGCTATGCCGAGGCCCGCAGCAACCGCGTCGCGCAAAGCGAAGACATTGTTGACCGCCAATCGCCCGTCGTGCGGAATATCCAACGTCTCGCCTTCACGCGAAAAATTCCATGCATTGGCCGTTCCGCCTCGGGTGAAAGTAAGGAGATCGTGACCGTCAAGCAGATCTCGCGGATGTTTCAGCGCGGCATGGTGCGCAAAATAAGTTTTGCTGGCGAAATAGCCATATTCCAGCGCCCCCAATTTGCGCGTCGCCAGCGCGGAATCGCGCAACGCGCCGAGGCGGATGGCCAGATCAAATCCTTCGTGAATGAGATCGACCACACGGCTCGTATATTCGGCTTGCACACTGACCTGCGGGTGCTTTTGCAGGAAGCTGTTGATCCAGCCATTGACGCGCAACACGCCAAATTCCGGTCCGCAGGTCAGGCTGAGGCGGCCGACCGGCGCCTGCCGCGTGCGCTGAACGCTGAGTTGCGCCTCCTCGACCGATTGCAGGATAGCGAGCGAGCGCGCGAAAAAATCACGGCCAATTTCTGTTAGTCGCAACGAGCGGGTGCTGCGCTGAATCAAACTCACGCGTAACCGGGTCTCGAGCGCGGACAGCGTGCGCGAGAGGTGCGATTTGCTGGTGTGCAGTTCCTCGGCAGCCCTCGTTATGCTGCCGAGCTGGACGATTTTGACGAAAGCGCGCAGTTCGTTCAATTCCACTGTTGCCTTATAACGCAACAATCATTTGCATTTCAACATATTTATCCAGTCGCTGCCGACCTTTAGCACGGGATGCATCCTTTCCTGCGGAGATAGCCGGTGAGCCTCGCCAATCCCAATGCCGTTAATCCCAAGCATCCCAAGCGCGTCGCCATCGTCGTCAGCAATCCGGCCGTCTCGACAACGACGAATTGGCCGGTTGGCTTCTGGTGGAGCGAATTGTCCCATCCCTATCTCGCCTTCACCGAGGCCGGTTACGCGGTGGAGATTTTCAGTCCTGCGGGCGGCAGGGTCGAAGCGGACGCGATGAGCGATCCGCGCGACGCAAGCGGCTATTCGGCCAGCGATTTGACGAGTCTCGGGTTCATCAACACGCCGGCGCTGATGGCCAAACTCGGCGATACCGGAAAGGTCGCCGACATCGCCCTCGATCGGTTCGACGCAATCGTCGTCGCGGGCGGCCAGGCGCCGATGTTCACCTTCGCCGATGCGCATGATCTGCACAAAAAATTCGTGGCGTTCTACGAAGCGGGCAAGGTCGCCGCCGCGCTTTGTCACGGCGTCGCCGTGCTGCGTTATGCCCGTTTGTCGAACGGCGACTTTCTCGTCAAGGGCAAGACCGTGACCGGCTTTGCGAATGTCGAGGAAGATTTTGCCGACAATGCGGTGTGGAGCTACGACCTTCTGCCGCGCGACAAGCATGTCATGCCCTGGCGCATCGAGGACGAACTGAAAGCGCTTGGCGCCAACTACATTCAGGCCGGCTTGTGGAAGAGCTTTGCGGTGCGCGACGGCAATCTCGTCACCGGGCAGCAGAACTTTTCGGGCGCCGAAACAGCGCGCGTCGTCATCGAAGCGTTGGGGCGTTGACGGCGATGCCCTCCGCCCTGCTGTGGACGCTTGGCGTTCTGGCCGGCGTACTCATTCCAGTTCAGACGGCGCTCAATGCGCAGCTTGGCCGCACGGCGGGCCATCCACTGTTGACAACGCTGGTCGTCTTCATCGTCGGTGGCGTCGCGTGTGCGCTGGGGCTTGCGGTTGTGCGACCTTTTCTGCCCGACCTCGCCGCATGGCGCGCGGCGCCGCCGGTTGCCTGGGGCGGCGGAATCATCGCGATGGCTTATGTCGTTCTGCTGGTGTTTCTGGCGCCGCGTATCGGCGTTGGTCTGACAACAGCGCTGGTGCTCGTCGGTCAACTCGCCGCCGCGCTTGCGCTTGATCATTTCGGTGCGCTGGGCAATCCTGTCCACGCGCTCAATCTCGCGCGCGCGCTCGGTTTCGTGCTGATGGTCGCGGGCGTTGCGCTCATCAAGATTTATTAGGGTGACGGACACGAAAGGCGCAGCATCATGAATCTCTCGATCATTGGACCGGGCAATGTCGGTCTCTCGCTCGGCAAGGCGTTCGCCGCCAAGGGCCAGCCCGTATTGTTCGGCGCGAACGATCCTGCGAAATATGAGGCCGCCGTCGCCAGCGTGACCGGCGCGCAGCTCGCGACCGTCGCGCAGGCGATCGAGGCGTCCGACATTGTCATTCTGGCCGTGCCCTATGCGGCGGCTGTGGACATCGCCGCTTCGCGCGCTGACTGGGGTGGGCGCATTCTGGTCGATCTCACCAATCCGCTGGCGCCGGGACTGGCCGGACTGACCATCGGCACGACGACATCCGGCGCTGAAGAAATTGCCAAACGCGCCCGCAACGCCCGCCTCGTGAAGGCGTTCAACACAACGGGCGTCGAGAATATGCTCAACCCGCATTATGCGGCCGGCAATGTCATGATGCCGGTTGCTGGCGACGACGCCGACGCGCGCAGCAAGGTGATCGCGCTGGCGACTTTGCTTGGTTTGGACGCGTTCGATTTCGGTCCGTTGGCTGGCGCTCGCTTTCTTGAACCGCTCGCGATGACGTGGATATACATGGCGTTCAAGCTCGGCCGCGGGCGCGATTTCGGGTTCGGGTTGCTGGCGCGGCGGTGATTTTCGCGTTGCGGTGCAGATCGTTGACATCCCGCCCACCTCCCTGTAATTTCCTCCCGTTCGACCCGGCCTGCGCCGGGTCGGCTTTTTTGCGCCCGTGACCGCTCCCGCTCCGCTTTTCTTGCGCAGGGTGAGCTGTCTGTTGGCCCCGGAAGGGGCAGAGGAGGGCGCGATCAACCCCACAGGCGCCTTTGCGCGCCGGGCGGGCGGATCGCGGATTGGCTTCGGGGCCTTGTCCCGGCGCGGCTCGCATTCTCTCGCCGCGACCACAGGACGAGACGATGACCAAACGCGCAGAATCCAAATATAAAATCGACCGCCGCATGGGGCAGAACATCTGGGGCCGTCCGAAGTCCCCGGTGAACCGCCGCGAATATGGCCCCGGCCAGCACGGCCAGCGCCGCAAGGGCAAGCTCTCCGACTTCGGCACCCAGCTCCGCGCCAAGCAGAAGCTGAAGGGCTACTACGCCAACATTTCCGAGCGCCAGTTCTACGCCATCTATGTCGAGGCGACCCGTATGAAGGGCGACTCCGGCGAGAACCTGATCGGCCTGCTCGAGCGTCGTCTCGACACCGTCGTTTATCGCGCCAAGTTCGTGTCGACCATGTTCGCCGCGCGCCAGTTCATCAACCACGGCCACGTCAAGGTGAACGGCAAGCGCGTCAACATCTCCAGCTACAAGCTGAAGCCGGGCGATGTCGTCGAGGTCAAGGACGCCTCCAAGCAGCTCGCCATCGTGCTCGAAGCCAACCAGCTCGGCGAGCGCGACGTGCCGGACTTCATCGAAGCCGATCACGGCAAGCAGACCGCGACCTTCATCCGCATTCCGCAACTGGCCGACGTGCCGTTCGCGGTGCAGATGGAGCCGCATCTGATCGTCGAATTCTATTCGCGCT
>JAGWTA010000043.1 GCA_028869185.1 Hyphomicrobiales bacterium
GCGATGTTGTCGTAGATCGACATCGGGAACGGCGTCGGCTTCTGGAAGACCATGCCAACCTGCGCACGCAACAGGTTCAAATCCTGTTTGGGGTCGAGGATGTTCTTGCCGTCGAGGATGACCTCGCCCGTCGCCCGCTGGTTAGGGTAAAGGTCGTACATGCGGTTCAGGACGCGCAGCAGCGTCGACTTGCCGCAGCCAGAGGGGCCGATGAACGCCGTCACCTGATTTTGATAGAGCGGCAGCGAGATGCTCTTCAGCGCTTTATGCGCGCCATAATAAAAATCGACGTTGCGCACATCGACCTTCACCGGCGCGTCCGGCGGAGAATGCCTTGCCGCGAGCGCCGCCGCGTCAACCATCGATAGTTCGCTCATTTGGACGCATTCCTCGAACTGAGTGAACGGGCGGCGATGTTAAGCGCCAGAACCGCGAAAGTGATGATGAGCGCGCCCGCCCAGGCAAGGCGCTTCCAATTCGGATCGGGGTTGTTGATGAAATTGTTGATGGTGACCGGCAGGTTCGCCATCTCTTTTGTCAGGTCGATCGACCAGAACTGATTGGAAAGCGCCGTAAAAAGCAGCGGCGCCGTCTCGCCGGAAATGCGCGCCACCGCCAGCAGCCCGCCGGTGATGAGCCCGGTCTTGGCGGCGCGATAGGCAACGTCGCGAATGACCTTGGAGCGCGGCACGCCAAGCCCTGCGGCCGCCTCGCGCAATTGTTGCGGCACAAGCAGCAGCATGTTCTCGGTCGTGCGCACGACGACGGGGATGACGATGACCGCCAGCGCCAGTGCGCCGGCTATGCCGGAAAAACCGTGCATCGGCACCACGACCGCCCCATAGATGAACAGGCCGATGATGATGGACGGCGCCGACAGAAGGATGTCGTTGATGAAGCGGATGACGGTCGTCAGTTTTTCGTGACGGCCGTATTCGGCCATGTAGGTTCCCGCGAACAAACCGATCGGGCCGCCGATGGCGATGCCGATAGCGGTCATGATCAAGCTGCCGACAATGGCGTTGAGCAAGCCGCCGCCATGCGCATTGGGCGGCGGCGTCATTTCGGTGAAGACCGCCAGGCTGACGCCGGAAATGCCGTTCCACAGCAGCGTTACGAGAATGAGAAACAGCCAGACCAGACCAAGCGCCGTCGCGGCGACGCACAGACCCATAATGATTTCGTTGACGCGTTTGCGCGCAGCGTAGCCGGGGGGAGAGAAAGCGTTCATGTCAGGCTCCCGAGCGCCGCTCGGCGCGCATCAGCAGGAGGCGCGCGATGGCCAGAACGAAGAACGTCAAAACGAACAGCAGCAGGCCAAGCAGGATCAGGGCCGATTGATGCACGTCCGATGCTTCCGCGAATTCCGATGCGATGGCTGCCGAAATCGTGGTGGAAGGCGCGAAGATCGACGGCGAGATTTTGAACGAATTGCCGATGACGAAGGTGACGGCCATCGTCTCGCCCAAGGCGCGCCCGAGCGCCAGCATCACGCCGCCGATCACGCCGACGCGCGTGTAGGGCAGCACCACGTTGCGCATGACCTCCCAGGTCGTGCAACCGACGCCATAGGCGGCTTCTTTCAGAACGGGCGGGACTGTCAGAAAGACGTCGCGCGCGACGGATGTGATGAAGGGCAGCACCATGATCGCCAGAACGAGCGAGGCGTTGAACAGTGAGAGATTGCTCGCCGGACCCTTGAACACGTCCTGCAAAACCGGCACGTTTTCGAACGTCTTGATCATGAAAGGCTGGAAATGCTCGGCGAGAAACGGCCCGAGCACGAAGAAGCCCCACATGCCGTAGATGATCGAGGGAATGCCGGCCAGGAGCTCGACCGCCGTCGCGATGGGCTGACGCAATTTCTGCGGGCACAATTCGGTGAGGAAAATAGCGATGCCGAGACCAACCGGAACGGCGATGGCCATCGCGATCAACGAGGAGACGAGCGTGCCGTAAATCGGTCCGAGACCGCCCAGGATCGGTTCGGGCTGCGCATTGGGCGCCCAGCGCTGAACGGTGAGGAAATTGAAACCGAACGCCTTGATGGCTGGCCAGGCGCCGATGACGAGCGAAACGATGATGCCGCCGAGGATGGCGAGAACGAGCAACGCCGACAGGCGCGTCAACCAGAAGAATGCCCGGTCGCGCGTGCGCAAGCCTTCCAGAACGCTCTGCTTGTTGGCGGCGCTGGCGCGGCTGTCGGCCTGCGCTGGCAACGTCATGTCCGTCACGGGGTTACGCTCCACATAAAGAGGAAGCCGGAGCTTTCGCTCCGGCCTCTGTCGTTGTCAGTGCGTCTTGATGTGCTTGGCCCAGGTCGCGCGAACCATCTCTTTCACATTCGCGGGCATCGGAATGTAGTCGAGGTCCGCCGCCATCTGGTCGCCGTTCTTGAAGGCCCAGTCGAAGAACTTCAGCGCTTCGGCGGAAGCGGCTTTGTCCTGCGGCTCGCCGTACATCAGGATGAAGGTCGCGGCCGTCATCGGCCAGGAGGCGTCGCCCGGCTGGTTCGACAGGATGAGGTAATAGCCCGGAGCGTTCGCCCAGTCGGCGTTGGCGGCGGCGGCCTGGAAGGACGCCTGCGCCGGCGTGACGCGCTTGCCGGCGGCGTTGATCATGTCGACATAGGTCATCTTGTTCTGCTTGGCGTAAGCATATTCGACATAACCGATCGAGTTCTTCGTCTGCACGACGTTGCCCGAGACGCCGTCATTGCCTTTGGCGCCGACGCCGACCGGCCATTCGACGGCCGTGTTCACGCCGACCTTGGATTTCCAGTCGGGCGAAACCTTTGAGAGATAGTCGGTGAAGTTGAACGTGGTGCCCGAACCGTCCGAACGGCGCACAACGGCAATGGCGGCGTCGGGGAGCTTCACGTCGGCGTTGAGCTTGGCGATGGCCGGGTCGTTCCACTTGGCGATCTTGCCCAGATAGATGTCGGCTGTCGTCGGGCCGTCGAGCACGAGCTTGCCGGGCGCGACGCCGTCGATGTTCACGACGAGCACGATGCCGCCCATAACCTGCGGCCACTGGATGAGACCGTCCTTCTGGAGCTGCTCCATCTTCAGCGGCGCGTCCGAAGCGCCGAACGTGACGGTCTTGGCGAGGATCTGCTTGATGCCGGCGCCCGAGCCGATGGACTGATAGTTCAGGCCGTTGCCCGTCTCCTTCTTATAGGCGTCGGCCCATTTCGAGTAGATCGGATAGGGGAAGGTCGCGCCGGCCCCGGAAATGTCGGCGGCGACGGCGGGCTGGACGATGGCGGCGGCGGCGATGACAGCCGCGCTCAGAAACGAACGGATGGACATATAACGGCCTCTCGGCTTGGAGGAACTCTGAACCGTGTTTCGACGGCGGGCGGACCATAAGGGGCGTTCGTCACTGTCATACGACAGTTGAGCGACGGGTTTGTGACATCGCAACTATCTGAAAACTATCGCGTATCAGGCGCGCTCGGGCGCCTGCGGCAAAATAATCGAAAATGTCGAACCCTCGCCGGGCCGCGACTCGATGGAGAGCCGGCCGTGATGGCGGGCGACAATGTGCTTGACGATGGCGAGACCGAGCCCGGTGCCGCCCTTGGCTTTGCTGGCGCCAGCGTCGACGCGATAAAATCGCTCGGTCAGGCGCGGCAGATGTTCTGCGGCGATGCCTGGCCCGCGGTCGCGCACCGTCAGGCGCGCCATGTCGCCGGCGCGCTCGACAGAGACGGCAATCGGAGCGGGGCCTCCATATTTGATGGCGTTTTCGATGAGGTTCTCGATGACGCGCAACAGATCGTCGCGATCGCCGAAAACAAAAACATCGGCGGCGGCGCGCAATTCGATCGTGGCTCCGCTTTCGCGCGCGAGCCCGCGCAGACTGTCGGCGATTTCATGCGCGAGGCCGGAAAGATCGACGACGCCCTGCGGGCGCAGATGCAGATTCTGTTCGATCCGCGACAACGACAGAAGATCGTCGACCAGCCGCGCCATGCGACGGGCCTGATCGCGCATGATGGCGAGAAACCGTTCGCGCGCCGCCGGATCGTTTGCCGCCGGGCCCTGCAGCGTTTCGACAAATCCGAGAACCGACGCGAGCGGCGTGCGCAATTCGTGGCTGGCGTTCGCCACGAAATCGGCGCGCATGCGGTCGATGCGGCGCGCTTCCGTTACGTCGCGCAACACGACGAGACAGGCCGGGAAGCCTGCAACAGGAGCGGCGTGAATTTCAAATTGCCGTTCGACTGGAACGCGATCCAGCCATTGCGCCTGTTGCGGCGCGCCACTGGCGAAGGCGCGCGCGATGGCGTTGAGCGCATCGGGGGCGCGCCATCCGCGCACCAGCGTCTCGTCGACGCGCAGGCCCGGAAACACGGCGGCGGCGGAAGCGTTGAGCGCAAGCACCCGTTCGTCATTCGAGACAGCCAGCGCCGCTTCCGGCAAAGCGTCGATCAACGCAGCGAGAGAAACCTGCATGTCGCGCTGCTGCATCGCCGATCAATCCTCGATCAATCCCCTAGCCCGCCGGCGTCGCGCTCCATGTCGGCGCGCAGACTTTTCCAGCGGCGCATCGCCTCATTGGCGCCGAGCAGCGCCAGCGCCAGAACGAATGGCGCAAGATAATAGATCATCCGGAAAAGAAGCAGCGACGCCAAAATTGCCGCCTCCGCGCCGCCGGGCGTAAATTTGATGATCGTCGCCTCGAAGACGCCGATGCCGCCGGGCGCGTGGCTGACGATGCCCAGAATGGCGCCGAAAACATAAGTCGCGGCAAATGTCAGGAAGTCGGGGGCTGCGCCTTTCGGCAGCAAGACGTAGAGCGCGCCAGCCGCCGAGCAAAGATCGATGACGCCAAGCGCAACCTGCCCGCCCGTAACCAGAGGCCCCGGCAATTGCAGATTGAAACCCTGCAAGGTGACGCGGCGCGGCTTGAGCGCGGTCCAGACGAGATAAGCGAGAATTGCGCAGAGAATGGCTGCGCCGATGGCGCGGTTCATCCAGGGCGCCAGAAGATCGAGCCACGAAAGCGGCTCGGCGCGCGCGATCAACGCAAAGCCGATGACCGCCGCCATGCCGATCCAGAAGGTGACGCCCGCGACGATCGTCAGGCTGGCGACGCGGCCTGCGGTGAGGCCGGCGCGCGAATAGATCCAGTAACGCACCGTGCCCGCCGTGATCAGCGGGAAGCCAAGCGTGAACGAAATGGCGTAGCTGGTGAACGAACCCAGCGCCGTGATGCGATAGGGCACATGCGCGCGCAATTGCCGCAATGCGAGCGCGTCGTAACCGGTGAGCGCGAAATAGGACAGCGCCGTGAGCGCGCCCGCCGCGACAATCTGCTCGGCGCTGGTTGCGGCGATGGCTGCGCGCACCGAGCCGATGTCCAGCTTGGCGACGACACGGGCCAGAATGAAAAGCGAGAGCAGGAAGATGGCGAGGCTGAAAATCGCGCCAAGCGTTTTCACGGGGTGTTTGGCGCTGAACAATCGGTCGTTTTCTCCGCCTGACGCGGATGGGGAGTCTTTGCTCAACTCCTGCGCCGCGCTCACATCGTCCAAGAAACGTTTCCTTCCCAGGGGCTTTGCGCCCGCAAACCTGCGCGAGCAGAGGATTTAAGGCGTAGCCTGCCCATGCGCAAGGGCGCGCGCCATGGCCCAGAGCCCCTCGAAAGGCTTGAACGCGAAAACGACCCTGTGTTTCCCGGGCGACAGCGCCACCGCACGAAACGCGACATTCGCGCGCAGCACGGGCTGTGCGACGCCGTCGACCTGACAGGTCCACCAGGGATGGTAAATATCGGTCAGCACCAGCCAGCCGCCCTCGGGCGCCTCGGCGTCCACGACGACGCGCGTATTTTCATAGGACAAGATGCGCGCCTTGCCGGCTGCGCGCGGACGCGCATCGCCCTTTTGCTGCAGCAATACGATGCGGCGAAAATCGACGGGTTGCCAGTTTCCGGTCTGGAGAATGTCGTTGAAGTCGGATTCAGCGACTTCCGTCGCCACCATCACGCGCGGCAGCGCGCGGGGGTTTTCGTAGATGTACGCGTCCTTGGTGCGCGCAAGCAGCGTGAAGGCCGAACGCCGCGCTTTCGGGTCGATGGTCTCCAGAGGGACGCCTGTGGCGATGTAGCGCAGACCCACCAGATCGGCCGCCAGCGACCAGTAGGACGGGAAGGCTTTTGAAAACACCCGCTGGTCGGGCGTTGCGACATGATCGCCCGCATTGGTCAGCGCCTCGAACAAGGACAGGCGGAGGGGGTTGTAGCCGAGATGATTGTCGAAATCCTGCGCAAGGCTGGCGTTGGGCCAATCAAAGCCGACGCCTGCGAATTCGATGCGGTCGCGCCGGTCCGGCGCCGACGATTGCTTCAGCCGCTCGCGCAGGAAGGCGATGGTCGGATCGTCTGAATCCGGTTTCAGCATCGCGTAATCGCGCGTCGGCAACGCCGTCGATTCATTGGGGCCCGCGCCGGCAAGAAAATCCGCGCACAGAAGCGCGCCCGTCAGAACAAGCGCAGCAGGCGCGCGCAGGCGCGGCAATGCGCGCAGCAGCGCGACGGAAAGGCCGAGAAAGACCGCGGCCATTGCAAGGGCGGGCGCGGCTTGCGCCAGATGGTCCTTCCATTGCGCGAGCGCGACGCATGCGGCGATCAATGCTGCGAGCGCGGCGACGACGGGCAAAGTGTGAAAACGGACTGCGCCGCGCGCGATGCGATCGACGCCGGAACCGGCGATCAGCGCGAGCAATGCACAGATGTCGAAGGTCGCGTCGGCAGGCCGGCGCCACAGGTCAGCGCCGGGCAGATGAAACAGGAATGCAAAGCCCGGCGTGTAAAGGCCGAGCGCATAGATCAACAGCACCGTCGCCGCGACGGCGAAATATTTCGTATCGCGATCGCTGCGCCAGATATGGGCGCCGATGAGCGCGACAAGCGGCAGGGCGCCGATATACACCTCGCCCATGTTGCGCGCCAGAAAGAGGTGCGCCTGCGGCCATGTCGGCGACGGCGGCCCCCAGAATTGCGACAGCGGCCCCGAGACGCCGTAAAAATTTGGAGCCACGAAGGTCAGCAGCGAGGCCGGGTGCAAGGACGCCTTGACGACCTCGCTATAGATGAGCGAGGGGCGATTGGAATCCATCGCAAGCGCCGCCGTGAATGCGACGGGCGCAGCGACAAGAGCAACGCCGACGACCAGCGCGATGAATAGCGGCCCAAGCGCGCCGCGCAGGTTGCGCCAGATTTCCCCGCGCGCCGTCAAACGGACGAGAATGAACCCCGCAAGCAGATAAATCTGGAACCATGCGATCTGATCGCGACCGACCACCATGAAGGCGGAGGCGACGCCGGCGAACGCACCCCACAGCAGCGAGCGGCGATCGAGCGCGCGCGAAAGACAGAACAGCGCCAGCGGAAACCACGCCAGACTCATCACCTGGCCGACATGCTGAATGCGCCACCACGCCGAGCCGCCGAAAGTGAATGCGAGCGCGGCCGCTAGCGCCGCTACAGGGCGCCAGCCCCTGTCGCGCCCGTAAAGCATCAGCGCAATCGCGCCCATGGCGAGCATGCCGAAGAGAATGGCGTCGTGCAGCCGCATGCCCGGCTTGTCGACCAGCAGCGCCGCGAGAAAATAGAAGGGCGAGAAAATCAGCGATTGCGGATCGGCAATCTGTGGCCAGCCATCGAAAACATTCGGCGTCCAGAACGGTTGCTGCCCGCTGTGCAGCGCGCGCGAAAGAAACACGAATTGCGGATAGAAATGCGCCTTCGCGTCCCAGGGAATCGTCAGCTGGCCCGACAACCAGGGATAGCATTGAACCGCCCACACCGCAGCATAGACAGCGAAGGCGAGCAGCCAGCCGCGCTCAGGCGCCGGCTTTTGGCTTTTTTGCGAGATCGGCATCGAATGCATGGCCCGCGCGGTCGCGCTTTGCAGACAGATAGGCTTCGTTGTGCGGCGTCGTGCGGCCATGCACGCGCTGCTGCGAAACAACATCAAGACCGGCAGCGCGCAGAGCCTCGACCTTGCGAGGGTTGTTGGTGATCAGATTGACGCGCGTCACGCCAAGCTTTTTGAGCATGTCCGCTGCGAACGCGAAATTGCGATGATCGTCCTCAAAGCCGAGCGTGGCGTCGGCGTCGTATGTGTCGAGCCCATCGGCCTGCAGCGAATAAGCCTTGATCTTGGACGCAAGACCGTTGCCGCGCCCTTCCTGATCCAGATAGAGAATAACGCCGCCATTTTCCTCCGCCATGCGGCGGGCGGTCATGCGCAATTGATCGCCGCAATCGCATTTCAGCGAACCGAACAGATCGCCCGTCAGACAGGCCGAATGCAGCCGCACGGGAACCGGCTTCGTCATATCCGGTTCGCCGACGATGACGGCAACCTGATCGCGCAAGCCCTCGCCGCCGCGGAAAATGACGAATTGCGTCTGCGCGCCCTCGAGCGGAACCGGCGCGCGCGAAACGATGTGCAGACCCGCATCCCTGCGCGCGGGATAGGCTTCGATATCGGCAGTGGAAACGCGCGCCAACGGCGCGTTGCGCAACGCGTCCGCCGGGAGATCGGCGGTCAGCACTGCGGGAATGAGGCCCGCCAGATGCGCCAGCGACAAAGCCGCCGCCTCGCCCGTCTGCAGCGGGAGGATGGGCGCGTCGAGCGCGGCCTTGGGCGCGAGTGCAAGGCGGGCGATGCGCGCGCCTTCGAGGCGCGGCAGCGCAAGCGCGCCGGCATCGCGCCGCGCCGCGCCGAGGCGCTGCAAACGCGGGCCCGCCAGAACGAGACGCGCGGCGCCCTGCGTCAGCCCCGCCAGCGCGACCAGCGCGGCCTCGTCGAGCGATTCAGCGGGCGCAACAAGCACCCGCGCGTCGATCAGCACGGGGCGGCCGGCGCGAAATTCCGAAATGGCGCGATCGACCGACAACGCGCCGGCGTCTGCGCCAAGAAGAGATGCGAAGGACATGCTAAGCCTGGTGGCGGCCGAGCGCCGCTTGTCGCGCGCACTATATTGCGGCGCGGCCCAGAAGGCCAATAGGACCCGACGCCCCACGCAAATCAGGCGTTTGGCGGCGCACGAGCGCCGCGCAGCCGGGGCTCGGGGGCAGCGCTGCGCAACGGCGATGTCTTTGCGTCGCCTGCCCAAATCTACACTGGAACAATTCGCATTTTCGCCCGCGCTCTTGCCAAAACGGGCGCCGGCGGGCTTTTTCGGCGCAAGGCAAATCGCCCGGAGAATCCCGGTCATGACGATCGTTTCAGCACGCAGCCTTGCTGCGCGCACGCTTGCTTGCGCCCTTTTGGCAGCCGCGCCCGCGCATGCGCGGGCGCAAACGGCCTCTTTGTTCGGCGGCGAATACCGGGACATCGAGACGAAGTATATTTTCGGATTCACGGACGGCTCCGATATCGGATCGCGCGGCGAAAAGGCGATCGAATTCGAAACCAACGCCACCTGGCGCAAACGCTCCGGCGCATTCCTCGGCCTCGAGCAGGAAATCGCCTTCGAGCATGTGCCGACGCAGAATTTCTTCTACGAATTCGCTCTGCATGGCGCAGCGCACCGCATCCGGGATGTGGAAGGGCTCGACAATCGCAACAGCGCGGCCTTTGCGGGCCTTTCCGCCAAATTCCGCTATTTGCTGCTGCCGCGCGGGCCCGCCTCGCCCATCGGCCTGGCGATTTCGGCGGAACCGGAATGGTCGCGCGTCGAGGGCGACAGCGGCGCGCATACCCGCGCCTTCGAAACCACCGTGAAAATTGCCGCCGATGCCGAACTGATCGAAAACCGCCTCTACATCGGCGCCAACCTGGTTTACGCGCCAGAAGTTGCCAAAGCTGTCGGCGACGGCGCGTGGGCGCGCGCGGCGCAATGGGGCGTCACCGGCGGTCTTGCCTATCGCATCGCGCCGAAGGTCACGCTCGGCGCCGGCGCGCAATATTATCGCGTCCATGATTCATTCGGGTTTCGGCGTTTTCAGGGAGACGCGCTTTACGCTGGCCCCACGCTGCACATCCAGTTCAAGCCGAAGGTCATGCTCGCCGCCGCCTTTTCAACGCAAGTCGCCGGACATGCGGGCGCGGATAATCGCCCGCTCAACCTGCATGATTTCGGCAGGCACATGGCGCGGTTGAAATTCGAAGTCGAGTTTTAAAGGAGAATCCGACATGAAACACATCGCCTTGGCCGCCGCGCTGTGCTGCGCGCTGACCGCGCCGGCCGCCGCCGAGAATTTTACCGTGCGCATCACGATCCAGAACGGGCGCTTTGCGCCGGCCGAACCGCACGCGCCGGCGGGGCGGCCGGTCACGCTGATCGTGCGCAATCTGGAAAAGACCACCGCGGAGTTCGAAAGCAAGAGCCTTCGGATCGAACATGAAATTGCGCCGGGCGGCGAAGCGCGGATCGAACTGGAGCCGCTTGCGCGCGGCGCATATCGCTTTTTCGACGATTACCACGAAGCCATTCCGCAGGGGCGCCTGGTGGCCGATTGAGCGATTTGACCGGAACCGGCGACGCCCTTATCTCAAGGGGCAGGAACGGTTTTCATGGCTCTCAAACCTATCATATGCATTCCCGACGCGCGGTTGCGCCTTGTCTCCGCGCCGGTGGAACGCGTGGACGACGACGTGCGCCGTCTGATGGACGACATGCTGGAGACGATGTACGACGCGCCCGGCATCGGGCTGGCGGCGATCCAGATCGCCGTGCCCAAACGCATCGTCGTCATCGACACGGCGCGCGAGGGCGAGCCGAAAAATCCGATCGCTTTCGCCAATCCCGAAATCGTCTGGTCCTCGGCGGACAAGAGCGTCTATCAGGAAGGCTGCCTGTCGATCCCCGAATATTACGAGGATGTCGAACGGCCTGCTCGCATTCGCGCTCGTTATCTGGACCGCGAAGGCAAAAGCCGCGAGATCGAGGCGGACGGTCTGCTGGCCACAGCGCTGCAGCACGAAATCGACCACCTCAATGGCGTGCTTTTCATCGATCACATCTCGCGCCTGAAGCGTGAGCGCGTCTGGAAGAAATTCGTCAAGGCCGCCAAACACGAGGCGGAAGACAAGGCGCACGCCGAACGCGCGGAGCGCGCGGAGCGGCCGCGCATCGGCTGAGGCGCCATGCGCATCGTCTTCATGGGAACGCCGGATTTCGCCGTTCCGACCCTGAGCAACATCATCGAGGGAAAACGGCACGAGGTTGTCGCCGTCTATACGCGCGCGCCCCAGCCAGCCGGGCGCGGCATGACGCTGCGACGCTCGCCCGTTCACGAGGTCGCCGAGCGATTTTCCATTCCAGTCTACACGCCAAAGAGCCTGCGCGCCGAAGATGCGCAGCAGATCTTCTGCGGGCACAAGGCCGATTGCGCCGTCGTCGTCGCCTATGGATTGATCCTGCCGGCGCCTGTGCTCGCAGCGCCGCTCCATGGCTGTCTCAATCTGCATGGTTCCCTGCTGCCGCGCTGGCGGGGCGCAGCGCCGATTCAGCGCGCGATCATGGCCGGCGACACGCAGACCGGCGTGATGGTGATGAAGATGGACGAAGGGCTCGACACCGGGCCGATTGGCATGAGCGAAACCATCGCCATCGGACCCGAGATGACGGCCGGGGAATTGCACGACGCGATGATGGCGCGCGGCGCGATGCTCATGACGCGTGCGCTCGACGCCCTGGGCGATGGCGCGCTTGAATTTCATCCGCAATCCGCCGACGGCGTTCTCTATGCCGCCAAGATCGACAAGGCGGAAGCCCGGCTCGATTTCACGCGTCCCGCGCAGGCGTTGCACAATCTTGCCCGCGGGCTTTCGCCGTTTCCCGGCGCATGGTTCGAGGCCAATCTCGGCAAGAGCGCCGAACGTGTTAAGGTTTTGCGCACGCGGCTGGCGGCTGGCGGCGGCGAGGCCGGCGTGTTGATCGGACCGGGTGTGGTCGCCTGCGGCGAGGGAGCGCTCGAACTCGTGCAGGTGCAGCGCGGCGGCAAGGCGCCGATGTCGTTCGCCGATTTCGCGCGCGGCGCGCGTCTGGAACCGGGCGCGCGCCTCGCCTAATCGGCGCGCAGAAAACTCAAGGTCGTCGCGATCAGAGGCGTTGCGGCGGCGTCGAAATCCGCAAGTATGTCTGCGGCCGCGCGCTTCATCGCATCGGCGTCGTCGAGCGCCAGCAGCGACAAGGCGCGCAAGGCCGCATCATCTGCGATGGCGACCGGCGCAATCCGCTGGCGGCGCGCTATGGCGGCGCGTTCTTCTTTCAACACGACGAGAAGGCGCATACGTGCGACGGGCGCTGCTGGCTCCCCCTCGTTGACCTGCGTCCAGGCCGACGCAACCGGCGCGTCCTCCGGCGCAGACGGCGCATTGCGCGCCGCGCGATTTTCGAGCCAGCGCGTTGCGGCGCGCCAGGCCCTTTGCGGCGGGGCCAGCAAGCGCCGCCGGCTGCGGCAATTGTCGCAATGGCCGCAGGGCGCCCCGGACTCGCCGAGATGGGCGAGCACGACGCGCCAGCGGCAATCGTAGCCTTGCGCGAGATCGCGCATGTCGCGGCTCGCCTGCGCCTCGCCGAAGGCGCCTTCGCGCGCAGCGCCCATGTGGCGCGATGCAAAGGCGATAGCCCGGCTCGGCGCGCCATCGCGGCCCGCGCGGCCGATCTCCTGATAATAGGCTTCCACCGAATGCGGCAGATCGGCGTGCAGCACATAGCGCACATCAGCGCGATCGATGCCCATGCCGAATGCGATTGTCGCGACCATCACGGCGTCCTTGCGACGAATGAACTGATCCTGATGGGCGCTGCGCGTCGCCGAATCGAGACCGGCGTGATAAGCGAGCGCCGGCGCGCCGAGCCCTTGCAAAGCGTGCGCCAGTTCATCGGTCGCCTGGCGCGACGCGCAGTAAACTATGCCGCATTGGCCGTGATAGGCGCGCAGCACGGACGCCACGTCGACCAGCCTGTTGCGCTTGCGCCGAAAGGCGATGTCGATATTGGGCCGTTGAAACGACGAGACGAAAAGTTTCGGCTCTCGCAAGAAGAGCAACGCCTGTATATCGGCGCGCGTCTGCGGGCTCGCCGTCGCGGTCACAGCGATTGTCTGCGGCGCGCCCAGTTTGCGCGCGATGCCGGCGAGATGCGCATAATCGGGGCGGAAATCATGCCCCCAGCGCGAGACGCAATGGGCTTCGTCCACGGCCAGCAGCTTCGGCCTGAAGCTGCGCAGCATTGCGATGGTCTCGTCGAGCACGAGCCGTTCGGGCGCGACATAAAGAAGGCGCAGGCGGCGCTGCGCGATCAGGTCGCGCGTGACGGCGTTTTCCTGCGGTTCATTGACGGAATTGAGCGAGCCTGCGGGGATCCCTCTGGCGCGCAGCGCTTCGATCTGGTCGCGCATGAGCGAGACGAGCGGCGAGACGACCAGAACCGGCGCATGGCCCATCACGGCGGGCAATTGATAGGCGAGGGATTTTCCGGCGCCGGTGGGCGCCAGCGCGAAAACATCCTCGCCGTTCAAAACCGCGCGGACGACATCTTCCTGACCGGCGCGAAAATCGGCATGGCCGAAATAGTTGCGCAGCGCGCGGCGCGCTTCCTGCGGATCGTAGGGAGCGCGCGTCTGCCGTCTCCCTTCACAGGCTTGCTTCGAGTCTTGCGCGCAAATCCGCGCTCGCCTCCGGCATGACGCCAAACCAGTCGCGGAACGCCGGCCGCGCCTGATGGATCAACATGCCGAGACCGTCGACGGTCGTTGCGCCATGCGCTCGCGCGTCAGCCAGCAGCGGCGTCGTCAGCGGCGCATACACAATGTCCGCCACAAGCGCGTCTTTCGGCAGCGCGCCCAGCGCGAGATCAAGCGGGGGCTGCCCAACCATGCCGAGCGCCGTCGTGTTGACCAGCATGGCCGCGCCGGCCAATACATCAGCGCGCGCAGACCATGGCGCGCATGTGGCGCCGAATTCTGAAGCGAGCGCCTGCGCGCGCTCGTCGGTGCGGTTGACGATCACGATGTCGCGCGCGCCGGCCTGACGCAACCCGAAGATGATTGCGCGCGCAGCGCCGCCCGCGCCGAGCACAACCGCCGGACCCTTATCGGCGCGCCAACCGGGCGCGCTGCTGCGCACCGATTCGATGAAGCCGAAGGCGTCGTAGTTCCGCCCCGTCAACAAACCGTCCGCATCGACGACGACGCAATTGACGGCGCCGATGCTGCGCGCCGCTTCATCGAGACGATCGACAATGCGCAAGGCTTCTTCCTTGTGCGGAATTGTCAGATTGCAGCCCGAAAGGCCGAGCGGCGCCAGGGCGCGCAACGCTTTTTCGAGATTGCCGGGCTGAACAGCGAACGGCACATAATCGCCGGCCATGCCATATTGCGCCATCCAGGCGCGATGAATGATCGGCGAACGCGAGTGATGGATCGGCCAGCCCATGACGCCGGCCAGATGAAACCGCTGCGCGCTCATTCGTAGAGCGATTTGAACTGATCGCGCAGCACGTTCTTTTGCACCTTGCCCATCGTATTGCGCGGCAGATCGTCAACGAAGACGATCTTTTTCGGCAGCTTGAATTTCGCCAGGCATTGTTCAAGCGTTTTCGCGATCTTCTTTTCATCGAGATCGGCGTCCTCGCGGCGTACGACGACAGCCGTGACGCCTTCGCCGAAATCCTTGTGCGGCACGCCGATGACCGCGCTTTCGACGACGCCCGGCATGGCGTCGATCTGCGCCTCGATCTCCTTGGGATAGACGTTGAACCCGCCTGTGATGACGAGATCCTTGCCGCGCCCGACGATGTGCACATAGCCGCGCTCGTCGATGCGGCCGAGATCGCCGGTTATGAAATAGCCGTCGTCGCGAAACTCCGCTTTCGTCTTTTCCGGCATGCGCCAATAGCCCTTGAACACATTGGGGCCCTTGACCTCGATCATGCCGATTTCGCCTTGCGGCAACAGCGCGCCTGTTTCCGGATCGGCGATGCGGACCGAGACATGCGGCAGCGGATGCCCGACTGCGCCCGGCACACGATCGCCGTCATAGGGATTGGAGGTGATCATGTTCGTCTCGGTCATGCCGTAGCGCTCGAGAATGGCGTGACCCGTGCGCTCGCTCCATTCGCGATGCGTGTCAGCGAGCAGCGGCGCCGATCCTGAAATGAACAGGCGCATGTTGCGCGTCGCTTCTTTGGTGAGGCCGGGGTGTTGCAGCAGGCGCGTGTAAAAGGTCGGCACGCCCATCATGCTTGTTGCGCGCGGCATGTAGCGCAAGGCCTGATCGGCGTCGAATTTCGGCAGGAAGATCATCGTTCCGCCCGCCATCAACAGCGTATTGATGGCCACGAACAGCCCGTGCGTGTGATAGATCGGCAGCGCGTGGATCAACACGTCATCAGCGTTGAAACGCCAGATCTGCGCGAGCGCGCGCGCATTCGAAGCGAGATTTTCATGCGTGATCATGGCGCCTTTGGAGCGGCCGGTCGTGCCCGATGTGTAGAGAATGCCAGCGAGATCGTCGGGACCGCGCTCAACATCGTTGAAATGGGCGGGCTCGGCCGCCGCCTTGTCGACCAGCGAACCGGCGCCTGCGGCGTCTAGCGTTTCGACATGGGCGACATGCGCGGCCTTGGCGGCGCCGGCGAGCGCGTCGCGGCGCCCTGGATCGCACACAAAGATATGCGGCTCGGCGTCGGTCAGAAAATATTCGACCTCTGCGGGCGTGTAAGCTGTGTTGAGCGGCAGAAACACGGCGCCCGCGCGCACGCAGCCCAAATACAGCATGACGGCGGCCAGTGATTTTTCGACCTGCGCAGCGACGCGGTCGCCAGGCTTGACCCCGAGGCCAACAAGCG
>JAGWTA010000044.1 GCA_028869185.1 Hyphomicrobiales bacterium
GCACACGAAGATCGTGCAGTTCTGCTCGAAAGCCGTAACCGGAATGATCGCGAGTTTGAATGGCGGTTGGGGCGTTGCAGTCGACATGAGCGTTTCCGTTGCGGTGTTTATCGTCTGGTTGCGCGTTTTTATTGTGCGGTCTGGCGCGCTGTCTCGATATAGAGCGCGCGCAAGCGTTGCGCCACCGGCCCGGGCGCGCCCGAGCCGATCGGCCTGCCGTCCAGCATCACGACAGGCGTGACGAAGGTTGTTGCGCTGGTGATGAAACATTCGGCTGCGCCCTGCGCCTCTTCGATCGAAAAGGCGCGTTCGACCACGCTCAGGCCCGCCTCTTCGGCGAGCCGCATGACGGCGATGCGCGTGCAGCCCGGCAGAATCGCATGGCTCAGCGCGCGCGTGACGATTTGCCCTGTCCTGGTGACGATGAAGGCCGTGGAGGCGGCGCCTTCCGTCACGAAGCCGTCCTCCACCAGAAAGGCTTCCGCACAGCCGGCTGCGCGCGCTTCCTGCTTGGCGAGGACCTGCGCGAGCAGCGAAACCGATTTGATGTCGCGCCGCGCCCAGCGCCGATCTGCGACGCTTTTGACGGCGACGCCTTTGGCCGCCGCAACCGCGCCGATAACCGGCTTTTTGTGCGCGAAAAGAACAAGCGTCGGCTGCACGGCGTCGGCGGGAAAAGGAAAATCGCGCTCCAGCGGCGCGCCGCGCGTCTGCTGAATATAGACAAGCCCTTCGTCCAGCGCGTTGCGCGCGACGATCTCGCGCATGACGGCGACCAGCGCCGCCCGCGTCAACGCGGGCTGCATCTGCAGCGCTGCAAGCGAACGCTCGTAACGGGCAAGGTGCGCGTCCACATCGACGAGCTTGCCGTCGAGAACCGCGGCAACTTCATAAACGCCGTCCGCAAAGAGGAAGGCGCGGTCGAAAATCGAAATTTTCGCCTGTGCGGCGCGCACAAAAGCGCCGTTCACATAACAAATCGCGTTTTGTTCCATCGCGTCCCGCTTTCCGCCGCTTCATAGCATCCGCGCGTGCGAAGCCAAAAGCGGACGAAGACGCTGGTCTGCGACGCGGCGGTTTGCTTACAATATCCAGCCCACGGAGCTGCAGGTTCAACCCCGACCGGCGCCGGCCAGGAGTTCGATCATGCCGCATCCCGCCCTTCCCTATCTGCGCAATCCCGAAAAGGGCAAAGTGGTCGCCGCCGCCGAAGCCGTGCGGCTGATCCGCGATGGCGACACGATTGCGACCGGAGGGTTCGTCGGCATCGGCTTTGCAGAGGAAATCGCGATCGCGCTCGAAAACATGTTTCTGTCGAGCGAGGGCGATGCGCCCTTCGCGCAAGGGCGTCCGCGCGATCTCACGCTGGTCTATGCGGCGGGCCAAGGCGACGGCAAGGACCGCGGCCTTAATCATCTCGCGCATGCCGGTCTCATCAAGCGCGTGATCGGCGGGCATTGGGGGCTGGCGCCGAAGTTGCAGCAACTCGCCGTTTCGAACCAGATCGAGGCGTATAATCTGCCGCAGGGCGTCATCACGCATCTGTTTCGCGATATCGCAGCGCATCGCCCGGCGCATATCACGCGCGTTGGTCTTGGCACCTTTGTCGATCCTCGCAACGGCGGCGGCAAAATCAACGCCAAAACCACAGAGGATATTGTCGAACTCGCCCATATCGGCGGCGAAGAATGCCTGCTCTACAAAACCTTCCCGATCAATGTCGGCGTGATCCGCGCGACGACGGGCGACGCCGATGGCAATCTCACGATGGAAAAGGAAGCGCTGACGCTGGAAGCGCTCGCCATTGCGATGGCGGCGCGCAATTCCGGCGGAATCGTGATCGCGCAAGTCGAGCGCGTGGCCGAAAGCGGCAGCCTGAACCCGCGACAGGTGAAAATTCCCGGCATATTCGTCGATTGCGTCGTCGTCGCGCAGCCGGAAAATCACTGGCAGACATTCGGCACGCAGTATAACGCGGCCTATAGCGGCGAGATCCGCGTGCGCGCGGGGTCTTTGCCGCCCATGCCGATGAGCGAACGCAAGATCATCGCGCGGCGCGCAGCGTTCGAATTGAAGCCCAACAGCGTCGTCAATCTGGGCATCGGGATGCCCGAAGGCGTCTCGGCGGTGTGCAACGAGGAGAAGATCATCGATCTCATCACGCTGACAGCAGAGCCTGGCGTGATCGGCGGCATTCCCGCGAGCGGCATCGACTTCGGCGCCGCGGTGAATACCCAGGCGGTCATCGATCAACCCTATCAATTCGACTTTTACGATGGCGGCGGGCTCGATGCGGCATTCCTCGGTCTTGCGCAGGTCGACCGGCAAGGCAATCTCAACGTCTCGAAATTCGGCCCCAAGCTCGCAGGCGCCGGCGGCTTCATCAACATCAGCCAGAACGCCAAGAATGTCGTCTTCGTCGGCACGTTCGGCGCCGGCGCGCTGAAAGTGAAAGCGCAGGATGGCAAGCTCGTGATTCTGGAAGAAGCGCGTGCGCGCAAATTCGTGGAGCAGGTCGAGCAGGTCACGTTTTCCGGCCCGCTTGCAGCCAAATCCGGCAAGCCGGTGCTTTATGTGACGGAGCGTTGCGTTTTCGCGCTGACGTCCGACGGCCTCGAATTACGCGAAATTGCGCCCGGAATCGACATCGAGCGCGACATTCTGCGGCTGATGGATTTCAAGCCGCTCGTGCGCCGCGATCCTGTGGCGATGGACGCGCGCATCTTCCGCGACGAACCGATGGGTCTGCGCGACGACCTCTTGACCATTCCCCTCCAACAGCGCTTCACATACGATGAGGAGCAAAATCTTTTCTTCGTCAATCTGGAGCGCTACGCGCTGCGCAATCGCGCCGACATCGCCAGGATCGAGCAGATTGTCGCAAGCCGCCTGCAGCCGATCGGACGGCGCGTTCACGCCATCGTCAATTACGACAATTTCAGCATCGCGCCCGAACTGCTTGACGAATATTCAGCGATGGTGCGCGGGCTGATGGATCGCTACTATTCGGGCGTAGCGCGCTACACGACAAGCGGTTTCCTGCGGATGAAACTGGGCGAGGCGTTGCAAAATCGCGGCGTTGCGCCGCATATTTTCGAAAGCGCGGAAGAAGCGCGCTCCGATGCGCGCGCAGAAAGCTCAGGGTCCGCGCAAACCGCGTCCTGAGGCGGCGGAGGTTATTTCAGCACCGTCACTTTCGTCCCGACCCTGGCGCGATTGTAGAGATCGATCACGTCGTTATTTGTCATGCGAATGCAGCCCGACGAAACCGCGGCGCCGATCGTGTCCGGCTCGTTCGAGCCATGGATGCGATATTCGCTGGATCCAAGATAAAGCGCACGGGCGCCGAGCGGATTTTCGATGCCGCCCTTCATGTGGCGCGGCAGGTCGGGCCTGCGTTTGAGCATTGCAGCGGGCGGCGTCCAGTCAGGCCATTCGCGTTTGCGCGACACTTTTTTAACGCCCGACCAAGTGAAGCCCTGCCGGCCGACGCCGACGCCATATTCGATCGCCCTGCCCTCGCCCAAAACGTAATAGAGGCGTCGCTGCGATGTCGAAATGACAATTTCGCCACGCTTGAATTGCGGATGACGCCAGATGACGACCTGCTTGTGGATTCCCGGTTCGCGAAACAGCGTGAGGAAATCCGCCAATGGCCCTCGTTCGAGCGGATTTTCGAAAGCGCGCGCAGGAGCGGCCGCAACGAGCAAGGCCAGAACGAGCGCGGCGCGCTTTTGCAGCGCAGAAAAATTTTTCGTCGTCATCGCTGCGCATGTCGCTGCGCAATTGCGGCAAATTCGCGTCGAACAGTGGAGAAATGCGGTATAGTCGGCGCGGCAAGGACATGGAGGCGCACAGAAGGCTATGGAGCTTACCGGCATTTCGTCGATGGCGACGAAGATGATTCTGAATGAAATCGCCGCGCTTTACGAAAAGCAGACCGGCTGCCGCGTCGTCATCGAATCGGTCGGCGGCGTCGATGCGGCGCGGCGCGTGCGCGCGGGCGAGACATTCGATTTTGTGGCGCTCGCGCGCGAAGCGCTCGAGGCGCTGCAGCATGAGGGCCTGCTGGCGCAGGGCGCTGTCGTTCCTTTCGCGCTGTCGCCGGTCGCGCTTGCGGCGCGCCATGGCGCGCCAAAGCCAAACATCACCGACGAAGCCGCCGTCCGCCACGCGATGGAACACGCCGCCTCGATTGGCTATTCGACAGGACCGAGCGGCGCGCATCTCATGAAGCTCATCGAGACCTGGCGTCTTGGCGACGCGCTGGCGCCGCGTCTTGTGAAAGCGCCGGCGGGCGTTCCGGTCGCCAGGCTCGTCGCGGAGGGCAAGGCTGAGTTCGGCTTTCAACAATTGAGCGAATTGTCGAACACGCCCGGCGTCGACGTCATCGGACTTCTGCCGCAAGCGATACAAAGCGTGACTGTTTTTGCAGCCGGCGCTGGCGCGCATGCGCGCGATGGCCGTAGCAGCGCAGCGTTTCTTGCTTTTCTGGCGAGCCCGCAAACGGCGCCAATCAAGCAGCATTACGGCATGGAACCGGCTTGACCGGCTTCAGTTGACGAGCTTTGCAGACTGACAACTGACGCCGCTGACCCATGTGTCCGCTTCGCCCAGTCCGACGCCGAGCGTTTGGAGAATGGAAAAGAGCGCGCTGTCGAGCGGCCTCGCCGCCGCCGCAAGTTGCGATGCGAGCGCTGCAGTGACAGCGCCTGGCGTTCCCAGCGCGACGCCGCCGGACTGTATTTGCAGGTTTATCTTGCCAACGAGGCTGGACGTCAATGACGCGAGATAGGAGCTGGTCGTTGTCGTCTTGCGCGTCACCGCAAGAATCTCGCCATTGGAGTATGAGACCGGCGCGCCACTTACGGCGCCGATAGCGGCCTGAGCAAATCCAGTCGCCTGCAAAATGCCGGGTGCGGAAACCAGCGTTGCTGGCGTCAGACGCGGCGCGCTCGCGAGATTGCCGATATCGGCATTCGACACGTCGGCGATGGCGGCGTTCACGATGCCGGGCTTGACGATCAGTTGCGCGCTCTGCTGCAGCGTGGGCGCGCGCAAACAACTTGCAGCGCTCAAGGTCGCCGAGCCGTGAGCGACATCCACGTAAAGAGGAACATTGATGGCGACGCCAAGCGCGCCGCCGCCAATGCGCGCCAGAAGACGCAGGCGCGTCTGCGCCGTGTAGATTGTCGCGCCGACCGGACCGACCATCCAGACGGGCCGCTCCCCTACCGATAGCGTCAGTTTCGCGGATAGCAATCCGGGCAATTGCGCGCCGAGATCGACATCGATTTGATGTGCGCCATTCGATAATTGCGCGACCGCCGTCACAAAATCGAACGAACCGGCCATTGATGCGAGCGGCGCGGCTTTTGAAATATCGAGCGCTCCCGATGAGCCGAAGGAAACGAGATCTTCGAGTTTCAGGGTCGCGTTGTAGCCCGTTGCCGCCGAAAGCGCCTGCAAGCGGCTCGACGCCGACGCCGGCGCCACGGCTGCGGCCGCAGCGTAAACGTCGCTCGCACGCACGGACAGCGCGGCGACCTGATCATAGGTCAAGCCGGTCAGCGAAAGACGCGTCGCCAGCGCCTGCGTCATTTTGAACGCGTCGATATTTGCGCTCGCTAACGCCTGATAATCCATGGCGGATAACGATATGTTTGCGCCCAGCATCTGGCCGAGAATGGCGTTGACGACGCCGCCGTTCAGGCTTGCGAGCCGCGCGCCAATGCCGAAAGCCGCCTCGGCCGAGGTCGCCGCGACAGCGCGCGCGCCGATCGGCACGGAACCGTTGGCGAATGTTGCGCCCCGCGCAGGCGACGCGATGCCTGTGAGATTGAAGATCTTGCCGAAATACATCGGCGTCGCAATTGCGGTCGCGAGGCGCACGGCGTTCGCGTTATTCGCCCCCGTCGGGGAAAACCGCTGTGCGCTTGGGACAGATAGGTCGTTGCGATAGGACCCGATTTCGAGCGCGCTGATATTGGCGCCGGAAAAGCCGTTGGCCGACAGGATTCGCGATGCGGCTGGCGCCGGATCAGGCAAGGCGCCAGCCGCTGCAATCGCGGCGAGATCGGTCGCGGCCTGCAGCTTGCGCTTCTGAACGTAAAAGGCTCCGACATCGGCTGTCAGCGCGATGAAGCCGACGAACATCACGGCAGAGATTGCAGTGATCATCGAGATCGATCCTGAGGTCGATCGAGAAAAGCGAGGCGCGCGATGCATGAGCAGCCTCAAGCGCCGTTGTATTGAATGGCGGAACTGCAATGCAGTGTTTCGGGCGCACCTGGCGCGAACATCAGCTTAAGTTTATCGATTACCGGATTTTCGATGTTGTAGTCGATTGAAACGGTGAAAATGTTGTCGGGCGCGCCCGCTTCAGTCGTCGTGATCCTCATCTTGTATGAATAGATATAACTATATGTCTTGATATGTGCGGTAATGAAATTCCGCGCAAGCTGGTCGCGCTCCTGCGTTGACAGCCCCGCGAGCGCGGCGCGCGCCGCTTCCGCCGTGAGTTGCTTCGTTCCAATGTAAATCGCCAGATTGATCGATAGTGTAACGATGATGTACAAAATCAGAACGTAAATCGGCAGCACTATAGAAAACTCGACAGCCGCTGTGCCAGCGTTATCGCGCATAACATTTCTTCTTGCCAACATTTTCCGTCTCCATTTTTCGCATTAATTTCTTGATAAGATTTGCTTTTATTGCTAAGAAAGATAGTGCTTCAGCGATTTTGTATTTGAAGTTCGCACCTGGGCGCGCATTGACGCATTTTTGCGCGCGGTGAAGCTTTCCATCCGTAATGTCGACAAAAGAGAAAACTGCGATCAAGCGCTCAGCATTTTGAAACCGACCGCCAGCAAAACAACCGCCAGAACGGTTCGCAATGCACCTGCGGGGATGCGCGGCGCAAGACAGCTGCCCGCAATGATGCCGGGAACCGAACCGCACAAAAGCGCGACGAGCATCGCGACATCGACAGAGCCGATCATCCAGTGCCCCATGCCCGCGACAAGCGTAAGCGGCACGGCATGGGCGATGTCGGTTCCGATGACGCGCAAAAGCGGCAAGCCGGGATAAAGCAGCAACAAGGCGGTGACGCCGACAGCGCCGGCGCCGACGGAGCTGATCGACACCACGACGCCGATCATCGCGCCAACGAGAATCGTCAGACCATTTTGCGCCCGCGTCGAAAGCTTGTGCGCGCCGCGCATGCGCAACAACGCCTTGCGGAAAAACACCGTCAGCGCCGTGATGATCAATGCAGCGCCCAGAACTTTCGTGACGAGATGGGACGACTGGCTGGCGCGCAAACCAAGATGCGACAAGGCAAAAAGCGTGAGCGCCGCCGCCGGCACGCTGCCCGCCGAAAGCCGCGCGACGATCGCCCAATCGACATGGTTGCGCCGATGATGCGCGAGCGCGCCAACGGCCTTGGTGGCGGCGGCGTTCAGCAGATCGGTGCCAACCGCCGTCACCGGATGCACGCCCAGCGCGAGAACGAGCAAAGGCGTCATCAGCGAGCCGCCGCCAACGCCTGTCAGCCCGACAATCAGGCCAACGAAAGCGCCTGTCGCCGTATAAAGCAGATCGAGATGCACACGCCGTCTCGCTCTAGATGCCGCCGCCGTCGCCTGCCAGACCGTCCTCCGACGCGCCGACCGCGCGCGGCCGATAACTTCGCACAAGCCGCGTCAGCGAGGGCCGAACGCCCGCATCCACGAGCGCCGCGGCAGTCGCAACGAGCGGACGACCGCTTGCGACGAATGCGATCAAGCCGGTCAGCCCTGCCCCCGCAAGCCAGGGCGCAATCGCCGCGCGCGCAACGGCAGCATCATCCTGCAATGCGCTGACGCCGAGCCACGACAGAAGCGCATGCCCCCGCGCGGGCGACGGCGCAGCCTGGGCCTGACCATCCGCTTCGACAACGGCAAGCGCTGCGCAGGAATTGTCGTGAGGGTCGATCAGGAGCAATCCGCCGAGCGACTGGCACTGCGCATAAGGTTCGATTACGACATCGGTTTCGAACCGCAGCGTCGCCAGTCCGATCGCGTTCATCGCCAGCGCTTGCGCAGGCTTTGGCTGATAATCATGCACATCGATCTGATGATGCAATGCCGTCACGCGCGCGGTCGTCAACGCGCTACCGATCTTGACGAGATAATTGCGGCCAGGCGTCACTGGCGTTTCCGTCATGGCCAGCATCCGCACTGTCGCCGTACGCGCCGGCGCGACGCTATCGTCGGCCTTGACGATGACGTCGCCGCGCGAAATGTCGATTTCATCCGTCAACGTCAGGGTTACGGATTGTCCAGCCGCAGCTTGCCCGATATCGCCATCGGGACCAATGATGCGCGCGATGCGGCTTGTGCGGCCGCGGGGCAAGGCGAGGATGCGATCGCCAACTGCGATGGAGCCGCCCGCAATCGCGCCCGAAAATCCGCGAAAGTCGAGATTGGGCCGATTGACCCATTGCACAGGAAAGCGAAATTGCGCGGCGCCGTGCGGCGCTCCGTCAATCGTCTCCAGCAATTCCAGCAGCGCCGGACCTTGCCGCCAGGGTGTTCTGGCCGATGGCGCGACGATATTGTCGCCAAAACGCGCCGAAACGGGAATGACGTGAATTTCGATGAAATCAAGCATCGCGGCGAGTGCGCGATATTCCGTTTCGATCGCACGAAACACGCTTTCGTCGTAGCCGACGAGATCGATCTTGTTGACAGCGACAATAACGCGCCGCACGCCGAGCATCGAGACGATGTAGGAATGCCTCCGCGTTTGCGGCAACACGCCCTTGCGCGCATCGATCAGGATAATCGCGACGTCGGCGGTGGAGGCGCCTGTCGCCATGTTGCGGGTGTATTGTTCGTGGCCCGGCGTATCGGCTGCGATAAACGCACGGTTTTCGGTGGAAAAGTAGCGAAAGGCGACATCGATGGTGATGCCCTGCTCCCGTTCGGCGGCAAGACCATCGACCAGCAACGCGAAATCGAGATCGTCGCCCGTCGTCCCAAAGCGCGCGCTGTCGCGATCGAGCGCTGCGAGTTGATCGTCGAAAACAGCTCCTGTTTCATAGAGAATGCGACCGAGCAAGGTCGACTTTCCATCGTCCACGGAACCGCAGGTGATAAAGCGCAGCAAGGAACGCGCGGACGCGGCCGGGATTGCCTGCGCGTGCGGTGGCTGGCGCAGCTTTAGTTGCGCTTTCGACGGCTGGTCGGCAAGACGCACAAACGTGGCCGCATGTTCGTCTATCTTTTTCAATGGCGCGCCCATCAGAAATAGCCTTCCTGCTTTTTCAGCTCCATGGAACTTGCGCTGTCGTGATCGATCATGCGGCCCTGACGTTCGGAAGAACGCGAAGCGCGCATTTCCGCGATGATCTGCGGGAGCGTTTCAGCCTCACTTTCAACTGCGCCGGTGAGCGGGTAGCAACCAAGCGTGCGAAATCGCACCATCTTGTTTTGCGGCTGCTCCCCCGCATGCAATGGCAAACGCTCATCGTCCCGCATGATGATGGCGCCATTGCGATCAACAACAGGTCGCATTTTCGCGAAATATAGGGGAACGACGGGAATATCGTCGAGCGCGATGTAATCCCACACATCCGCTTCGGTCCAATTTGAAAGCGGAAAGACGCGCAGGCTTTCGCCCTTTCGCTTACGTGTATTGAAAGCGCGCCAGGGCTCGGGACGCTGCGCTTTGGGATCCCAGCGATGATCGGGCGAGCGAAGGGATATGATGCGCTCCTTGGCGCGACTCTTTTCCTCGTCGCGCCGGGCGCCGCCGAAAGCAGCGTCGAAGCCATATTTGTCGAGCGCCTGTTTGAGCCCTTGCGTCTTCATCACATCGGTGTGGACGCTCGAACCCGAGGTTATCGGGTTGACGCCTGCGCGAACGCCATCCTCGTTGGTATGAACGATGAGGTCGAGCCCGAAACGTCGCGCCGTCTCGTCGCGAAACGCGATCATTTCGCGAAACTTCCATCCTGTGTCGACATGCAAGAGCGGAAACGGCAGCTTTCCTGGCGCAAAGGCTTTCAACGCCAGATGGAGCAGGACGGCTGAATCCTTTCCAATGGAATAGAGAAGCACCGGCTTCTCGCATGTCGCCACCACTTCGCGCAGAATAAAGATGGATTCGGCTTCCAGCGCTTTCAGATGAGTCATGCCGCTCATGGCTTTATCCTTTCACGCGCGCCAACCGGCCATCCGCGCCGATGTGCAGGCCGCATTCTTTTTCGCTGCTTTCCCACCACCAACGGCCCGCGCGCTCGTCGTCGCCAGGCGCGACAGCGCGCGTACAGGGCGCGCAGCCGATGGAGGGAAAGCCAGCATCGTGCAATTCGTTGATTGGCGCGCCAGCGGCGGCGACGGCGGCTGCAACATCCGCGCGCGACCAGTCGAACAGCGGCGAGGCCTTCAGCAAGCCGAATGTTTCATCGCGCGTGACAAAGGCGCCGCCGCCGCGGTGATCGGACTGATCGGCGCGCAGGCCCGCGATCCAGGCGTCAGCGCCCGCCAAGGCGCGTTTGAGCGGTTCGATCTTGCGCGCCTCGCAGCAGCGTTTGCGCGCATCGACGCTTTCGTAAAACCCATCGATTCCCTGCGCCTCGACCAGGCGTTGCAGATGCTCGGCCTGCGGATAGAACGCCTTGATCCTGCGTCCGTAGCGCTGTTCGGTCTGCGCCCACACCTTGTAGGTTTCCGGAAACAGCCGGCCGGTGTCGAGGGTTGCAATCTCGATATCGAGCCCATTCTGCGCGATGAGATGGGTCAGATATTGATCCTCGATGCCGAAACTCGTGGTGAAGACGATGCGGCCTACAAGCGAGCGCCGCAGCAAAGCCATGCGCGCGAGGGGATCGCGGTGCGCAAAGGCGCGATCGAGTGCAAGCGCTTCGCTCATCGCGCCGCCTCGGGCGCGTTTCGCCGCCGTTCTTCGAGGATCGTGCGGGGGCGACGGTATCCTTGCTGATACGGCGCCGAAAACGCCGTCAGCGCGCCGCGCCATTGTTCGACTGGCTGGCGTTCGATCTGCCCTTCGGGCAATTCCACTTCGTCGAAACCACAGGCCAAGGCGAAGGCGAATTGATCTGGAATGAGCGGACCGCTAGCGCGCAATGTCCCGCCAAAGCCCGCGCGGCGAAGCCTGCGCGCGAGCGTGAAACCGCGTCCGTCGCCAAAGCTCGGAAAATGGATCACGATCAGCGTCACACTGTCGAAATGACGCTCGACGTCGCGTACGTTGGCCGTGTTTTCAATCGCGAGTCCAAGCTTTCCGGCAGCAGGCTGGGCGCCATCGGCAAGTTCCGCCAGAGAGACGATGCCAGGACCGTCGAATTGCCCCTCTGACATGCGGCGGTACACGTCAGCCTTGAGGCCGTTTCGATCAAGCAGCTTCATGCCGGCTCACTCCCGCAAAAGCGCCTTTGAAAGCGCCTGCGCCCAGACGTTTCACTGTTTCAATGAATGTTTCGCCAGAAAGACGATGGGCGAGGTAAAAATCGACGAGGCGCTCGATCGCAGCCGGCGTTTCATCTGCGGTGAGACCTGGCCCCAGCAATTCGCCAATCGCAGCATTCCACGAAGCGTCGCCGCCGAGCGTGATCTGATAGGATTCGCGCCCGCTCTTCTCGAGACCGAGAATGCCGATATGTCCGACATGGTGATGACCGCACGCGTTGATGCAGCCCGAAATCTTGATATTCAGCGGCCCGATGTCGTGTTGACGCGCGGGATCGGCAAAGCGTTGCGCGATCGCCTGCGCGATCGGAATCGACCGCGCCGTCGCAAGCGCGCAATAATCGAGGCCCGGGCATGCGATAATATCGGTGATGAGGCCGACATTGGCTGTCGAAAGGCCATGCTCGCCGAGGGCGCGCCACAAGGCGAAGAGATCATCCTTTTTCACATGCGGCAGAACGAGATTTTGCGCATGCGAAACGCGCAACTCTCCGAGCGAATAGCGGTCGGCCAGATCGGCGAAGGCGCGCATCTGATCGGACGTCATGTCGCCGGGCGGCCCGCCTATCGGTTTGAGTGAGACGGTAACGATGGCATAGCCATCCGCCTTGTGCGCGAACAGCGCCGTGTCGGCCCATTGCGCAAAATCGCGGTTTGCGGCCCGCGCGCGCTCGTAAGGACGCGAATGCGGCGCAAGCGTTTCGTATTCCTTGCGCGCAAAAAAGGTCGCGATCCGCGCCAGTTCGTCCACTTCCTCCTGACGGAACGATGGCCCTTCGGCCTCCAGTTCCGCCGCAATGCGGGCCTTGAATTCTGGAAGACCGATTTCGTGCACGAGAATTTTGATGCGCGCCTTGTATTTGTTGTCGCGGCGACCCTGCGCGTTATAGACGCGCATGACGGCTTCGAGATGCGAGAGCAGATGACCCTTGGGTGCGAAATCGACCACGATCTTGCCGATCATCGGCGTTCGCCCAAGGCCGCCGCCCGCGAGAATCTGGTAACCCGTTTCGCCGGTCTCGGCATGGCGGATGATGCGCACGGCGACATCATGCGCTTTCAGCACGGCGCGATCTTCGGTCGCGCCATTGACGGCGATCTTGAACTTGCGCGGCAGGAAGGCGAATTCCGGATGCAGGCTGGACCATTGCCGGATCAATTCGGCGACGGGCCGCGGATCTTCGATTTCGTCCGCCGCAACGCCCGCAAATTGATCGGCTGTTGTGTTGCGAATGCAATTGCCTGACGTTTGAATCGTATGCATCTGCACATCGGCAAGCAATTCGAGAATGTCCGGCGCATCGCGAAGTTTTGGCCAGTTGAACTGCAGGTTCTGGCGCGTCGTGAAATGGCCGTAGCCCCGATCGTATCGATCGGCGATGGTCGCCAGCGCGCGTAACTGACGCGACGAAAGAACGCCGTAGGGAACGGCGATGCGCAGCATGTAGGCGTGCAGCTGGAGATAGAGGCCATTCTGCAGGCGCAGCGGGCGAAACTCTTCCTCCGTCAAGGCGCCGTCGATGCGTCTTTGCACCTGATCGCGGAACTGCGCGACGCGTTCGCGCACGAAGCGCTCGTCAAATTCATCGTAGCGATACATGGCTATGCTCCGGCTGCGCGCGCGTAATCGGGAAACTGCGCCTGCTTTCCGAGGTCGGGGCGCACGCTTGGCCCCAATGTCTTGAAACGTTCGCGAAAATGGCGCGGCGCAGGCGCGCCATCCCTGATGTCGACATCGACGATGCTGGCCTCGACGACTTCGCGCCGCGCTTCGGCCTCGCGCGCAACAAGCGCAAGCGCTTGTGTTTCGTCAGACGTGTATGCGATGAACGCGGCGCGCGGATCGCGCGTCCAGCCGTCGGACTTGCGAAACACGACGTCGCCGTCGAGCAGATCATTTGCGATGAGAATCGCAGGCGGAGGCGGAAGGGATGCAGCGGTCATCACGGGCTCCAGAAGGTGCGTCCAGAGCTACGATGCAGGATACAGCGTCACAATCGGCTCACGCGACGCGGGTTTTTCGTATTTTCGCGCGCGGAGAGAAAAACGTTCTCATGATGCGCTCGACGAACGGCGCATCAGAAGCCGCTGCGTTCGCGCGGCGCCGTTCCGATGGAATGTCTTGCGACGATTGAGCTGGTCGACATTCGGCCCGCGCACGTAGCGCGCCCAATGGTCGTTGGCGGTCTTGATCCATGCTCGCACGAAGACGTGCGGCGCAGGATCGTAGGTGTAGCTCTCGACCTGCGCTGAATGTGCGCGCGCGGTCTGCGTGACGCCGGTCAGGCGCGCCCCCTTGTCGTAGGCGAAAGTCTTGGTGTTTCGTCAGCTCTGTCGCCGAAGCCAGATCGCCGAGCGCATTATACATGTGCGAGAACGACGCGACGGCGCAGCGAGCGAGCGCGCGCGATGTTGCAGCGTGGCGAGGCGTCCCGTCTGCGCTTCAAACGAGATGTCCGCGTCGAGACCGTTGGGATAGGCCAGACGCATCGGGCGACCGGCGCTGTCGTAGCTTTGCTTAATTTGCGCGCCCGAGGCCGAATACGCAAAAATTTAGATCAGAACTATTTCCATGAGGAAATTTCATCTCTAAGATTCTCATCTGAGCCAAAATTTTCGATTGCATTTGCAGCAGCGATATTTTTATTTCGATATTTCCTAAGCACGCGGAGCAGTATTACCCTACTCGGATTCGACGTTATTTTAATAATATCAATTATTTGATCAATATCTTGACTTTTTGCTGTATTTAATAAGATATTGGCGATAATATCATCGTAAACACTACCGAAATGCGGACCTTTTAAGAACTCGTCGATTAGAACAGGCCAAAACTCTCTAGAGTTACGCATTAGAAAAATTGTCGCGATAATAGCCTTTATATTTGGTGTGTAATTCATTGTCAAATGCTTTATTAAAATTTCATAAATTTTTTTATCAAAATTATTGTTTTTAATATAAAGGTCTGTTAATTTATCAATATCGCATCCGTTCGTATTTAAATCATATACAATTTCTTTTTGTATTTGCAACTCAAGTTCTATCAATTCATTTATTTTTATTTCCCTTAAATCAGAGGCGCGCCTTGCATCAAACAGACGCGTAGATTCAACAGCGCGGAGCCACAATATATCAATTTCGCGCTTTAATTGTTTTATTTTAGATAATTTATATTTATTTTCTCTCATATTTGCTCCACTTCACGGAAGTCGATCGGTTTTTATAAGACGCTTTTCTACCGCCCGCTTCAATTGGTCGCCTACTTGGCGGTTTTTGTAAAAACATAAAGAACCCATTTATATTTTTATTGTTATGCATACGCAATATAATCCTTTAATTGCTTTTATAACCCCAGATAAATAACTACTTTAACCTCATCAATAGCGCGCATGGCAACATTTATGCCGTCAGGACCCCTCGTTCTACGTGCAATTTTGACAACTTGCTTGATGCCGATATCGGCAGCATTACGAACGGCATTTCTGCCGCCTTTCCTTTAGCATACATAGCACTGACAGAACATGCGCTAGTTTGAACGGAAATAGGCATGCTAAATCTGCTTCTACTGCCGCTTGCGCCGGCGCAGCTTCCGCCTCAATGCTATCAGTTTTGGCTTGCTCAGCTCCGGGACTTTTTCTTGTGGGATCGCTCCACTGCTTTGGTTTGCCGGGAGAGGACAGACATATCTCAAATCAAACTACTTTAATTAAATCGGATATCGGGTCCGTAAAATGTATAAAACCTACCTTATCATAAATCAATAGTCCGCCTTTTTAGAATACAAAACTTCTATTTTATTTTCCGATCTAACTATTACTACATCGTTGTCCAATATAAAAATAGATGAAT
>JAGWTA010000045.1 GCA_028869185.1 Hyphomicrobiales bacterium
GAGCAGATTGATCTCGTAGCGCCCGCGCAGTCGGATGCTCTCGGCGCTTTCGCCCACCAGAATGGAATCGGGCTGCACGACGCATTCGATCGTCGTCATGTCGTCTTCGCCGAGTTCCTCGTCTGTGAGGACGCGCTTTCCGGCCAGTTGCAGACCCTGTTTGGCGACGATGCTCTTGACGACCTCGGGGCTTGCCTGAACAACCAGAATGTCGCCCTGCATGAGCCGCCAGTTGCGCGAGGGAATGTGATGGGTGTTGGCGCCGCGCACGACGCGCGTGATGATGAGATCGCCTTCCTCGGCATTTTCGATATCGCCGACGGTGCGCCCGATGCTTTGACTCTCCTCCGGCAACACCAGTTCTGTCGTGAAGCGGCCGACGTTGAACTTTTCGTCGTCGGTCGGTTTGCCCACGCGATCGCGCGGCAACAATCGCCAGCCGAAAGTCAGAAAGACCAGCGACGCCAGCGTCAGCGGCAGGCCGACCGGGAGAAAATCAAACATCTGGTAGGGCGCGCCTGTCGCCTGTTCGCGGATGCCGGAGACGAGAATGTTTGGCGATGTGCCGATCAGCGTCATCGTGCCGCCGATCAGCGAGGCAAAGGACAGCGGCATCAGATAGGAGGAGGGCGACATGCCGCTCTTGCGCGCAGTTTGAATCGCAATGGGCAGGAAGATGCCCAGCGTGCCGACGTTTTTGATGACGGCTGACAGAAAGGCGACGCAGGTCGACAGCAGGCCGATCTGCAGCGAGGGCGTCGTCGCATGCCGCATCAGGCGCCGCACGCTGTCGTCCAGAATGTGCGAACGCGCGATGGCGCGGCTGACGATGAGCACCGAGCCGATGATGATGACGACGGGATTGGCGAACCCGTCGAAGGCGTGCTTGAACGGCACCACGCCGAACGCCATCGCCGCCAGCAGCGCGAGGCAGGCGACAAGATCGTAACGCCAGCGATCCCAGATGAAGAGGCCAAGCATCGCGACCGTGATCGCTACGGCTTCGAATTGCAGGACTGTCATGCGGCGTCTCCGCAGTCGTGGAGAATGCGCGGAACCTTCAAACCGCGAGGTCCCAGCCTTCGGCGGTCAGGCGCTCCTGCGGGCGGAAGCGGGACTTGTAGTCCATCTTGTGCGAGCCCTGCACCCAATAGCCGAGATAAAGATGCGGCAAGGCGCGTTCGCGCGCCATCGCGACATGATCGAGGATCATATAAACGCCGAGTGAGGCGTCGGCCTCGTCGGGCTCGTAAAAGGAATAGACCATCGACAGGCCATCGATCAGCGTATCTGTCAGACAGCAGGCGATAAGCCGGTTTTCGCCGCGTTCGTCGCTGCGGCGATATTCGACCAGATTGGTCGTGACGTGGCTGTCCTCCACCATCATGGAAAAATCGAGAACGCTCATATCCGCCATGCCGCCGTCGCCGTGGCGGGCGTCGACATAGGCGCGGAAGACGGAATAATGCTCAGATGTCGCCTGCGCAGGCGCAATGGTGCGCGTGATGTCGCCATTGCGCTTGAGCGCGCGGCGCATGCTGCGGTTCGGCTCGAAAAGATGCGTCAGCACCCGCACAGAGACGCAGGCGCGACATGTCTCGCAAGCCGGGCGATAGGCGATTGTCTGGGAGCGGCGGAAGCCGGAATGAGTCAGCGCGTCGTTCAGCGCATGCGCTCTGCGGCCGATCAGATGTGTGAACACCTTCCGCTCGAAGCGATTGGGAAGATAGGGGCAGGGCGATGGCGCCGTCATGTAAAACTGCGGCGCGTCGCGCAATTCGCGCATCAGTGCAAGGCCTCCACGTGATTCTTGGAGATTAGCGCAGAATCACGCGCAGGCCATGCCTAAATGCGGGGGGATGCGCGCCCTGTCAGGGCCTGCGCGTGACGATCACGCCGGCCAGCATGTCGTGGATGCAGCGCTTGTCGCTCGCCAGCAGCGAGAACAGCAGCGCGGGCGCGAAGATCGTGATCGTGAGGTAATAGAGCACGGCATGCGCGGCGGCGTTGAGAAACGGCGCGCGCTCGCCCGTCACGGTCGTCATCTGCAGATCGAGCGCGCGCATGCCCCATGTTCCGCGGCCGGGGCCGGAAATGGTCATGCCATTGTAGAAAAAGGCAATGATGGGGAACAGGGGCGGCAGGAAAAACCACGCCAGCCCGAGCGTGCCGACCATCAGAAACGACCAGATGAAAAACGACAGCGCGCCGACGAACACGAGGTCGAGCATGATGGCGAAAACGCGGCGCGTGCGCACGCCCGCCAGCGCTTGCGGCGGCAGCGCCACATTCCAGGGCTGCGTCTGCGTCGGCTGGCCGAAACCATTGACGTTCGACATGAATTCTCTCCCGGCGCAATGAGCCATGGTGCGCCGTCTGGAATGTGGTAGAGGCAGGCCTGCGTTGCAAGAGGGCGTGATGGGCGAAACGGACAATTGGGGACGGGGCCTTTTCTGGCTCGCCTTCACGGTGCTTGTGTGGGGCGCCTATATGCCGGTTGGCCGCGCCGTCGGCCAGCATATTGACGTTTACTGGGTTACCTTCGCCCGCTACCTGTTCGCGGGCGTTCTGATTGTCGGCTACCTTGCGGTGCGCGAGGGCGCGAGCGTCTTTTCGATGACGCGAGGCGATTTCTGGCGCGTTCTTGCGCTTGGCGCGCTTGGCTCGGCCGGTTTCGGTCTGTTTTCATATCTTGCGGTGCGCTACACGCGGCCAGAACATGCCGCTGCGATTTCCGCGCTGACGCCGATCCATGTCGCCCTGTGGCGCGCCGCGCGCACGCGCGCTTTTCCGCCGCCGCGCGTGGCGTTGACCGTCGTTGCTGTGGTTTTCGGCGAAGTGCTCGTTCTGACGCACGGCGATCTCGGCGCCCTGCGCACGGGCGGCGGTCTTTATGGCGATCTTCTGGCGCTGATCGCGTCCTTGTGCTGGACGTTCTACACGATCGGCGCGCAGGCGCTGCGCGGCTTTTCCGCGCTGCGGCTGACGGGGCTTGCCTGTCTGTTTGGCTCGCCGATCGGGCTGGCTGTTGCGCTGGCGGCGACGGCGTTTGGCGCGACGCGGCCGTTCGGATGGTCCGACGTCGTGGCCGTCTGGCCGCAACTCGTCTATCTTTTCGTCGGCGTTTCGCTCATCTCGATCGTCACCTGGAACATTGCGGTGCGCGATCTTGGCGCGCAGAACGCCACTTTGATGGCGGCCTTCGTTCCGGTGATTCCCTTCGCCTGGGCGTTCATGCAGGGGCAGCGCTTTTCGGCGAGCGAATTGTTCGGCGTCGCGCTGATCCTTGTCGCCATCGTCGCGCATAATCTTGGCGAGCGCCGCTCTGCGCCGTCATGATGGCGCGCCGCCCCGAGGGGTTGGCCCGGTCGACCAGACTTGCGCAAGCGCAGAGGACAATTCCTCCAGAACGATGGGTTTGCGCAGCACGGCCACGTCTTTGAGCGTTTCGCCGTCGAAATGGATAGGGTCGACGAAGCCGGTAATCACAATGGCGCGGCACTGCGGGTTCAACTTCCGCAGTTCGGCGATGGCCTGGCGTCCATCCATGCGCGGCATGTTGAGATCCATCATCACGATGTCGATCTCGCCGCCGCGCCGTTCATAGAGCCTGACAGCCTCGACGCCATCTTCGGCCGTGATTGTCTTGTTGCCGAGCGCCTGCAGCATCGCCTCGAGAACATCGCGCAGCAGCGGCTCGTCCTCGACGACAAGCACTGTTCCAGCGGGCGGGGGCGCGACACTGCGCGGTTTTTCCGGCTGGCTCGCGCTCGCCGCGAAATTCTCCAGGCAAGGGATGATCATGCGAAAACGCGTCCCGTTATTCACCTGGCTGACGACATCGATGGCGCCGCCATGTTCGGAAACGACGCCGTAGGTCGTTGCAAGGCCGATGCCCGATCCTTCTCCAATCGCCTTGGTAGTGAAGAATGGATCAAAAATCTTGTCAATGATCTGCTCGGAAATGCCGACGCCGGTATCGGCGACGGTGATCTCGACGAAGCGGCCTGGCGTCAGACCGAATGCGGCCACGCGCGGGTCGTTGGCGGCGATGTCGATGTTTTTCAGCGACAGCGACAGCGTGCCGCCGTCGGGCATCGCCTGCGCGCCGTTGATGCACAAATTGAGCAATGCGCTTTCGAGCGTGCTGAGATGCCCGCGCACCAGATCGCATTCTATGGCGAAAGAGACTTGCACGACGATGCGGCGATCGATGGTGCGCGCAATAATCTCGCGAACCTCGTCGATCAATTGGCGAACGGAAACAGCGGTGAGTTCGTTATGCGAATGGCGCGCAAAACGCGTCAGCCGCTCCGTCAGCTGGGCGGCGCGATCGCATGTCGTTACAATCGCATTGAGGAGACGGGCGTCTCTTTCCGGGCGGGGAGGCGCATCCGCCGCCAGAATTTCGGCCGCCCCGCGCACGCTCGCAAGCATGTTGTTGAAATCATGCGCGATGCCGCCGGCCAATTGTCCAAGGCCCTTCAGACGCTCCTGCTGATTGATTTGCTGGCGAAGTCGGTTCTCGTCGGTCATGTCGCGCAGAACCAGAACCGCGCTATTGGTCTGACGCGCGTCGCGCGCGATGGGCGCGGCGGTCAGCGACACTTCCCGCATCGCGCCGCTCGGCGTGAGCAACAGCATATTGGCGCTGGAGGCCGATTGCGTCGCCAGTGTGGCGACATTGCATGCAGGCTCGTGCGTCACCCTGTCGCGCAACTTCACAATCTGGTCGAGCGGATGGCCGATGGCTTGCGTGAGCGTGTAACCCACCATCTGTTCGGCGGCAGGGTTCATGCGGGCGACCTGCGATCGCTCATCGATGACGATCACCGCTTCGCGAATGGAATTCAAGGTCGCGCGTAAACTTTCTTCGCTGGCGCGCAACGCTTCGCGCGCGACGTGCTGTTCGTGAACGTCTGTGATCAGCCCAACCACGCCAGAAGTGTTTCCATCGCCATCGCGTTGCGGCACATAGGCGATGTCGACGAAACGCGACTGCAGATGATCGTGCCGCGCTTCGTATCGCACGGTCTCACCGTCCAGCGCGCGGGACAATTGCTTGTGGATTTTCGACCACATGCCCTGACCCACAACCTCCTCGACCGTGCGGCCGACAACTTCGTCCATAGAGTTCAGGCCAAATGTTTTCAGATAAGCGCGATTGGCGGACGTGTATCGGAAATTGCGATCGATGCTGACGATCATGCCGGGCGTATTGTCGAACAGGACGCGCAAAAACTGTTCGCGTTCGCGCATTTCACGTCGCGCCGTCGCGATGGCGTGCGCATATTTCGCATCTTCAATGACTGCGGAGCGCAACTTGCGGAAACTTGGCGAAACAATCCAGAACCAGAAGAACGAGATCGCCGCCAGGACGAAAGCGATGATGGACAGGAAGACGCGCCACATGGTGGAGACGGTGCGATTGGCGAGATTCGTCAGCACCTCCTCGCGTTCGACGAGGGGCCGCATCGCGATGCCGCTGCGCAATTTCAGATCGTCGACGGCGCTCCAGGCGGAAAAGCCGACAGAGAGCACCGAGGGCAATGCGCCAGCGAATTGTTGAATCTTGTCGCGAATGTCCTTTTCGATATCCGCGCTCGCGATGATCTCCTCCTCGCGATCGTTTGTGAACAGCAGCCGGCGGAAGAAGCGGGTGGATGTCGCCAGATCGTATATTTGCGCGTCGAGCTTTCCGTCCGTTGCGAAGAGTTCGACCACGCGACGCTGCATTTTTTCCGAAACGCCGGGCGGGACGGGGCGCTCTTCGCCTGCGCCCAACACATAGGTGACGGTGCGCCCGAGATCGCGCCAGATGGCTGCATGGGCGCGCGAGAGCGCCGCCAGTTCCTGCACATTGGAGAAAACCGTGAATATGGCGGCGACCGTGAGAAAGCCCGCCAGGATGGCCGCCGTGATCGCGATCGTGAACCGCTTCGTCGCCCGCGTGCTCGCATCGAGGCGCTCCAGCGCACGTTTGCGAATGATGTCGGCGCCGTTGTCCATGTTTCTTCGCTATCCCGGCGGCGCGGGGTCGACGTTTTGCAGGACGTCGACAAGTTTGGCTGCGGCGGTGTCGGGCGTCATGGCCGGGTCGCGCCAGAATTTCTGAACGAAGCTTGCGATGATATTCAGCGACAATGTCCATTCCGTGCCGATGTGGACCTTTCGTCGCGCGTTGGACCAGGCCCGCATGGATTGCTGCGAGCAGGCGTTAATCCCGTCGAATGTCGTCCAGCGATAGACGGGGACGCCGCCTTTTCTGGCGACATATCGGTGCAGATTTTCGACCGAACTCGCCGCATCGATGAAGATGTTTTGGCCGGCGATTTCAGCGGGCTTTCTGGTGCGCGTCAGCGCAATGGCGTCAAAAGCCCAAACCACGTAATTGTTTTGCGGCGGGAGCTGACATTTGATTTTCGGGTCGTTGGCGTAAAGCGTCGAGGCAAAGTCGGCGAGAATTTGCATCGCCGCTTCCCCGCGCATCAGATGGCCGGTGGCGTCAGACCAGGCCAGATCCCTGTTGTCGGCGTTAACGTAGGGGCGCAACGCGTCGAGAATGCGGAAGGCTTTCACGAGCGCCGTGCGCTCGGCCGGCGTTCCGATGCGCTCCTGCAGCAGCGCCGTGAAATCATCGGCGGACATGACTGCGGTGAGAATGGATGAAAAAAGAAAGCGCAATTGCCAGCGCTGGTCCGACATGACGAGCGGAACATGTCCGGCGGCCTTCAGCTTCTTTGCCGCCTCGATCAATTCATCCCATGTCTCCGGCGGCGCGACATGGGCGGCGGCGAACATCTCGGCGTTATAGGCGAAATGATTTTGCAGATGTATTCCGACGGGCAGGGCGGTGACGCCGCCTTCGTAGCTGACGATATCGTAGACCTCAGGGAGATAGATGCTGCGAAACTGCGGCCTCCCGGGACGGTCGGCAATCAGGCGGAACACGCCGGCCTCGACGGCCCTCTTGAGTTCGGCGCCGCCGATCCAGTGGGCGCCGGTCGGGGGCTCATGCAGCGCCAGCCGTTCGGCATATTCTGTTTTCAGGCCGAGGAAACTCGCGGTGTAGCGATGTTCGGACCATTGAACGCCGGCGGCTTTGACAGGGTCGCTCAACGCAGCCAGCGCGTCGGCTTCCTGCGGCGTCAGCCAGAGGTGCAACAGTTCGAATTGCGGCTTTTCGCGCGGCGGGGCGGCGTCTTGTGCGTGCGCACCGGGCGCAACAAGGCCCGCCAAAGCGATCGCAAACAGAATCAGCAGCTTGCCCATCGCTCGATTCCCGGTGCGCTGCGGCAGCGCCATGGCGTCGAAACTAGGCCGGGCGGCTTGGTGCGCTCAAGCGCGTCGAAATGCGCACAGCCTTCGCGGATTTGCGAGCGAGCTTGTCGCGGGCTGTTCGTGCGGGCGTGGGCGCGTCAGCGCCGCTCTTTGAGTTTTTCGGCCATGCGCACGGCGAAATAGGTGAGAATGCCGTCGCATCCCGCACGTTTGAAAGCGAGAAGGCTCTCCTCCATCGCCTTTTCGCCGTCGATCCAGCCGTTTTGCGCTGCGGCCATGATCATCGCGTACTCGCCGCTCACCTGATAGGCGAACGTCGGCCGGCCGAAGCTGTCCTTCACACGGCGGATGATGTCGAGATAGGGCATGCCCGGCTTGACCATGACCATATCGGCGCCCTCCGCCAGATCGAGCTCCACCTCGTGCAGCGCTTCGTCGGTGTTGGCGGGGTCCATCTGATAGGTGCGCTTGTCGCCGATCAGCGTCTTGTTGGTGCCGACCGCGTCGCGGAAGGGGCCATAGAAGGCGGAGGCGTATTTGGCCGCGTAGGACATGATCTGAACGTGATGGAAGCCGTTGGCGTCGAGGCCTTCGCGCAGGGCGCCGACGCGGCCATCCATCATGTCCGAGGGCGCGATCACATCGGCGCCGGCGCGTGCCTGGTTGAGCGCCTGTTCGACGAGCACATGCACGGTCTCGTCATTGAGGATGTGTTCGCCCTCCATCACGCCGTCATGGCCGTGGCTGGTGTAGGGGTCGAGCGCGACATCGGTGATGATGCCAAGATCGGGCGCGACGGCGCGGATCGCGCGGCAGGCGCGACAGACGAGGTTCTGATCGTTCAGCGCCTCCGAGCCATTGGGGTCGCGCAGGTCCGGGTCCGTGTACGGAAAGAGGGCGATGGCCGGGATGCCGAGGCTCGCCGCATGGGCGGCTGCTTTGGCGGCCTCGTCGATCGAATAACGCTCGACGCCCGGCATGGAGGCGACGGGCGCGCGCTTGTTCTCGCCCTCGATGACGAAGATCGGCCAGATCAGATCATTGGTCGTCACGACATTTTCGCGCACCAGACGGCGCGACCATTCGGTGCGGCGGTTGCGGCGCGGGCGGTGGACGAGATCGAGTTTTTTGCCGATGGGGGCGGGCGCGTGCATGGGTCTTACCTCTGACAGGGCGCCAGACTAGCGCGCTGCGGCCGGCGGGAGAAGGGCTCGCGCGCCATTGTCGTTTGGCGGCCAAGTCTTTATGCCCATTGCATGGAATCCGATCCGGCGGGCGAAGTCCTTTTCGAAAAGCGCGGGGCGGTTGGGCGCATCACGCTCAACCGGCCGCATGCGTTGAATGCGCTGACGCTGAACATGGCCCAGCGCATCGGCGGGGCGCTGGACGCGTGGGAGCGCGATGGCGCGGTGCGCTGCATCGTCATCGAGGGCGTCGGCGGCAAGGCCTTTTCGGCAGGCGGCGACATCAGGCTGCTTTACGAGCAGGGGCGCGCGGGCGATCACGCGGCCCAGCTCGATTTCTGGCGCACCGAATATCTGCTCAACATCCGCATCCGCAATTATCCAAAGCCCTATGTCGCGCTCATCGACGGCATTGTCATGGGCGGGGGCGTCGGCGTTTCGATCAACGGGTCGCACCGGATCGCGGGCGACGGTTTTGCCTTCGCCATGCCGGAGGTCGGCATCGGTTTCTTTCCCGACGTCGGCGCCACATGGTTCCTGCCGCGACTGCCGGGGCAGGCCGGCGCCTGGCTCGCGCTGACGGGGGCGCGCGCGAAAGCGGGCGACGCGCTGGCGCTGGGACTGGCTGAGGCGTTCGTGCCCAGCGCGCAATTCGGCGCATTCGGCGAAGAACTGGCCGCGCGCGGCGATATCGCCGCCTGCCTCGAGCGCTTTGCCGCGCCGCCGCCGCCGGCCGCGCATGCGGCGCATCGCGACGCGATCGACCATTGTTTCGCCGGCGCCAGCGTCGCCGACATTCTGGACCGGCTCGACGCTGCGGGCGGCGATTTCGCGGCAGGGGCGGCGGCCGCCATTCGCGCCAAATCGCCGACCAGCCTGTCCATCGCATTCCGGCAGATGCGGGTCGGCGCGGGCTTGTCCTTCGCGGCGGCAATGGCGACGGAGTTCCGCATCGTTTCGCGCCTTTGCCGCGGGCATGATTTCTACGAAGGCGTGCGCGCAACCATCGTCGACAAGGATCAAAAGCCGCAATGGTCGCCCGCCACGCTGGCGGATGTCGACCCGGCTGCGATTGCTGCCCTGTTTGCGCCGCTCGGCGCCGACGAACTGCCGGGAGTGGGCTGATGAGCAAGCGCCCGCCCGACGATTTCGACGCCGCAATCAAGCTCGGCCAGCGCGAACGCGATCCGGGCGCGACGCGCTGGGACATGTTGCTGCAAGTGTTCATGCGCGTCGCCGCAGCGCTCTGGATGCTGCAGGGCCTCATGCAATGGCGCGGGCTGTTGTTGGCGGGCGCGCTCGATCAGATGACTCCCTCGCGCATCGTCGCCACGATCTTCTTTGCGATTTTCGATCTGATGGCGGCGGTTGGCCTGTGGCTCGCCGCGCCCTGGGGCGGCGCGCTGTGGCTCATCGTGGTGTTCACGCAGATGAGCGCGGCCATCGCGCTGCCTGGCTTTTTTCCAGGCGGTCTGCTGGTCATTCCGCTGAACATCATCCTTGTCCTGCTTTATTTGCTGCTGACATTCGAGACGGGCAAGGAGCCGGACCGGGCGGGGGCCGTGCAGCGCGCCTCGACGCGCGCCTGGCGGCATCTGGCGCGCTGGCGCAGCGAGGGCTGAAGCCGCCATTATATCGTAAACGATTGATCTGATTCACCGATCGTTCACCCCAAAGCGCGCAATTTGGGTAAACAGCGGATTCAGCCTGTTATTTAAACCGACTTTCATTCCCGGCCGCTAATTTGCCCTCAACAACGCACGACGAACGCGTCAGGGTTTAAACAGGGGTCGCACGATGAAAAACGTTGCTGTCATGGAAGCCGGCGCCGCCCGCGTGGAGCGCATGGGCGAAATCCGCCCGGTCTATCTCGAGGCGCTGACGCTGGTCGAGCGTCTTCATCGCCGCCTGCTCGACGTCATCAAGGACGAGTTCGACCGTCGCAATCGCTCTGATATCAATGCGGTGCAAGCTCTGTTGCTCTATAACATCGGCGACAAGGAGCTGACCGCCGGCGAGTTGCGCACGCGCGGCTATTACCTCGGCTCGAACGTTTCCTACAATGTGAAGAAGCTGGTCGAGATGGGCTATCTGCACCACGCCCGCTCGCGCGTCGATCGCCGCGCCGTCCGCATCTCGCTGACCGAGACGGGCCGCGAAGTCCACGATATCGTCGCCAGCCTTTATGAAAAGCACGTCATGACTGTCGAGCAGATCGGCGGCATTTCCTGCGATGAATTCAAACAGATCAACACCGCGCTTGTTCGCCTCGAGCGCTTCTGGACCGATCAGATCCGCTACCGCCTCTGATCCCACACCGTTTCGGGGGGTCGTCGCTGAAGAGCGCCCGCAAGGGCGCTCTTTTCGTTTTTCCATGCGCGCGCCGGTATGGGCGTTCTTTTCGTTTGCGAACAAGCACTTCAGCTGCGAGCCACAAATTCGCCCCGTTGTTGGGGCTCTTTTAACTAACACCGTGGCACCAAGGGCTACGGAAGTCCTCCCTTGCTTTTCGTTTACGGGCCCGTTTTCCGGTGACTTTCGACGGATGACGCCGCGCTCGTTTTGCGGAAGCGTGACGAAAACGACGTTATGGAATCGCGCTCGATGGCTGTCTTATCCCGTTCCCTGTCCCGCCGCGCCCTGATCTCGGGCGCGTCCACCCTTGGTCTTGCCGCCGCCTTTGGCGCCTCCGCTGCGTTCGCCGCGCCGGCGGGCGAGGGATTCGGGCAGGCGGAATGGGCGCAGAAATACGACAATGACGCGCGTCTGGCGGTTTCGCGCCCGACGACGCCGCTCCTGTCGCAGGCGACGCTGCAAGCGACCGAGGCCGCGATCCAGCATTATCAGCAGATCGTCCAGCAGGGCGGCTGGCGGCCGGTCAATGGTCCGACGCTGAAAATCGGCACCCGCGCGCAGGTGGTCATCGCGCTGCGCCAGCGTCTGGCGGCTTCGGGCGATCTCGATTCGACCGCGGGCGGCTCCTCGCCGGTGTTCGATTCCTATGTCGAGGCGGGCGTAAAGCGCTTCCAGGCCCGCCACGGCCTTGGCCAGACCGGCGTCGTCGGCGCGCAGACCTATACGGCGCTGAACATTCCCGCCGAACTGCGGCTCAAGCAGCTCGAAACCAATCTGGTTCGCCTGCGCTCCATGGCCGGCAACCTCGGCCGCCGCTACGTGACGGCCAATATCCCGGCCGCGATGGTCGAAACGGTGGAAGACGGGCAGATCCAGACGCTGCACGCCGCCGGCGTCGGCAAGATCGACCGCCAGTCGCCGGTCATGCAGGCCAAGGTGCTCGACATCAATTTCAACCCCTACTGGACCGTGCCGGCCTCGATCATCCGCAAGGACCTGATCCCCAAAATGCAGGCTGATCCGAACTACCTGACCGACAACAAGATCCGCATTTACAACAAGGACAATCAGGAAGTTTCGGCGCGCTCCATCAACTGGAATTCGATGGATGCGACGCATTATCGCTTCCGTCAGGACCCCGGCGGCGATTTCAATTCGCTCGGCGTCGTGCGCATCAATATCGCCAATCCTTATGGCGTCTACATGCACGATACGCCCGCCAAGGGCGTCTTCGGCGACGATTACCGCTTCGTTTCGTCGGGCTGCATGCGTTTGCAGAACGTGCGCGACTATGTCGCCTGGCTGCTCAAGGATACGCCCGGCTGGGATCGCAGCAAAATCGACGCCGTCATCGCATCGGGCGATCGCATCGACGCCAAGCTGAACGAGCCCGTGCCGGTCTACTGGGTTTACATCACCGCATGGGGCACGCCCGAGGGCGTGGTTCAGTTCCGCGACGACATTTATCAACGCGACGGGCTCGGCGCGATTGCGGCTGCGCAGGCGGCCGGCCGGGCGGGCGACGACGGCCACGGCGATGCGGCGACGACCGCCTCGACGCGGCGTGCGCAGCCGCAAAGCGGCGGTCTTGCGCCGATGCAGGACGACGAGGAAAACTGATCCCGAAAAGCGGCGCTCCGGCGCCGCTTTTTTTTGGCGCAACGCCGCGTCAGGAAGCCCGCGCCATGGGCGGCGGCGAAAATTCCGCGCAGGAAAACAGGCCAAACCCGAGCGCCTTCGCCACCGCCTCGGTTGTATTGGCGGCGCCCAGACGCTTGCGCAAATTCGCCAGATAGGCCGTCACCGTCTGATCGGAGAGGCCGAGGATTTTCGCCGATTCCTTGGTTGTTTTGCCCAAAGCGGCAAGGCGCAGGCATTGCGCCTCGCGCGGGCTCAACTGAATGGAGGGCGGCGGCAGGACGTTTCGCACGACCGAAGCATGCAGGTAATGCGCCATCAGTTGCATGTTCGCGAAGCAGGCCGCCCTGGTCTCCTCGTCGACCGTCGGTCCGAGATCGCCGATGAGCAACGAACATTGCCAGTAGGGTCCATGCACGATGAACGTGGCGACGTTGAGCGAATAGCCGCGCTTGAGCAGCGGTTGCAGCAGCACGCCGATCTGCGTTTGACGGTCAATTTCCTCGCGCCAGTCGACGGGCGCGACGCGCGCCAGCATCAGATGGTCGAGTTTCTTGTCCGGCAGCGCGTTGGCGTATCTCAGAAACGCGAGCGACTCCGGCGCGATGTTGCGGAAACGGATTTCGGCGGGGCGGTCGAGGCGCCAGAACTCCCAGAAACGATAGCTGATGGAGCGGATCGGCAACTTTTCCGGCGCGGCTGCGACGAAACGCTCGCAATCGGCCCTGCTTTTCAGGCCCTGGATTTCTCGCCAGATCGACGCCCATCTCTGCATTGCCCGCCCCGCGTGCGCGTCAGGCTAACAGAACGGCGCTGGCAGACAATGCAGGCAGGGCGTTTCACGCCGTGGCGGCGGCGCTTTTCCTGTCATAAAGATTCATCATTTCGACGGACAAAAGGTCGAGTTGCGCGGCTATGTCGCGGTAGCCAGCGGCATGCGCGACATCAAGCGCGCCCAGCGTGAGCGTCAGCAAAAGATCAATCTCGGATTTGCGTTTTTCAGATGAATCGCAAATATTTTCAGGTGCTGTCTGCGCCAAGACTTCGTCATGGATGTAAAAATTGGTCATTTTATTTCCGGCCGCTCAAATTTTTTGTTCAAATTAGATTTGGCGAGCGCGTTCGCCATATGCCGGGATTGGTCTAAGGAATTCTGGGTATGATCGCGCTTTCCGCTGCCGCAAAGCCGTGCTAGAGGGCGCGCCTTGCCTAGCCGATAGCGATTCCGGCGCCCCGATCGGGCGGCGGGCGACGCATTTCCGGCGCAACGGAGACGCCCATGAGCCATTCCGCCCCCGCAAGCGCGCCGCGCTCCAACTCGTTCTTTTCCGCCCCTCTCTCGGACGTCGATCCGGAAATCGCCCGTTCGATCGATCTCGAGCTTGGCCGCCAGCGCGAG
>JAGWTA010000059.1 GCA_028869185.1 Hyphomicrobiales bacterium
CGGCGCCGCCACGGCGCTGACGGGCAATTCCATCGGCGCGAACATGTTCATGCTGGGGTTTGCCTGGCAGAAGGGTTTTGTGCCGCTTGGTGAAAACGCCATCCTGCGCGCCATCGAACTGAATGGCGAAGCGGTGACGATGAACAAGGCCGCCTTCGAATGGGGGCGGCGCGCGGCCGCCGATCCGAAAGCGGTCGAGGATTTCGTCGCGCCGCTGCGCAAGCCGTCGGAAACGCGGCGTCTGTCGCAATCTCTCGACGAAATCATCGCGCGGCGCGTGAACTATCTCACCGCTTATCAGAACGCCGCTTACGCGCAGCGTTATGCGGATGCCGTGGCGCGTGCGCGCAAAGCCGAGACGGAGCGCGCGCCGGGCAAAACCGGTTACGCCGAAGCAGTCGCGCGCTATCTGTTCAAGCTGATGGCGATCAAGGACGAATATGAAGTTGCGCGACTCTATAGCGACGGCTCTTTCGCGCAGCAGCTGTCGAAAGCGTTCGAGAAAACCGGACGCATCGAATTTCACATGGCGCCGCCGATTTTCGGCAAGCGCGACGCCAATGGCGCGCCGGTCAAAACGACATTCGGACCGTGGATGGGAAGCGCGCTGCGCGTGCTCGCCGCGCTGCGCGGATTGCGTGGAGGCGCGCTCGACATTTTCGGGCGAACCGAGGAACGGCGCATGGAACGCAAGCTGCTTGCCGATTACGAAAGCCAGCTTGCCGAACTGGAAGCCGGGCTCTCGCCGGCGACGCATGCGCTCGCCGCGCAAATCGCTGCGCTGCCGGAAAAAATACGCGGCTATGGTCCGGTGAAAGACCAGCATGTCGCCAGAGCGAAAGCGGAAGAAAACAAGCTTTTGACGAAATTCCGCGCCGCGCAGGACCAGCAAAAAGTCGCGGCTGAATAAGGCTTGCGCAGCCCGCGCGAAAAAGCCAATCCTGCGGCTCGTTCTCTTGCGAGCCGCAGATGCTGTTCATTCGCTCTCTCGATTCCGCCCGCCTGACCAGCGCTGCTTATGTCGAAGGGCCGGCGGCGCCCGCCGTCTGGTACGATCTGGTCGATCCGACGCCGGACGAGTTGCGGGCGGTGGAGCAGGCTGCCGAGTTCGATATTCCCACACGCGCCGAGATGGAGGAGATCGAGGTTTCCTCGCGCCTCTACAACGAAGACGGCGTCGAATATATGACTGTCACCGCCGTCGCGCGCCTCGACACGGACCTGCCTATCAAATCGCCCGTGCTTTTCGTGCTCGGCCCCAAGGCGCTGGCGACCGTGCGCTTTACGGAGCTCAAGCCGTTCGGCAATGTCGTCGATCGCCTTTCGCGCAGCAATGGCGCGGCCGGCAATGCAACGCCCGAGCAGATCATGTTGCTGCTGATCGAGGCGATGGTGGATCGGCTGGCCGATGCGCTCGAATGGATCGGCGCAGAGATCGACGGCGTTTCACGCGGCGTGTTTCGCCCGACCGAGAAGCTCAACGCCAGCAAACGCGACGCGGTTCTACAGCAAACGATCGAGCAGGTGGGGCGCGAGGGCGACCTCCTGGGCATGGTGCGCGAAAGTCTCGTCGGCTTCACGCGGCTTGCGTCCTACCACCACGGCGTCGCGCGGATCGATCGCAGGGCTGCCGACAGCGAGGCGCGCGTGCAAACGATCCAGCGCGACGTTGCGGCGTTGCTCGATCACGCATCCTATCTCGGCACGAAAGTGAATTTCCTGCTCGACGCCACGCTGGGGCTGATCAATCTCGAGCAAAACCAGATCATCAAGATTTTCTCGATCGCCGCTGTCTGTCTCATGCCGCCAACGCTGGTCGCCTCGGTCTATGGCATGAACTTCAAATCGATTCCCGAGCTTGATTTTCCCTACGGCTATCCAATGGCGCTGTGCATGATGATCGTTACCGCGATCGCGCCTTATCTCTATTTCAAGCGCAAGGGCTGGCTGTAGGCCTGCATCGCCATTGTCGCGTTGAAAACAAAAACGCGCGCCCGAAGGCGCGCGTTAGTTTCGGTATGATGCGGGCTCGTTACTTCGAGATCATGTCGAGACGCGACAGGATCGGATCGACGACCGGCTTCAGAACGTCGCCGACGCCGGGAATGGCCATGACCTTGGCGATCTGCTCGCGGATCGGGCCGACGAGGCTCGTCAGCGGACCTGTCACAGCGGCGCGGGCGGGCGCCGGCAGGCTGTTCAGCGCTGTCGTCACCTTGTCGAGCGCATTGGTTTGTTCCGCCAGTTTCGGCAGAGCCGCATTGGCGGAAGCAACGTCATGGATCGAGCCGAAGGCGTCCGTCATGCCCTTGAGCGTCGACGTCGCCTGATCGGTCAGCGCCTTGGCGTCGATCGTCGGCGCGGCCGGCATCGTGGGGGCGGTCGGCGCTGCGGGCGCAGCCGTCTGCGGCGCGGCCGGCGCGACAGGCGCCGGAGCCTGCGTGGTCACGGCCGGCTTCGTTACGACGGGTTCAGGCGTGCGCGAGGACATGAAGTACCAGGCGACGAGGCCGAGCAGGATCAGCCCGAGCAACGGCCAGAGCCAGCCCGGCAGGCCGCCGGAGGCCGCCTGCTGCACGTTCTGCTGGGCGCGGTTGGCGGAGGCCTGCGCGGAGCGCGCAGCGTCCGTCGCGGCGTT
>JAGWTA010000060.1 GCA_028869185.1 Hyphomicrobiales bacterium
CAGGCGGATGCCGACCATGGAGGCCTTGAACGCGCCTTCCTTGCGACGGAACTTGTCGTGCGTGGCCTCGATGCCATCGAGGCTGACGCCGACGTAGTCGAAGCCGATGTCATCGATCGCATCGATATTGCTCGCGTCGATCAGGGTGCCGTTCGAGGACAGCGCAGTGAAGAAGCCCATCTCCTTGGAGCGGCGCGCAATGTCGAAGATATCGCGGCGCAGCAGCGGCTCGCCGCCCGACAGGATCAGACAAGGCACGCGGAAAGCCTTGAGGTCGTCCATGACCGCATAGACTTCCTCGGTCGAGAGTTCGCCCTTGAAGTCGATGTCGGCGGAGATCGAGTAACAGTGCTTGCAGGTCAGGTTGCAGCGGCGGATCAGATTCCAGATCACCACAGGGCCGGGCGGATTGCGGTGCGGACCGGCCGGCGTGGGGTCGGTAAGCTCGCGCATGAATTTGGATATGCGGAACATGCGGGTCTCCGGAGATCAGGCGGTCAGTTTCATGCGGCGATGCGCAAACCGGTTTTCTTGAGGATGCGCGAAGAGAACAATACCTCATGGCCGCGGCAGGCGCCCGGGAATTCGCGTTCGATCAGCGCGGCGAGGGCCTCGACTTCGCGCAGCACCTCGTCGCGGCTGTGCCCATGCACCATGGCGAACAGGTTGTAGGGCCAATCGGGCAGGGCGCGTGGGCGCTGGTAGCAGTGGGTGACCGCGGGCAGGGCGCCGATGCGTTCGCCGACGGCATGAATGGATTCATCCGCAATGTCCCAGACGCTCATGCCGTTCGCGGTATAGCCGATGGCGTAGTGGTTGGGCACGGCGCCGATGCGGCGAATGACGCCGCGGGCGAGCATGTCGCCAAGCCGCCGCATGACTTCTTCTGCGGAAATGCCGAGCTCGTCGGCGATGGCATGGTAAGGGCGCGGCACCAGCGGGAGTCCGCGCTGCGTCGCCACGATCAGGCGCCGCTCGATATCGTCTACGCGCGCATCGCTCATGCCTTCAACCTCATTTCGACGAAATACTCGCGCTGCTTCGGAAAGCGGCGCACGGTCAGTCCCGTCGCCGCCTCGATCGCATCCGCGGCGGCGGCGATGCCTTCCGGTTGTTCGGTGGCAAGCACGAACCACATATTGAGCGCATGTTCGCGGCGGTAGTTGTGGGCGACTGCATCGAAGGCGTTCACCTGTTCGACCACTTCGTCGTAGCGCTGTTCGGGCGCCGCCAGCGCCGCCAGGCAGAAGGCGCCGCCCATGCGTTCGATCTGGAACATCGGGCCGAAGCGCGTCAGCACCTTGTCGGCGAGCATGCGTTGCAGGCGGGCGAGCAGCTCCGCTTCGCTCAAGCCCAGTGCTTCTGCGGCGACGGCGTACGGGTTCTCGCAGAGCGGGAATTCGCCCTGCAGTGCGTTGATGATGGCGCGGTCGGTATCGTCGAGCGGCGCCGGCGCGTGGGCGACGCTCATGCGGCGCCCCTCTCGGCGTAGCGTGCGCCGCACTGCTTGAAGCGCCGCACGCTGAACAGGACGGCGCCGGGGTAGCGGTCGAGGCCGAGTTCGGTGTTGATCTCGGCATGGCGCGCGTGGACTTCCTGGCGCGACTTGCCGTGGATCATGCAATAGAGATTGAAGGGCCAGTGCGGCTCGGCCCGGTCGCGCCGATAGCACAGCGTGACGCCGTCCAGTCCGGCGAGGCGGCAGCCGAGCAGCGTCGCCTCGGCATCCGGCACATCCCACACGCACATGGCGTTGGCCGTGTAGCCGAGTTCGTGATGACGGACGACCACGCCGAAGCGCTTGAGCACGCCTTCATCCTGCCAGGCGCGCAGCTGCGCCAGCACCGTTTCTTCAGCCATGCCGATGCGCGCGCCGAGTGCGGCGAAAGGCCGCGTCTCCAGCGACAGACCATTTTCCAGCGCGCGCACCAGGGCTTCTTCGGCGGCGCTCAGCGTGCGCGGCGGGCAACGGGCGGCACCGGCGACGCGCTTCTGGCCGCCGTTGAGATCGAAGCCGAGATCGATATGGAATTCGTCCCTGAGCGGCAGGGCGATCACGGGCAGGCCGGTCTCGCGGGCGATGGTTTCAAGCGCCGCCTGGCGCGAATCGGGACCGGATGCAGTGACGACGAACCAGAGGTTCCAGTCATGCTCACGCGCATAGTTGTGATTGACCGCAGCATGTGCGCTGACCTGCGCTGCGACCGCGTCGAGACGCTCGGCCGGCACGCGTATCGCGGCGAGCGTGCTCGAGCCAATGCGATTGGGGGCGAATACCGCGCCGATGCGGCTGACCACGCCGCTGGCGAGGCCCTCCGCATAGGCCGACATGACAGTGTTTTCATCAAGCCCAAGCCGTTCTGCGATGAGGGCGTAAGGCGTCGGGTGCAACGGGAAGTCGCGCTGGAATTCGTTCAGCAGGCGGAAGCCGATGGCGGTGCGGTCGTTCATGCCTTCCTCGTACTCAGAAGCCGATGCGCGCCGCGCGCGCCGTGAAGAAGATACCGCTCGGGCTCAGCGCCTCGATCTGCTGCAGCGGTCGGCGCGTGGCGGTGTC
>JAGWTA010000046.1 GCA_028869185.1 Hyphomicrobiales bacterium
ATCCGACAAATGGCCGGCCAAAGTCATTGCATTCCGCATCGGCGAACAGGAATATTGCGTCGACGTCATGTCGGTGTGGGAAATTCGCTGCTGGACGCCCGCGACGCCCCTGCCCCATTCGCCCGGTTTTGTCCGCGGCGTGATCAATTTGCGCGGCGTGGTTCTGCCGATCATCGATCTCGCCGCGCGGTTGGGGTTTCCTGCGCGTGACAATGTAGCGCAGCAGGTCGTTATCGTCGCCCGTGTCGGCGAAAGGACCATCGGCGTTCTCGTCGATGCGGTTTCCGACATCTTGCAGATTTCGCCCGACCTCGTGCAGCCGCCGCCCGACATCTACGACCCGATGAAGGAGACGTTCATTCGCGGCGTTCTCGTGACAGAGGGACGAATGATTTCGCTCATCTGTCTTGAAAACGTTCTGCCGGCTCAGGAAAGAAACGTCGCCTGATGCAAAATTTCGCAACCATAGCGACGAAAAAGATCGATGCGGAAATCGATTCCGCGGATTTTTCCGCGATCGCGCGCCTGTTGCACGAAACATCCGGCATAAGGCTGGCCGACAGCAAGAAGGCAATGGTTTATGCGCGTCTCGCCAAGCGCGCGCGCGCGCTCGGCATGCCGACGTTGCATGAATATTGCCGTTTCGTCATCAGCGACGAGGGCGTTTCCGAACGTTCCGAAATGATTTCGGCGATGACGACGAATGTGACGCGATTCTTCCGCGAGTCGCATCACTTCGAACATCTAACGGCAATGCTCAAGGGGACGACGCCGGACGCCGGGCCGATCCGGCTCTGGTCGGCCGGGTGCTCGACCGGGCAGGAGCCGTATTCGATCGCTTGCGCGGTTTTGTCTGCGATACCCGATGCAGCCCGACGCAACATCAAGATTCTGGCGACCGACATCGATCAGGCTGTGCTGGCGAAGGCCGATTCCGGTTTGTATTCGGATGAAGAAATCGCCGGATTGCCGCCAGAGGCGCGCAATCGCTGGTTTTCGAAAGATGGCGCGGGGTGGCGCGTCGGGCCGGAATTGAAGGGCCTCATCGCTTTCCGAAAATTGAACCTTGTCGGCGCATGGCCCATGAGCGGTCGTTTCGATGCGATTTTCTGTCGCAACGTGGCCATCTATTTCGATGCGCCGACGCAAGCGGAATTGTGGAGCCGCATGATGCATCAGCTCAAGCCCCATGGGCATTTGTACATCGGCCATTCCGAGCGAATCCCGACGCCGTTGCGCGCCGCCTTCGAGATTGTCGGCGTAACGATTTATCGCCGCAACACCGAGAACGCCTCATGAGACAGACACGCGTGCTCATCGTCGACGATTCGCGCACCATGCAACGGCTCGTCGAGCAGGCGCTGGATGACAACGACATCGAAGTCGTCGGTTTCGCCAGCGACGCGCACGAGGCGCGCGAGGCGATCAAAAGACTGAACCCAGACGTCATCACGCTCGACGTGGAAATGCCGGGCCTCGACGGGCTGGCGTTTCTGGAACGGCTGATGCGCTTGCGTCCGACACCCGTCGTGATGGTTTCAAATCTGACCGCACGCGGCGCAGACACGAGCCTGCGCGCGCTCGAGCTTGGCGCGGTGGAATGCGTCTGCAAGCCGGGTCCAGGCAGCGATGAAGGCTTTAACGAACTGGCGGCGATCGTCAAAAGCGCGCGACGCGCGCGATTGCGCCGGCCTTACGATGATTCTCGGACGCGCCCGGTCAATTCCGGCTTCAGATCAGATGGGCGCATTCTCGCAATCGGCGCTTCCACGGGCGGCGTTGAAGCTTTGCTTACGCTGGTCTCGCAATTTCCGGCAAATTGCCCGCCGACGATGATTGCGCAGCATATGCCGGCGCTGTTCACGAAATCATTCGCCGAGCGACTGAACCGGCATTGTGCGGCGCAGGTCCGCGAAGCGTTCCAAGGCGCGCCGCTTGCTCCCGGCAATGTTTATCTTGCACCCGGCGGGCGAGCGCATCTTACGCTTCGGCGCGGGAATAACGGATTTTTCTGCCATCTCGACGAAAGCGAAGCGGTCAACGGGCATCGGCCGTCGGTCGATGCGCTGTTTCGGTCCGTCGCGAAAACAGCGCGCGCCAGCGCAACGGGCGTCATCCTCACGGGCATGGGACGCGATGGCGCGGAAGGGTTGCTGGAGATGCGGCGCGCGGGAGCGGCCACCTTCGGGCAGGACGCGCAATCCTCGGTGATTTACGGGATGCCGCGCGTTGCATGGGAAATCGGCGCCGTTCAACAACAGGGCTCGCCGGAGGCGCTCGCCGGACTTGTGCTTTCACAAATGCAATCGGCGGCGATCGGAGCCTGAAATGTCTATTCTCAATCACATGAAAATTCTGGTCGTCGACGATACGACGACGAGCCGCATGCTCGTCATCGAAGCATTGCGCGAGATCGGCTTTCAGAATATCGCGATCGCGCGGGACGGCAGCGAAGCTTTGAAGTCGATGATGTCGTCGCCGGCCCATCTCATCATTTCCGATTTCGAAATGCCGGGATTGAATGGCCTCGACCTGCTCAAGGGCGTGCGCTCCTATGCGCCAACGCGCCACACGCCGTTCATCATGGTGACCGGACGTGGCGACAGAAGCGTCATCGAACGCGGTCGGCAGCTTGGATTGAACAATTACGTCGCCAAGCCTTTCACGACAGCAACGCTCAAATCCTCCCTTCAGGCCGTCGTGAAAGGTCTTTGATGTCCAGGACAGCCAAAACGACGATCAGCCATACATTGACGTGCTGCGCGCAGGAACTTGGCGACGCAGTCGGCCGGCTGGAGAAAATCGAACATGACTTGATGGATGAAAAATCCACCGCGCCCCTGCAGGACGCCGATCTCATGCGTTTGCAGAATTTCGATCTTGCATTGCAAATGATCGGCGCTGTGCAATCGGCGCTGCTGTGCGCGGCGCAAGCCTGCCCGGCGGAGTGGGCCTTGCCGCGCGAGGCGATCATAGAGACGGTTTCGCTGGATCGGCTCGCAGCGCGTTTTCGGGGCGAAGCTACGCAAGCGCATCATCCGGAACCGGATTTTTTCTGAAACCGCAGGATTTTCATGACTGATATCATGTCCCCCGGAACCGACCGCGTGTTGCGGGTCGTGCAAGGCGAATTCGGCGTATCAGCCGATCCGATGGCTTCTTTTGTCACGGTTCTGGGCTCTTGCGTTGCGGTTTGCCTGCGCGATCCGGTTGTCGGCGTTGGCGGCATGAATCATTTTTTGTTGCCCGGCGAAGCTGCGGGCGCCGATTCCGCCTTGCGCTATGGCGCTCATCTGATGGAATTGCTCATCAACGATCTGATGAAGGCTGGCGCCGACAGGCGGAGACTCGAGGCCAAGGCGTTTGGCGGCGGGCGCATCAATCGTACGCTTTCGGACATTGGCGCAAAGAACGCGGCTTTCGCGCGCCAGTATCTCGAAAATGAGGGGCTGCGCCTCGTCGCATCCGATCTGGGCGGCGATGAAGGACGACGGTTGCAATATTGGCCAACCACCGGACGCGCGCTCGTCTCGCGCTTCAGCGCCGAGTTGAGCGAATTGAACGAGCGGCCGCCCCGACGCTCCGCAAGCCCCTGCCAGATCGATCTGTTTACGGCGACGCGCTGAACCGGACGCGTGCGATCAAAGCGTCGCGTCCAGCAACGGCAGGCGGGCGCGAACATCGGCAATCATCTCAAGATCGACGTCATAGACAAGAACGTCGGGCGCAGTCGACAATTGCGCGCGCACCTCGCCCAACGGATCAACGATGCGGCTGCGGCCCACCCCCAGCGGCGCAGGCGCTTGCGGCTGCCGCCAGGCCTGCCCGCAGGCGAGCAGCCAGCATTGTGAATCGGCGGCGCGGGCCCGGGTGACGAGATCCCATTGCTGCGTCTTGCCCGGCCCCTCGCCCCAGGACGCCGGCGCCACGATCAATTGCGCGCCCGCGTGCGCAAGCGCAGAAAACTGGCGCGCAAATCGCAAATCGAAACAGGTGGCCAGACCAATCCTCACGCCGTCGAAATTGAAGTGAACATACTGATCGCCTGGCGCCACTGTGTCGGATTCGCGCGCGCCAAACGCGTCGTAGAGATGAATCTTGCGATAAAATGTTTCAACGCCGGGTCCGGTGGCGAGCAGCGTGTTGTGCACGCGCCCGTCAGCGGCAGGTTCAAACATGCCGGCGACGATGACAACGCCGAGACGGCGCGCCGCGGCGCGCAAGGCCGATGCGTAAGGCCCGTCGAGCGGCTCGGCGATGGGGGCCAGCGGGCCCCCAAACCAGAACATCGCCGCTTCCGGCAAGGCCACCAGTTGCGCGCCGGCGGCGGCGGCGCGCTCGACCGCTGCGAGCGCCGACGCGAGATTTTCGCCGACATCGGGACCGCTCGATATCTGTGCGGCTGCCACACGCATCATGCGCTGCGCCATCGTTTTCGTCTCCGCGGAGTTTCACCCGTCATTCTTGTACGAAATCGGCCCGCCCCTGTCGAAGCCCCCGACAACAAAAAAGCCGGCCCGAAGGCCGGCTCTTTCGATTTCGCGCAGCAAATTTCAGTTCGTGAGCTTGCCGGTGTTGTTCGGATAGTTCGGGTTGTTGTTGCTGCAGGTGACCGCAACATTGAAGATGAAGTCCTGCGTCGTCCACGTGCCGTAGCCCGGATAGTTCGAGCCCGCCGAATAGGGCGTGTCTTCCCACGCGTAACCGACGTTATTGCTCGTGCCGCCGCCACAAGGCATGAAGGTGAAGATATCCGGCTTCTGGTTCGCAGGCAGTTCGGTCACGCCCTGATTGCCGTTTTTCACGCCAATGAAGAGCTGCGGATGCGCCGAGGCCACATTCGTGTAGTAGGTCGTGGGACCGGCGGAGGAAGATTTCTGCGGCGCATAGGCGGTGACCTGGACGTTCTGGCAGGTCTGGTTTCTGTACGAGCCTGTGCACTGCTTCTGGGTCGTTGTGTAGCTCGAACCCTGCGCGACACATGCAAAGCTCGACCCCGAATTGCGCGGATCGGGAACCATGCCCGGACCGCAACCATCGGTGTAGACCGTCATCGCCATGTAGACGTCGTTGTAATTTGAGCCGAGGTCGATCTGCTTGCCAACGTCGCCGGAAGACACGCCGGTGTAGGTCGACGAATTGGTCATCTGGTAATAGAAGGTGGCGACTGTCGTATCGGCTTTGCTGGTGGCGTCGACCGTGTGCAGGTCGACCTGCTTCCAATACATGCCCGAGGCGCCGCCGACCGAGAATGTCGCATTTTGCGGCGTGAAGGCGTTGATATAAACGCCGCCCGAATGTGCTTTGATCGTCACGTTCGAGGAGCCGCTCAAACCGCCGAACATCAGGGTTGTCTGCGCCGTGGCGTTGGCCGTCAGCCCTTTGCCGTCAGGCGTCGCCTGAAACGTGGCCTGAGCATTCTGCAGGCTGGTCATGGACGTCTGCTTGGTGAAGCTCGCCTGCGCGGCTGCAACCGGATTGCTCTTGTTATTGAGGCCCTGCAGAAGCGCTGCGTCGAGCGACTGCTGCAGCTCCTGACGGGCCTGATTGGTGCGGCCGAAATCCACGGCGACGCCGGTCATCAATAAAACAGGTAGAAATGCCGTCGCCGCGATCACGGCGACGGAACCTTCCGTGTCGCGCCCAAACCGGCGCATCTTCGTGGCGAAACTCAGGGTGTTCATAATCGCGCTCCAACGCGGCTTGAAACGCCGCGGATGAGCAAAACGATTACAAACAAACCATTTGAATTCCCTTACAAACGCCGTCGCAATCTAACGAAAAGTGAGCCGCTCCAGCAACGTCACTTTTTCAAAAAGCCATGCAGAACAATGAATTGAAAGCCGGAATTGGCTCTTGACGGCGCGCTTTCGCCAACACTTTTGTAACCAAATCCCAAAACTTGCGCGACCGGGAGCAGGCCTTGAGCCCGCCCCCGGCGGTTCATTAATGATGGATGTTGAGGTCCGCCGGCAGCTTGCCGCCGTTGGCCGCGATCTTCTGCAGCACTTCCTTGTGCAGCCAGATGTTCATGGCGGCAGAGTCGTGCATGTCGCCGGTGTAATGCAGCTCGCGGGCGAGCTCCTGACGCGCCGAAAGGCTGGAATCGAGGCCGAGCAACTTCAGCAGGTCGACGATCGAGGTTTTCCAGTTCAGCTTTTCAGCATGCTTGGCCGCAAGGCCTTCCATGATCGCGTTCACATCGACGCTGGCCGGGGCCGCGGCGGGCGCTGCAGGCGCAGACGTGGAGGCGGCAGGCGCAGCGGGCGCTCCGGCGGGCGGCGGCGTGATCGTTTCGGCATGCGCGGGGGTCGTGCCGAAAATCTTGCCGATAATGTTTCCGAGAAAGCTCATCCTTCGCTCCTGTTCACCGGACGTCTCGTCCGTATTTCATAAGACACACGGCGGAAAAATAGCCGTGGCGGCGCGAATGCGCCACGGCGCGCGCGCTGTGTCAATGTGGGGCCTTCAACTCCCGGGGCAAGACTTGCCTGGCTCAAAAACGCCTAGACGAGCGCCAAAGCCGTCCAGACCGCCGTGAGGCCTGCGCAGGCGTCGCGCCGGGAAAAGCCCTCGCAGGCGACGAGGCGCCCACAGTCCTCGATCTGCAGCGTTTCTGCGGCGCCCGGCAGCGCCGCGAATTCCGCCGGCTCGCGCCGCAGGCCCAGCCCGCGCGCCTTCAGATAGGCTTCCTTGCCGGTCCATATCCGCAAAAACATGGCGTGCTCCGGGTTCTGGCGCAAAAGCGCGGCCTCGCGCGCGTGCAGCACGCCCCAGGGCGGTTCGAACGAATCGGCCAAAGGTTCCACGTCCACGCCGACCGGCGCGCGGGCGCAAGCAAATGCGGCCAGTCCGCCCCGCGCCGCCAGGGAGATGTGGAGGTCCGCCCGCCCCGGCAGGAACGGGGCGCCGCGCCGGTCATGGTCGATGGCCGCATCCACAACGCCATAGCGGTCCGCCAGCACGGCGCGCGCCAGATCATGCGCGCCCGCTTCCGCTGCAAGAAAGGCTGCGCCGAGCGCGCCAAGCGGGCGTTCGATCCATTGCGTTTTGCGGGATGCGGCCATGTGCGCTTTCCTGTTGTTTCCATCTGGCCGCAAATCACGAGCTGCGCAACAATCGAGCATGACGAATCCTTCCGCTCTACGCGCGACGGCGACCCGTGCGGGCGTCGTCCAAGGCATGCGCGACGCAATTCCCTTCGCGCCGGGCACGCTTATCTTCGGCGCCAGCGTCGGCGCGGCCGCTGCGCACAAGGGGCTGCCCGCGCTGGTCGCCATTGCGCAAAGCGCGCTGGTCTATGCCGGCGCCTCGCAGATGGTGACGCTGGAATTGTGGTCCAACCAATGGCGCTGGGCGGCGCTGGCGGCGGGCGCCGGCGCCACCGCCGCGATCAATGCGCGATTTCTGCTGATGAGCGCCGGCTTTCGTCGCTGGATCGGCGGGCTCAATCCCGCGCTCGTTTATTCCACGCTGTTCTTTCTGACCGATCCCTCTTTTGCGGTCGGCGCGCGGCGGTTTGCGGCAGGCGAGCGCGATTACGGCGTGACGCTCGGCGTCGCGATGGTGCTTTATCCGGCTTGGGTTATGGCGACTGCAGCGGGATTTTACGGCGGCGCGCTGATCGCAAGGCCGGAGCGTTACGGGCTCGACCTGATCATGCCGCTGGTTTTCGTCTGCATGCTGACGTCCTTCCTGCGCAGCACGCGCCGCATTGCGCCTTACACGGCGGCAACGCTGGCGGCGCTTGGCGCATGGCTATGGCTGCCCGGGGGCTGGTATATTGTTGCGGGCGCGCTTGCGGGCGCCCTGACTGCGGCAGCCGCGCCATGACGGACCCCTCGTTCGACTGGGCGATGATCGCCACAACCGCGCTGGTGACCTATCTGCTGCGCGCCGGCGGCTATTTTCTCATGGCCGCCGTGCCGATGACCGGACGCGTGAAGGCCGGTCTCGACGCCCTGCCCGCATCCATTTTCATCGCGGTTGTCGCGCCGGCCGCCGTCAAGGCCGGCCCTGTCGGCGTGATCGCGGTCGGCGCTGCGGGATTGTCGATGTGGTTTTCACGCAGCGAAATCCTGTCCATCATCGTCGGCCTTTGCATGGCGGCGGCGTTGCGCGCGGGCGGCCTTTAAATGCGCCAGGCGCGGCAGGGTCAGGGCGCCAGCAGCTTCTTCGTGCGCTGGATGAGGCCATCGCGCACGGTGCGATATCCTTCCAGCATCTGGTCGCGCGAGCCCTGCTGGGCGGCCGTTGGATCGAAGGTCGGCCAATAGGAAACATCGCACGCCAGCGTGCGCGTGAATTCCAGCGCGCGGTGGTGGGCTTCCGGCGAAAGCGTCACGATGAGATCGAAGGATGAATCTTCGAGATCCTCGAACGTGTGCGGCCGGTGTTTGGAAATGTCTATGCCGATTTCTTCCATCGCCGCGACGGCGAAAGGATCGAGTTCGCCGCGTTTGACGCCGGCGGAGGCAAAGTAGATCTCGCGTCCGAAATAGTGGCGCGCGGCGAATTCCGCCATCGGCGAGCGGACGGCGTTGAACGTGCAGGCGAAGAGGACGGCTTGCGGCCGCGCCAAGACGCTCAGCCTTTCCAGTGCAGCGCGGTGACGAGCGTGAACAGGCGGCGCGCCGTGTCCATATCCGTGTCGATCTTGCCCTTCAGCCGTTCGGCCAGAAGATTGGCGCCTTCGTTGTGCAGGCCGCGACGACCCATGTCGATCGCCTCGATCTGCGCCGGCGTCGCCGTCCGTATGGCGGCGTAATAGCTTTCGCAAACGAGGAAGTAATCCTTCAGGATCTTGCGAAACGGCGTCAGCGACAGGATATGCGCGACGATGGCGTCGCCTCCTTCCGTCTTGATTTCCAGCGCGAGCTTGGCGTCGTGCAAAGCGATGCCCAGCGTATAAGGGCCGCGATCGACGCCTGGAACGCCAAACGTGTTTTCATCGATCAGATCGTAGATCGCGATCTCGCGCTCGTGCTCCTGGTCGGCGGTGCCGCGTCCAATCGAGGATTCATCGAGCGTGATGGCGACGAGCCGGTTCGTTTCGCTCATGCTTTGTCTTCCATACGGATAGCGACGGAACGCGCGTGCGCGTCGAGTTTTTCTGCATGCCCGAGCGTTATCGCCGCCGGACCAAGTTTTCGAAGCGAAGCAGCGTCGCATTTGAGCAACGACGTGCGCTTCATGAAATCGAGCACGCCGAGACCTGACGAAAAGCGCGCCGAGCGCGCGGTCGGCAGCACGTGGTTCGAGCCGCCGACATAATCGCCGATTGCTTCGGGCGTGTGGGCGCCGATGAAGATCGCGCCCGCATTGCGCACGCGCGCGCCAAGGCTTTCGGCGTCCGCCGCTATGATTTCGAGATGTTCGGCGGCGATGCGATCGGCGAGCGGGATGGAGTCGGCCAGGCGTTTGACAACGATGATTGCGCCGTAATCGTTCCAGCTCGCGCGTGCGATTTTCTCACGCGGCAATGCGCGCAATTGCGCCTCCACCTGCTCTGCGACGGCGTCTGCGAGCGCTGCGCTGTCGGTGATGAGGATCGATTGCGCGGCTGTATCGTGTTCGGCCTGCGCCAGCAGGTCGGCGGCGATCCAGGCCGGATTGGCGGTCTTGTCGGCGAGGATCAAAACCTCGGAGGGGCCGGCGATCATGTCTATGCCGACTTTGCCGAAAACACGCCGCTTGGCGGCGGCGACATAGGCATTGCCTGGCCCGACGATTTTCGCGACGGGTTGAATGGTCTGTGTGCCGTAAGCGAGCGCGGCCACCGCCTGCGCGCCGCCGATGCGATAAATTTCATCGACGCCCGCGCGGTGCGCCGCCGCCAGCACCAATGGCGAGAGCAACCCGTCCGGCGCCGGAACAACCATGACGATGCGCGGCACACCCGCGACCTTCGCGGGAATGGCGTTCATCAAAACAGACGAAGGATAGGCCGCCGTGCCGCCCGGGACATAAAGGCCGACCGCTTCCACGGCGCTCCAGCGCCAGCCGAGTTCAACGCCCGCATCATCCGTAAAGCGCAAATCCTGCGGCTTCTGCCGCTCGTGAAAGGCGGCGATGCGCTGATGCGCGAAATCGAGCGCGGCCAGCTGCTCGTTCGTGCAGCTGGCCCGCGCGGCGCCGATTTCGGCAGGTGTGACCGCAAGGCCGGCCTGACGCAGATCAAGCCGGTCGAACTTGCGCGACAGATCAACAAGGGCCTCATCGCCGCGCGCGCAGACATCGTCGATGATTGTGCGCACCGCTGCGTCGACATCTTCGGAAACTTCGCGCTTCATGGCGAGCAGCGCGTCGAAACGCGCCGCAAAATCGGCGTCTGCGTCCGCGAGCCGCAAAGTCATGCGTCCTTCTCCCGATGGTGTCCCGCTTCATCCGCCCCGTGATGGGCAGGCGCCGGCTTGCATGGCTTGCGATGCCCCAGATCGCGCATCGCGCCTTCTATACACTCAACGTCCAGACGGATCATCGCGTCGCCGGCGAAAGCAAGGGTAATGAATCCGGAGGGCGCGTTGCTCTGCGTGAACGCGATGGCGAGCAGTTCCAGCACCACGTCGGGCGTGAGCTGGGGAACGCCGGTCTGGCGAACGTCGCGCACGCGATTGAAATGGAGCCCGCAGCGCACCCGCTCGCAACGCCCGCCAAGCGCGGCGCCATGATCAAAACGGTCCGCCAGAATCGCAAAACGGCGCTGCTCGGGCAGCCAGGCCATATCTCCGACCCGCACCGCCGCATCCTGAACGTGAGCGGAGATGATCGCCAGGTCTTCCGCGTCGAAAATAGCGAGCGCGAGATTGTGCTTTTCCGTCATGGCCTGTCCCGCGCGTCGTTAGTCGCCGACGCTCAGACGTTCGATCCGCGCGCCGCAGCGCGAGAGCTTGTTTTCCAGATGCTCGAAGCCGCGGTCGAGATGATAGACGCGGTTGACGATGGTTTCGCCCTCGGCCGCGAGCGCGGCGATGACCAACGAAACCGACGCGCGCAGATCGGTCGCCATCACCGGCGCGCCCTTGAGACGTTTGACGCCTTCAACGATGGCGCTGTCGCCATCGAGCCGGATGTGAGCGCCAAAGCGCGCCAGCTCCTGCACATGCATGAAGCGATTCTCGAAAATCGTTTCCGTGATGCGCGATACGCCTTCGGCCATGGTGGTCAAAGCCATCAATTGCGCCTGCAGATCGGTCGGGAAACCGGGAAACGGCTCGGTCGTGACATCGACCGGCTGAATGGCGCCGCCGTTGCGATAGACCCGCACGCCTTCATTGGTTTCGGTGATCTGCGCGCCCGTCTGCACGATGGTGTCGAGCGCCGATTGCAGGAGATCGGCCCGAGCGCCTTGCAGCGTCACGTCGCCGCCGGTCATGGCCACGGCCATTGCGTAGGTGCCGGTTTCGATGCGATCGGGCAACACCGCGTGGCGCGCGCCCGACAGGCGCGGCACGCCCGTGATTTCAATGGTCGATGTTCCCGCGCCCTTGATCTTGGCGCCCATTTTGACGAGGCAGTCCGCGACGTCGACGATTTCCGGTTCACGCGCGGCATTGTGCAGCACGCTGGAGCCATGCGCCAGCGACGCCGCCATCAGGGCGACATGCGTGCCGCCGACCGTGACTTTCGGGAATGCGATTTCGGCGCCGCGCAGACCGTTCTTGGCCTTGGCGACAGCATAGCCGCCGTCGATATCGATTTTTGCGCCGAGCCGCTCCATCGCCATCAAAAGAAAATCGACCGGGCGCGTTCCGATGGCGCAGCCGCCGGGCAGCGAGACCTTGGCTTCGCCCATGCGGGCGACGAGCGGCGCAATCACCCAGAAGGACGCGCGCATCTTCGAGACAAGCTCGTAGGGGGCCGTGGTGTCGACGATCTGGCGCGCGGAAAAATGAATCGTGCGGCCTTGTTCGCCCGACTGTCCGAAACGCTTGCCCTCGATGGAATAATCGACGCCGTGATTGCCAAGGATGCGCATCAACGCCTGCACGTCGGCAAGACGCGGCAGATTTTCGAGCGTCAACGTGCCGTCCGTCAGCAACGATGCGATCATCAGCGGAAGCGCCGCGTTCTTGGCGCCGGAAATCGGGATGACGCCGTTCAGCCGCTCGCCGCCCACAATACGAATACGATCCATCAAGCCTCGCTTCCGCCGTCGCCGGCGCGCCCGCGGGGGGCGAAATTCATCAATCGGCCTTCGGCGGCGTCGGGGGTCTGGGCGCGCTCGCCGCCTTGCGCCGCCGCAGGTTGTCCCGCAGAGCCGTCTTGAGCCGCGCCTGCCGCGCGGACCTGGCCTGATCGGCAGGTTTTTCCTGCTTGTCCACCATGCGTCCGCAAAACCTTCAAAAACCGCTGTCTCCTTTAGATTTGTCGGGGGGGAAGGGCAATAGGAAAGCAGCGCGTTGGCTAATTCAAAGGCCGCGCGGGCGTGAAACAGCGCGCCTGTCCACAGAGCGGGCGCCGACGTTTGAATCGGCAGGGATGGGCGCGAAATACGCGCGTAGTTCTTGTTTCTGCGCGCCCGCTATGGCAAAAGCCGGCCCGCGTCCTGTTTCGCATGCTGCCGTAGCTCAGTGGTAGAGCACTCCCTTGGTAAGGGAGAGGTCGAGAGTTCAATCCTCTCT
>JAGWTA010000016.1 GCA_028869185.1 Hyphomicrobiales bacterium
ACTATGCGTCCTCGAGGTAAAATTCAGGTTTCGCAGAGGACAAAAGTCATGTCCCTTTTTTGGACGCTTCCGTTAAGAAAAAATGTGCAAATTTCAATATTCTAGTAGGCGCTGACACGGGCGCATGAAGAAAGCGTTAGCGCGCGGCCTGTTTAAACGGTGAAAACGACAGGCGATGATGCGGGCAGGGGCCGTGACGATCGATCGCGCTCAGATGGTCTTCGGTCGCATAACCTGCATGACGCTCGAAACCGTAATGGGGATATTGCGCGGCCAGCCGCGCCATCATCCGGTCGCGCATGACCTTGGCCACAATCGAGGCGGCGGCGATCGACAGCGACAGCGCGTCACCCTTGACGAGCGTGCGACAGGCGCAGGGCAGGCCGGACGGCGCGTCATTGCCGTCGATCAGCACCGTATGGGGCCGGATATGCAGGCCGTGGGCTGCGCGCCGCATCGCCAGATGCGTCGCCTGCCTTATATTGATGGCGTCGATCTCGCGCGCCGAGGCAAAGCCGAAGGAAACCGCCACCGCGTTCTCGATGACGCTCTCGAACAGGGCTTCGCGGCGTTGCGCGCTCAGTTTCTTGGAATCGTCGACCCCTTTGGGCAAAGCGCGCAGATCGAGAATGACGATGGCGGCCGCAACAGGGCCTGCGAGCGGCCCGCGCCCCACCTCGTCCATGCCGGCGACCAGCGGCGCATCGGCGCCTTTGGCGCGCAGCGCGCGGATGATTCGCTTCTCGTGCGCGTAATCGGCCAAGCGCCTTTTCGCCTCAATTCCCGGTCAACCTGCCGACAGCTTTTAACCATTTGACGTGAAACGCGCGAGCCCTGCGGCGCGATCTGTTAAACATGGCCAATCGTTGAATGCGCTCGCCTTGGGGGAGAGTTCCTATGTCCGATGATGAAACCATGCGCACCGACGCCGCCTTGCCCGCCGTTATCGATAGCGCCCGTTCGCCCGCGCCGGAAATTCAGGACGCAGGCCGCACCGCTGTCTTTTCGGCGCTCGTCCAGAACGATCAGGATGTGACGGGACTGGTCGCCTATTCGATTTTCAAACAGAACGAACTCGACTGGTACGCCGACTTCCGCAAGGCGAAGGGCCGCGAGCCCAATGCCGACGAAGTGGACGCCTATATCATCGGCGAGAGCACGCAGCGGCGCTTCGCCACCTACCGCATGCTTGCGGAATCGACGCTGGCCGGCGCCGCCCCCGACATGGCCGGCAAAAGCGCCCCGCATGCCCCGGCAATGCGCCCCGCAACCAGCATGAACGGCGGACCGAAGCCGCTGATCCTCGCCGCGCTCGCGCTCGTCGTGATCGTGGGCGTCTATCTGGCGGCGCGGTTCGGAACGGCGCCGCACTGAGACGCATCTCTCCGGCAATCAGCGTCAAAACAGAGCGAGCTGCTTTGCGCCCTCGGCGAGCGGCGCTCTGAACAGATCGGTGCGCAATTTGGCGCGCGCCTTTGGAAACCCGAGGCGCTCGACGGCGATATCGAAGCGCCGGCCGATCATGTACGCGTAAGGGCCTGTTCCCGACATGCGTGTTCCAAAGCTTGAATCGTAGAGCTTGCCATCGCGCGAGTCGCGCACGAGCGACAGCACGTGGCGCGCCTTGTCGGGGTAATGGGCGACGAGCCATTCGATGAACAGGTCGCGCACTTCGTTGGGAAGGCGCAGCAGGATGTAGCCCGCGCTCGTCGCGCCGCGCGCATGGCCGCGCGTCAGGATGGTTTCGAGTTCGGCGTCGGTCAGCGCGGGAATGACGGGCGCAACCATCACCGCGGTCGGAATGCCGGCGTTCGACAAGGCCTCGATCGTCTCCAGTCTTTTCTCCGGCGTCGCTGCGCGCGGCTCCATCAGCCGCGCCAGTTTGGGGTCGAGCGTCGTCACCGAAACGCCGACCTTCGCCAGCCCTTTTTCGGCCATGGGCGCGAGAAGGTCGATGTCGCGTTGCACGAGCGCCGATTTGGTCACGATCGTGACGGGATGATTGCAGGCCGACAGAACTTCCAGAATTTCGCGCATGGCGCGATGGTTGCGCTCGATCGGCTGATAGGGATCGGTGTTGGTGCCGATGGCGATCGGCTTCACGACATAGCCAGGCTTCGACAATTCGCGTTCGAGCAGCGCGCCGGCGCCTTCCTTCACAAACAGCTTCGTCTCGAAGTCGAGCCCTGGCGACAGCCCCATATAGGCGTGCGTCGGCCTTGCGAAACAATAGACGCAGCCATGTTCGCATCCCCTGTAGGGATTGATCGAACGATCGAACGCAATGTCGGGGGATTCGTTGCGCGTGATGATCGTGCGCGCGCGCTCGACCTGCACGCTGGTGCGGAAGTTCTGCAGCGCTTCCAGCGAGCCCCAGCCGTCATCGGCGTCGATGCGGAATTCCCGCTCGAACCGGCCGGAACGGTTGCTGGGCGCCCCGCGCCCGCGCCGCCGTTCATAAGCGGCAAGGCCGCCCTCGCCCCTGTCGCGATGGCCAAGACCGCTGAGCGCGCCGCTTTCGAGAGCCGCCGCCGCTTTTTCCGATTTGATTGCCGCCGAAGACGCCATGAAAACCTCCCGAAGCTGAACCAACGCAAAAGCCACACGCAACGGGAGACGCCCGTTCAACCTGCGAACGCCCGAGCGGGTTCCCGCGACGCCTCATCTCGAGAGAACAAGACAAGAACATAGAACAAAAATAGAACGAATAGGACTGGAGTCAAGGGGCTCCGCTCCAAAATCCGGCGCCTGCCTTTGAGGCGCGCTGCAGGGGCGCGAGGGTGATACACAGCGCGCCATGTTTTCAGCCCTCATCCTGCCGCCGATCCGCCTGAGCGCGCCCTTGCAGCGCGCGCCGGAAGCCTATGCCCGCACCCTGGCCGCGCTGGTTTCGGCCGCAGTCGCCGACCTCGTTCGCGATGTCCAGATCATCGGCGCGCCGGGCGAGGATTTGCGGCCGGTTGCCGATGCGGCGGGGTGCGCGCTGGTGAGCGAGGCCGATGCGGCCGCAGGCTTTGCGCGCGCGCTTGGCGGGGCGCGCAATGCGCGCGTGCTGGCCATTCACGCCGGCTATGCGCCGAACGCCGGCTTTGTCGAAGAGCTGGAGGAAGTGTCGGACGCGGCCGCTTTGCGCCGGGCGCCGCAAACGCCGTTCGAACGGCTTTTTCCCGGCCGCGCGGTCATCGTCGGTCTGGCGGCGGCGCGGGCCGATTTTGCGAGCAACGATCTCGCCGCGCTCGCCAGACGAAAACGCGCGCCATCCTTCCGGACGCGCGCGCGTCTTGTTGTGTGAGCGCCGCCGCTACTGTTTGGCGAATGTGTTGCAGCCGTCGATCTGGCCCGATTTCATGCCCTGCATGAACCACGTCACGCGCTGCTGTGACGAGCCATGCGTGAACGCATCCGGCACGACGTAGCCGCGCGAGGCCTGTTGCAACCGGTCGTCGCCAATCGCCTGCGCCGTATTGATCGCCTTCTGCACGTCGTTCTGATCGATATTGTTCCATTTCTGGTTGGCGTTGGCCGCCCACACGCCGGCAAGGCAGTCGGCCATCAGCTCGACTCGCACCGAGAGGGCGTTGGCTTCCGCCTTGGAGGAGGCGTTTTGCTCGGCTTCCTGCACCTTGGGCAGAAGACCGAGCTGGTCTTGAATGTGGTGGCCCATTTCATGAGAGATCACGTAGGCGTAGGCAAAGTCGCCGCCGCCGCCAAAGCGCCGCTGCATATCCTGAAAGAAGCTCGTGTCCAGATAGATTTTCTTGTCCAGCGGGCAGTAGAACGGCCCCATCGCCGATTGCGCCGTGCCGCACGCCGAGGCGGTCGCGCCATTGAACATCACGATGGGCGAAGGCTTGAACTTGATGCCCTTCTGCTTGGGCAGGACTTCGCTCCACACATCCTCGTTCTCGCCGAGAATGGCGGCGACGAATTGCCCGACCTGATCCTTCGGCGCGGCCATGTCGCGCTGGGGAGCCTGCGCCTGCTGCTGCACGACCTGCCCGCCGCCGCGCGCATTGTTCACCATCTCGGCGCCGCCGATCAGGATGCTGGGGTTGATCCCCAGGAAGTATGCGATCAGGCCCAGGATGATCATCGTGCCGATGCCCAGGCCGCCGCCGCCCACCATCATGCCGCCGCCGCCGGCATCCGCATATTGGTCGTCGCCGCGGCGATCTTCGATATTGTCTGAACGTCGTGCGTCTTCCCAGCGCATGGATCGCCTCTTGATCTCGTCTGCCTTCGCGGCGCCCAAAGAGCTATTGCTTCCGGCGCGCCCATTCAAGGCGCATCATGCATTCTGGGCCTTTCGCCGTCCAGAACGCGCTTCAGCGCCCGCAAATCGCGCCAGGCGAGCCTCTTTTGCAGGGGCTGGCGCAGCAGATAGGCCGGATGCAGCATCGCCATGGCGGGAACCTCGCGCGCGCCAATCGGGACTTGCAGCCATTTTCCGCGTGATTTGAGAATGCCGTCCTTCACGGGCAGCAGCGCCTGCATCGAGGGCGCGCCGAGGCAGATCAGGATTTCGGGCGCGCAAAGCTCGATCTGCCGTTTGATGAAGGGCAGGCAGGCCACCGCTTCCTGCGGCGTCGGCGTGCGATTCCCCGGCGGGCGCCAGGGCACGATGTTGGCGATATAGACGAGGCTGCGGTCGAGCCCGATCGAGGCCAGCATGCGGTCGAGCAATTGCCCGGCCCGCCCCACGAAGGGCCGGCCTTCGCGATCTTCCTCTGCGCCCGGCGCCTCGCCAACAAACATCACCTGGGCGCCGCGCGCCCCATCCTCGAACACGAGTTGCGTGGCCGTGTTTTTCAATGCGCATCCGTCGAAGGCCTCGAGCCGCGCGCGCAAATCTTCGAAATCGCGCGCTTGGGCAGCCTGCGCCTGCGCGGAAGCCGCCACCGCCGCAATATCGGCCGCCAGCGCGGCGTTGGGCGCGCGCGCCGGCGCCTTGCTCACGGGCGCAGGAGCGACATGCGTCGGCGGTTCCCCGTTCGTTGGCGCGGGAAAAGCCGCGCGCGGCTGCGGGCGCGCCGGCTCCGGCCGCGCGAATTCGGCAAAGCGGTCGTGCGGCGCATCGTCCAGCGCAAGATCGACGCCCGCGTTCGACTGAAACGCGAGCGCTGCGGCGAGACCCTCGCGCGTGAGATCGTCCATGGCGGCCATGGCGCGATCCTACCGCAGCGCGCCGGGCAAGGCGAGCCAGCGTCGCGCAAGCCGCACTGTGGCAGGTTGCGCCAGGACGGCCCGGGGGGCCCCGGGACCACAGCGCGCCATGCTCCGAAAACTCAATGCATTTTTCGATCGCTACACCGTCGTGCGCAAGCTGGCGCTCGGATTTTCGACGCTGATGGCGTTGCTGCTCGGCATTTCCGCACTCGCGAGCTGGACGATCGCGGATTCGGATCGCGCGCTCGAAAATGTCGTTCGCGCCAACGCCAACAACAATGTGCTCAAGAGCGCCGTCAGCGAAATCGAGACGGCGCGCGCCGACATGTGGCGCGCCATCGCGCGCGGCGAGGAAACGTCCTTTGTCGACGCCGATCGATCGCTCGCCACGGCGCAGGACAAATTCGCCGACCTGCACAAGACGACGCGCGATCAGGCCCGACGCGCGCAGGTGGAGCAATTGACCGCCGACGCCGACGATTTCCGCGCGCTGATCGAGCAATTGCGCGCCTTTGGCGCCAATGGACATGTGACCGACGAGGGCAAGGCGACGGTCGAGGAGACGATCAAGACGGAAAAGGCGATTGTCGCGCGCGCCGGCGCATTGTCCGCAGCATTCGCCGATGTCGCGCACGATCGAGGCCTTGCCGCGCGCCAGGCCTCGCACATCGCCCGCATCATGATCGGCGCCGCCGCGCTCGGCAGTCTGGCGCTCGGCGCGGTTCTGGCGTTCGGCTCGGCGATCGCGGTGCGCGCGCCGCTGGAGCGGCTGACGCGCTCTATGAAGGCGCTCGCCGCCGGCGATCTGGCGAGGGAGCCGCCCTATACGACGCTGCGCACCGAAATCGGCGACATGGCGCGCGCCATGCTTGTGTTCCGCACGCAGGCGCTCGAAAAAATCCGGCTCGAAGACGCTGCGCGCAATCATGCGGCGACGCTGGAAGCCGATCGCGCCCGCGCTGCGCAGGACGAGCGCGCCGCAATCGACCGCGAACGCGCAACAGTCGTCGCATCGATCGGCGCAGCCTTGTCCCGACTGGCCGCCAAGGATCTCAAGGCCAGCGTTGCCGATGACATTCCGCCCGCTTACGGGCAATTGCGCAACGACTTCAATATCGCCGTCGCCGCCTTGGCGCAGGCGATGCGCAAGGTTTCTTTAGCGGCCGACGCAATTCACAACGGCGCCGACGAAATTGCGCGCGCATCCGACGACCTGTCGCGCCGCACGGAAACGCAGGCCGCCTCGATCGAGGAAACCGCCGCCGCGCTGGGCGAAATCACCCAGGCCGCGCGCAAGGCGGCCGAAGACGCAGCATCCGCTTCGCAGGTCGCGGCCTCTGCCGACGCCGGCGCGCGACGCAGCGAAACAATCGTGCGCGACGCCGTGACCGCGATGGAGACGATCGCGCAATCGTCGGCCCGCATCGGCCAGATTGTCGGCGTGATCGACGAGATTGCATTCCAGACCAATCTGCTCGCGCTGAACGCAGGCGTCGAGGCCGCGCGCGCGGGCGAGGCGGGGCGCGGGTTTGCCGTCGTCGCCTCCGAAGTGCGCGCGCTCGCCCAGCGCAGCGGCGAGGCTGCGCGCGAAATCCGCGGTCTTATCGCCGCTTCCGGATCGCAGGTGAAAGACGGCGTCGCGCTTGTCGAGCAGGCGGGCGCGGCGCTGCAGACGATTCTCGCGCAAGCGGGCGAAATCAACATTTTCGCCGGACGCATCGCGCAGGGCGCGAAGGAGCAGGCGCTCGCGCTCGATCAGGTCAACGATGCTATCGGCCAGATGGATCAGGCGACACAGCAGAATGCGGCGATGGTGCAGCAATCGGCGGCGGCCTGCCATTCGCTGACACAGCAGACCGATCTTCTGGCAGCGCTCGTCGGCGCGTTCGATATCGCGCAAACGCGCGAGGATCGCATCCGCGGCGAGCTGGCGGACATCGCGCCGCATTTAAGGGCGAGCTGAGCGGCTTTATTTGCGCGCCAGAATGGCGACCGCCGCGCCGGCCATGCCGCAGGCGGCTGCGCGGTTCATGAAGCGCAATTGCGCGGGCCGCGTGACAAAGGCGCCGGCTCTTGCCGCGATGGCCGCATAGGCGCCCATCGCGAGCGCGACGCCGAACGCCATGACGCCGGCAAGAATGAGAAATTGCGTGGCGCTGGCGTGGCCCGCATCGATCAGGCCCGGCGCAATCGCGACAAAAAACGCCATGGCTTTTGGATTGCCGAGCGTGAGCGACAGGCCGCCGAGCAGGCTGCGCAGAGGCGTCTCGCGCGCAACGCCTTCGACATGTATTTCGGCCGGCGCGGTCCACAGCCTGAACGCCAGATAGAGCAGGTAGAGCGCGCCTGCGATGCGCACCAGCATGAAGACTTCTGCAAAGCGCTCGGCAAGCGCCGCAAGCCCGAAGGCGGCGAGCGCCATCCATATGAGATCGCCGAAATAGATGCCGGCGATGAAAGGCGCTGTCTGCGCGAAACCGCCGCGCAGGGCGCGCGCGATGACGGCGGCGTTGCCGGGGCCGGGCGAGGCCAGCGCCAGCAGGTAGACGGCGAAAAAAACCGGCAGCGCGGCGAAATTCATGATGCGCCGTCCTGTCTCGCGCCCAGCGCTGCGGCAAGGCGCGCGGCGACGGCGCGTTCGCGCGCGAAAGGCCCGCCCGCCTGCGCCATCGCGCGCGCAGCGCGCAGTCCTTCGGTTCCAAAGCGCGCGCGGATCGCTTCGTTGACCCAGGCGTCCTCCTGCGCTGCGCGGCGCCGGCGCAGCAGATCTTCGCCCAGATGGGCGCGATGGCCCGCAAGCGCTGCATGCAAGGCGGGCAGGCCGGCGCCGGTGGTGGAGGAAACCAGCACCACCGGCGGCGTCCAGCGATCTTCGCGCGCAAAAAGCGTCAGCGCGCCCTCGACCTCGGATTGCGCGCGGCGCGCCGCATCGCCGACATCGGCCTTGGTGACGACGACAATGTCGGGCAATTCCATCACGCCCGCTTTCATGAATTGCAGACTGTCGCCCGAACCTGGCTGCACGCAGAGAATGATCGTGTCGGCGGCGAAGGAAATATCGGCTTCCGACTGGCCGATGCCGACGCTCTCCACCAGCACGCGGTCAAACAGCGCGCGCATCAAGGCAACGGCGGCCACGGTGTCGTCGGAAAGGCCGCCAAGCCGGTCGCGCGCCGCCATCGAGCGCACGAAAATCTGTTTGTCGTTCGGGTCGGTCGCCAGCCGCGCGCGGTCGCCGAGCAGCGCGCCGCCCGTCGCGCGCGAGGACGGATCGACCGCGATGACGCCGACGCTTTGCCCATCTGCGCGCCAGTCGCGGATCAGCGCATTGGTCAGCGTCGATTTGCCGACGCCCGGCGGTCCCGTCAGCCCCGCGACATGCGCGCGCGGATCGGCGGCGGCGGCGTCGAGCAGCGCGGCGAGCGCCTCGCCGCCGCGCGCCGTCTCGATCAGCGCGAGCGCCTCCGCAAGCGCGCGCTTGCCGCCCACGCGGAGCGTCGAAAGGGTGGGGAAGGCCGACATTATCGCGCAAGCATTTGTTTGATCAGATCGGGCGGCAGTTCGACGCCCGTCAGCTTCCACGTTCCGCCGGTGAAGCTGAACAGCAGCGGCGGCTTCTTGCCATCCGAAATCCTGATTTGCGTCGGGCTGACGATGGAAGCGTAGCGCAAAAATCCGTCGGCGCGGATTTTCTCGCCGGGCGCCGCCGGCGCGCCGCCCGCGCCGTCGCGCTGCATCAGCTCCGAGAACCCCGCGGGCGTGACGAGCGTGTCGACGAGATTGTTGACCACGCCGGGGCCGAGCGCTGCGGCAAGACCGGCCGCGATCCGCCCGCCGAGATCGCCGCCCGGCCGCGAGACATTGGCGAGAAGCGCAGCGTTCGCCTGTTCTTTCAGCGAGGCGCGCACAGCCGGGAAATCGACATGCGCGGCGATTTGCGGCGCATCGCCGTTGCGCACGCCGTCTGCAAATTGATTGAGCGCATAAGCGGCGTAGCCCACCCAGGCGGCGATGAGGACGCCAAGAAGGGCCACAACACGCTTCATCGCTTACGCCTCTCCCGCCGCCTTCTTGCCGAGCGCGGCCTGCGCCGCCGCAAGGCGCGCGATCGGCACGCGGTAGGGCGAGCAGGACACATAGTCGAGCCCGATCTTTTCGCAGAAGGCGATCGAGGCGGGATCGCCGCCATGTTCGCCGCAAATGCCGAGCTTGATCGAGGGCCGCGTCTTGCGGCCGCGTTCGGCGGCGATCTGCACCAGCTCGCCGACGCCGTCCTGATCGATGGTCACGAACGGATCGTTCGGCAGAATGCCCTTGGCGGTGTATGCGCCCAGGAACGAACCGGCGTCGTCGCGCGAAATGCCGAGCGTCGTCTGCGTCAGATCATTCGTGCCGAAGGAAAAGAATTCGGCGCTCTGCGCAATCTCGCCAGCGCGCAGGGCGGCGCGCGGCAATTCGATCATCGTGCCGACCGTGTAGGGCGTGACGACGCCCGTCTCTTTCGCCACCGCTTCCGCCATCGCGACGATGCGCGCCTTGATGAGGTCGAATTCCGGCCGCGTCATGACAAGCGGGATCATCACTTCGGCATGGACGGGCTTGCCGGTTTTCCTGCTGGCCGCGACGGCGCCCTCGAAAATCGCGCGCGCCTGCATTTCGGCGATCTCCGGATAGGCGACGGCGATGCGCACGCCGCGGAACCCGAGCATAGGATTGAACTCCGACAATTCTTCCGCGCGCGCCTTCAGCCGGCCCGCATCGGCGCCCATCGCTTTGGCGACTTCGGCGATTTCGGCGTCCGTATGCGGCAGGAATTCATGCAACGGCGGATCGAGCAGACGGATAGTGACCGGCAGGCCCGACATGATTTCGAACAGCGCCGCGAAATCGCCGCGCTGCATCGGCAGGATTTTGGCGAGCGCCGCGCGCCGGCCCTTTTCGTCGTCCGCCAGGATCATCTCGCGCACGGCGATGATGCGTTCTTCATCGAAGAACATATGCTCCGTGCGGCAAAGGCCGATGCCTTCTGCGCCGAACTGCCGCGCAATGCGCGCATCGTTCGGCGTGTCGGCGTTTGTGCGCACCTTCAGGCGGCGCGCGCCGTCGGCCCAGCTCATCAGCGTGGCGAAATCGCCGGACAGCTCGGGCTCGAGCATCTTCACAGCGCCGTCCATCACCTGTCCGGTCGAGCCGTCGATGGTGATTGTCTCGCCCTTCTTGAATGTGCGCGCGCCAGCGCGCAGCGTTCCGGCGGCGTAATCGACGCGCAAAGAGCCTGCCCCCGAAACGCAGGGCTTGCCCATCCCGCGCGCAACGACCGCCGCATGCGATGTCATGCCGCCGCGCGTCGTCAGAATGCCTTCGGCGGCGTGCATGCCGTGAATGTCTTCCGGGCTTGTCTCGACGCGCACGAGAATGACCTTGTGGCCTGCCGCCTTCAGCGTTTCGGCTTCGTCCGAATTGAACACGATCTCGCCGCAAGCCGCGCCCGGCGAGGCGGGCAGGCCCGATCCGACGACCTTGCGCTCGGCCTTCGGGTCGATGGTGGGATGCAGCAACTGATCGAGCGAGAGCGGATCGACGCGGCCGATCGCGTCCTGTCGGGAAATCAGGCCTTCATGCGCCATCTCGATCGCGATGCGCAGCGCAGCCTTGGCGGTTCGCTTGCCGTTGCGCGTCTGCAGCATCCACAACTTGCCGCGCTCGACGGTGAATTCCATGTCCTGCATGTCGCGGTAGTGCTTTTCGAGCAAATGCGTGATGCGCACGAATTCGCCGAACACCTCCGGCAGCGCCGTCTCCATCGAGGCTTTTTCGGAGCCCGCCGCGATGCGCGCGACTTCCGTGATGTTCTGCGGCGTACGGATGCCGGCCACTACGTCCTCGCCCTGCGCATTGATGAGGAATTCGCCGTAAAGCTCCTTCTCGCCGGTCGAGGGATTGCGCGTGAAGGCGACGCCTGTCGCCGATGTCTCGCCCATATTGCCGAACACCATGGCCTGCACGTTGACGGCCGTGCCCCAGCTTTCGGGAATGTCGTGCAGGCGGCGATAGGTGATTGCGCGCTGGTTCATCCATGAGGAGAACACCGCGCCGATCGCGCCCCACAATTGCTCGCGCGGATCCTGCGGGAACGGCTTGCCGCTCTCGCGCTGCACGATCTCCTTGTATTGCGCGATCACCTTGCGCCAGTCGTCGGCGGAAAGCTCGGTGTCGAGCGAAAGGCCTTTCGACTCCTTGTAGAACTCCAGCGCGTCCTCGAAATTGTGATGGTCGATGTCGAGCACCACGTTCGAATACATCTGGATGAAGCGGCGATAGGAATCGAAGGCGAAACGCTCGTCGCCGGCGCCGCTGGCGAGCGCGGGCACGGTCGCATCGTTGAGGCCGAGGTTTAGCACCGTGTCCATCATGCCCGGCATGGATGCGCGCGCGCCCGAGCGCACCGAAACCAGCAGCGGATTGCGCGTATCGCCGAATGCGCGGCCCGTCAGCTTGCCGACATGGGCGAGAGCCGCGTCCACCTGCGCGGAAAGTTCCGCCGGATACTGGCGTTCATGCGCATAGAAATAGGTGCAGACTTCCGTCGTGATTGTGAAACCGGGCGGGACGGGCAGGCCGAGGTTCGACATTTCCGCCAGATTGGCGCCCTTGCCGCCCAGCAGGTTCTTCAAGCCGCTCTCGCCTTCGGCCTTGCCGTCGCCGAAGGTGTAGACCCATTTCGCCATGCTTGCAGTCCTCTGAAAGTGAGAGCGCCGCGCTCCTGTCGCGCGGCGCTTTATTGCAGAAAGAATTATCGTCGATCAATGCGGCGCAACGTCCGCCTTAATGGTCTGGCTCCAGATGCTCGGGCTCGTGCTGGCCGTGGTCAACCGGATGGTGGTTATGGCTTTTCAGGCGCAGTCCGAAACCGATCCAGGTCAGGCCGTAGAACAAAAGGTCGATCCCCAGGAACGTGCCCAGAACGAACAGGCTCGTCGCCGGCCAGCCGGACAGGATCAATCCGCCAAGCGCGATGGTGATGAGGCCAGACAGCGCCAGCATGGCCTTGGAGCCGGGTTCCATCCGGAAAGCGGCCACAACGCGCATGACGCCCGTCGCCAGCATGGCCGCGCCCAGAAACAGCGTGAATCCGGCCGCCGCAAGCAGAGGTTGCGCCAGCGCCAGCGCGCCGGCCACGATATAGAGTAGGCCGGCCAGGACCCAGAGCATGAGCCAGCCCCAGCTTTTGGCCCTGAAGCCGATCACGATTTCCGAGCCGCCCGCCAGAATCATCGCCAGGCCGATCATGAAAACAGAGGCGATCGTGCCCTGCACGACCAGATAAAGCAATGTTATCAATCCCATAATAGCGCACAGCGCGCCATAGGCGACAAACCAGCCCCAACGGGCCCGCAACTGGCGAATGGCGTCGCCAAGATTATGCAACCCGGCTGATGGCGAAAGCGGCGTTGTCATGTGGACCCCTCCTGTGTGAGGGGCAAGTGTAACGCGCCGGTTCCGCAGGGCAAGGCGCGCGTCGGCGCCGACGAGCGGGCAGGGCGCAGACTCAAATCCGCGCGCTGGCCAGGCTTTCGGCATTTGCCGCGCGGGAACCCTTGGTATACATGCAAATCGAAACAAATACGGCGGGTTCCACCCGCTCCAGAGATTGACGGCGTGACGAGCAAAACCCCCCTTCTCGACCGGATCAAGGTTCCGGCCGATCTTCGCCAACTGCCCGAAAGCGATCTGCGTCAGGTCGCGGACGAATTGCGCACGGAAACCATTGACGCGGTTTCGGTCACCGGCGGCCATCTGGGGGCAGGTCTCGGCGTCGTCGAACTGACGGTCGCGCTGCATCACGTTTTCGACACGCCGCGCGACAAGATTATCTGGGACGTCGGCCATCAGGCCTATCCGCACAAGATCCTGACCGGCCGGCGCGATCGCATCCGCACCCTGCGCATGGGCGGAGGCCTTTCGGGCTTCACCAAGCGCGCCGAGAGCGATTACGACGCATTTGGCGCCGCCCATTCCTCGACATCGATTTCCGCCGCGCTCGGCATGGCCGTGGCGCGCGATCTCGGCGCGGAAAACAATAATGTCGTCGCGGTGATCGGCGACGGCTCGATGTCGGCGGGCATGGCCTATGAAGCCATGAACAACGCCGGCGCGCTCAAGTCGCGCCTCATCGTCATCCTCAACGACAACGACATGTCGATCGCCCCGCCGGTCGGCGCCATGTCGGCCTATCTCGCGCGTCTGGCCTCGGGCAGCTACGCCTCGCTGCGCCAGACGGTGAAGCAGATCGCCAGCCACCTGCCCAAGCCGCTTTACGAGCGCGCCAAGCGCGCCGAGGAATACGGCCGCGGTTTCGTCACCGGCGGCACGCTGTTCGAGGAAATGGGCTTTTATTACGTCGGCCCGATCGACGGCCACAATCTCGACCATCTGCTGCCTGTGCTGAAAAACGTGCGCGATATGCCGAGCGGGCCTGTGCTCGTCCATGTCGTCACGCAAAAAGGCAAGGGTTACGCGCCTGCGGAAGCTTCTGCGGACAAGTATCACGGCGTCACGACCTTCGATGTCGTCACTGGCGCGCAGGCCAAGCCCAAGGCCAATGCGCCGTCCTACACGCGCGTTTTTGCCGACAGCCTCATTCAGGAGGCCGAGCAGGACGACCGCATCGTGGCCATCACGGCGGCGATGCCCTCGGGTACAGGACTCGACATTTTCGGCAAGCGTTTCCCGGCCCGCACATTCGATGTCGGCATTGCCGAACAGCACGCTGTCACCTTCGCCGCCGGCCTTGCGGCGGAAGGCTACAAGCCGTTCTGCGCGATTTATTCGACGTTCCTGCAACGCGGTTACGACCAGGTCGCCCACGATGTCGACCTGCAGAAGCTGCCGGTGCGTTTTGCAATGGATCGCGCCGGCCTCGTCGGCGCCGACGGGCCGACGCATGCGGGCGCCTTCGATATCGCCTATCTCGGCTGCCTGCCGAATATGGTGGTGATGGCCGCCTCCGACGAAGCCGAACTCGTGCATATGGTCGCCACCGCCGTCGCCTATGATGAAGGCCCCATCGCCTTCCGTTATCCGCGCGGCGAGGGCGTCGGCTGCGAAATGCCTGCGCGCGGCGAAATTCTGGAAATCGGCAAGGGTCGCATCGTGCGGCAGGGCTCGAAAATCGCCATCCTGTCGCTCGGCACGCGCCTTGCCGAGGCGCTGCATGCGGCCGAAGACCTGGAGCAGCGCGGCTTTTCGACGACGGTCGCGGACGCGCGTTTCGCCAAACCGCTCGACATCGGACTGGTGCGCCGTCTGGCCGCCAATCACGAAGTGCTCATCACGGTCGAGGAAGGTTCGCGCGGCGGTTTCGGCGCCTATGTCCTGCATCAACTCGCCGAGGACGGCATGCTCGATCGCGGCCTGAAAGTGCGCTCCATGACGCTGCCCGACGCCTATCAGGATCACGACAAACCGGAAAAAATGTATGCAGCCGCCGGCCTCGACGCCAGGGGCATCGTCGCCAAGGCGCTGCTGGCCCTCGGCGACGAACGCGGCGCAGCGCAGGCGCTGATCGCGTGAACGCGCGCGCCGCGCGCGCCGACGTCGCGCTGGTCGAGCGCGGTTTTTTTCCGAGCCGCGCCAAGGCGCGCGAGGCGATCGAGGCAGGCCTTGTCCGCGTCGCAGGCCGCATCGTCGTCAAACCTTCCGAGCCCATTGCGCCCGAGGCTTCAATCGATGCGCGCGCGCCCTATGAATGGGTGTCGCGCGGCGGCGTGAAACTGGCCGCCGCATTGGACGCTTTCGCGCTCGACCCGCGCGACAAACGCTGTCTCGACATCGGCGCTTCGACGGGCGGCTTCACGCATGTGCTGCTGACGGCCGGCGCGCAGCGTGTGCTGGCTGTGGATGTCGGCCACGGACAATTGCACGAAAGGATCGCCGGCGATCCGCGCGTCGTCAGCCTTGAACAGACGGACGCCCGCAAGCTGACGGCCGACGCTGTTGCTGCATCCCTGCGCGGCGCGCCGCAATTCATCGTCGTGGATGTGAGTTTCATTCCGTTGCGTCTCGTTCTGCCGCATGTTCTGGCGCTCGCAGCGCCCGAAGCCGAACTCGTGGCGTTGGTCAAACCGCAATTCGAAGCGGGGCGCGAACACGTCAGGAAAGGCGTCGTGCGCGATGAAAAAATCCACGCCGCCGTGTTGGCCGATGCTGCGGAAGCGGTCGCGCGCTGCGGCTGGAGCCTCATTGGCGACATGCCGTCTCCCATCGAGGGCGGCGACGGCAATCGCGAATTTCTGATCGCGGCGCGCCGATGATCGATCTCAATGCGAAACTGAAAATCGAAAAGCTTGGCGCGCGTGGCGAAGGCGTCGCCCAATCGGCGCACGGCGTCGTTTTCACGCCTTACGCGCTGCCCGGCGATGAAATTCTCGCGGAAGTCGACGGCGAGCGAGGCAAACTGGTCGAGGTGCTGCGGCCCTCGCAGGATCGCATTCCGCCATTTTGCGCTCATTACACGATTTGCGGCGGCTGCGCCGTGCAGGGTCTGCGCGCGGGCGCCTATGACGCCTGGAAGCGCGGCTTGCTCGAGGCCGCGCTGGCGAATGCTGGCGTTGCGGCCGATGTGCGCCCACTCGTCGACGCGCATGGCCTTGGGCGCCGACGCGCCGTTTTTCATGCGCGCTACGATGCGCGCGGACGCGCCCGCGTGGGCTTCATGCAGGCGCGCGCGCATGATCTTGTGGAAATCGACGCATGCCCCTTGCTTGCGCCTGCGCTCCGGCCGGCGCTGGCCGCAGCGCGCGCGATTGCAGACGCGCTGCGCGCGCTCGACAAGCCGCTGGACATCGCCGCAGTTGCAACGCAAGCCGGTCTCGACGTCGACATCCGCGGCGCTGGCCGGCTCGAATTCGCCGAACGGCAGGCTTTGATCGCGCTGGCGCAGGACAGCGATCTTGCGCGCATTTCCAACCACGGCGTCGCGCTCATCGAAGTTCGCCAGCCGTTTCTCGTCATGGGCGCCGCCCGTGTCGCGCCTCCGCCCGGCGCGTTCCTGCAGGCGACCGCGGCGGGAGAAGAGGCGCTGACGCGCCTTGTATGCGAAGCGGCGCGCGGCGCGCGCAGGGTCGCCGATCTTTTCGCCGGCGTCGGCACATTCGCATTGCGCCTTGCCGAACATGCGGAGGTCGACGCTGTCGAAATGGACGGCGCGGCGTTGGCTGCGCTCGCCAGGGCCGCTCATCACGCGGCGGGCCTGAAGCGGATTGCGACGCAGACGCGCGATCTGTTCCGCCGCCCGCTCAGCGCCGCCGAATTGCAGCCATTCGACTGTGTCGTGTTCGATCCCCCGCGCGCCGGCGCGCCCGAACAGGCGCGCCAGATCGCTGCAAGCGATGTCGCGCGCGTCGTCGGCGTGTCCTGCAATCCACAGACATTTGCGCGCGATGCAAAGATTTTGATCGAAGGCGGCTTTGCGCTTGAAAGCGCAACGCCGGTCGATCAGTTCCGCGCCTCGGCGCATCTGGAATGCGTCGGCGTGTTCAACCGCGCGCGCAAGAGCAAGCCACGTCGCAGCCTGCTGTCGCGTTAGCGCGGCCTTCACCCGAAGCGGATTTTCATCGCCACGATGGCGCTGACGAGCACGAAGGTTACGGCGTTGGCGACGATGACGGGCGCCGAGCCGATCATCAGCCCATAGATGAGCCAAAGGGCGACGCCGCCAGCAAAGGCGCTTTGCGTGACGAGCGAAATCGCCTTGGTGTCGCGCGTGCGCAGGATGCGCAACGCCTGCGGCGCCCAGCAGAGCGTCGTCAGCGTTGCGGCCAGAGTTCCAATGATGTCGGCGTTGATGGGCATGGCGCTTTCAAAGCAGCGAGACGGGGGTCTGAATCTCAGGCCCGTCATTCTGGTAGGAATTCACGGCTGAGGAAACTTCGACAAAGCCGATGGCGTCGTCGGGAGCTGGGCGCAGCAGTTTGAGCGCCCGCGCTGGGTCTTCGCCGGCGTGATCGAGCCAGATGTCGAAATCTTCGGGCGCGATCAGCGCCGGCGCGCGTTCGTGCACGGCCGCAAGCGCGCCATTCGCGAGCGTCGTGACGATGCAGGCCGTGTCGATCTCGCTGCCCGAGGCGTCCATCCATGTTTCCCAAAGGCCCGCCAGGGCGAGCGGCGCGCCATCGACGGCGCGAAAAAGAAACGGTCTCTTAACCATCTTGCCGGCATAGCCGCGCTCGCGTCGCCACTCGTACCAGCCGTCCGCGACGAACAGACAACGCCGCCGCCGCACGGCCGCGCGATAGCTCGGCTTTTCCGTCAGCGTCTCGGCGCGCGCGTTCACGATCAGCGGAAATTCCTTCGGGTCTTTTGCAAAGCCTGGCAGAAAACCCCAGCGCGCCAGCATGAAATGCCGATCGCGCGGACCCTCGCGGCCGCTCACGACGATGGGAACGGGCTGTGTGGGCGCGACATTGTAGCGGGGCGGAAAGTTCGGTTGCTCGCCGTATCCGAAATGGCGGCGCATCGTCTCTGGCGAAGAAGTGATGGCGTATCGCCCGCACATGAAGGGGTGCTGCTCCCGAAAACGGCGTGTAACGGAAAGGACTTGTTATCAATTATCGCCTAACGATAGCATACCACAGATAAAGACGGCGCTCATGCTCCCTCACGAAGACAGCGCGAATGCCCACCCCGCCGAAACGCTCGGGGAGCGTGCTTCCGCATTGGTTAATCCCAACTCGGGTTTGGCGAACGACTTTCTCAACGTCTACAACGAGATTCTGATGCTCATCGAGAATCTGCCGGCCGTGCCGGAGCTTTTCGACGACATTCTCGCCTGGCGCCCGGCGAGCTACGGCGCTTATTTCATGCAATCGCAGTTCGACGGCCGCGACAAGGCGCTGGAAGCCTATGCGCAGCTCGACCCGCAGTTCCGCGCCCGCTTCGAGCAGGTGGTGGTCGATCTGGCCGAAAGCGCCCTGCGCGCGGTGGCGGAGGTTGCTTGCGCCGTCGCCGAGCATGACGACGAAAAGCGCCTTGCCCAGGTCTGCGAAACGGCCGCCGAAAAGGTGCGCCGCGTTCTGCCGATGGCGGCGCAGATGGTCAATTTCGGGCATGTGCAGCCCGGCGCCGACGATCAGGCGCGCGTCAATCGCATCTTCTCCGCAGCCTGACGGCGTCGAAACGCCGGCCAGTCAGCCTTTGCTTTTCGCCAGAAAGGCCGTGAAGGCCGCCTTGGCCTCTTCCGAGCGCAACGCGGCGGCGAAAGCCTCCGTTTCGCGCGCCATCGCCGCCTCGATATCCTTGCGCTCGCCGCGCATAAGACGCCGCGAGGCGCGCAGCGCGCCTGCGGGCTTTGCCGCGAGCTTGCGCGCCGCCTCGAGCGCGGTCTGCGTGAGCGCGTCCGGCGCGACGATCTTGTTGACGAGACCCAGCCGCTCGGCTTCGGCCGCATCGAACGGCTCGCCGAGCAGCACATATTCGCTGGCTTTCGCCATGCCGAACCGTTGCGGCGCCAGAAGCGAAGAAGCAGCTTCCGGCACAAGCGCCAGATCGGTGAAGGGCATGCGGAATTTCGCGCGATCGGTTGCGTACACAAGATCGCAGTGGAACAGCAGCGTCGTTCCGACGCCGACCGCAACGCCATCGACCGCCGCGACGATCGGCGTGTCGAGCATCGCAATCTTGCGAATGAAATAGCCCGCGCGCGGCTCCTGTCCGCGCGTCGCCGTCGAGAGAAAATCGCCAAGATCATTGCCGGCCGTGAAGACGCCATCGGCGCCCTCCAGCACGATAGCGCGCACGTCCTCGCTCGCGTCGGCCTTTTCGAGGCCTGCGGTCATGACGTCGTACATCGCATTGGTCAGCGCATTTTTCTTGGCCGCGCGATTCATCGTGATGCGCATCACGCCGTCTGCGACGGCGACTTTCACGTCTTCGGTCAACAAAGCCTCCCGGAATTGATTCAGGCGCCGATCATGGCGTCGGCGACATTCACGCTGGAAGCGCCTTCGGTGACCGCAAGCTCGAGGCCGCGCGCGCCGGGCGCGATGTTGCGCGCAAAGAAACGCGCCGACGCGATGCGCGCGGCATTGGCGGGATCGCTCTCGCCGCTTTTGTGGGCTGCGCGCGCGATGTCGGCCAGAAAAGAGCCGCCGCGCGCAATGCCGAACAGGCGCAGGTAGGGCGCCGCGCCCGCGAGCGCATCGGCCGGCGCCGCGCCAAGCGCGCCGAGCATGTAATCGGTCGCGCGCGCGAGCGCATCGGCCGCCTCGCCGAGCGGCGCGGCCATTTCAGCGAGGGCCGGCGCATTGGAGCCGCGCAGCGCCTCGATGCTTTCGCGGATGGAGGCGATCTCGTCTTTCACTGTCTGCCCGCCCGACAGCGGCAGTTTGCGCGTGACAAGATCGATCGCCTGAATGCCGTTCGTCCCTTCGTAGATGCCGGCGATGCGCGCATCGCGCATGAATTGCGCTGCGCCTGTCTCCTCGACGAAGCCCATGCCCCCATGCACCTGCACGCCAATCGAGGTGACTTCATTGCCGATGTCGGTCGAAAATGCCTTTGCGACAGGCGTCAGCAGCGCGTTGCGCTCGGCCGCCGCTTTCTTGGCAGCGGCGTCCGTCAGGCGATGCGATCGATCGAGCGCGCCGGCGGTCGCATAGCAGATGGCGCGCGAGGCGTCGGTCATCGCGCGCATCGTCAGCAGCATGCGCTTCACGTCGGGATGATGGACGATTGGATCCATGCCCTGCGTCGTGGAATCAGGCGCGCGGCCCTGCTTGCGTTCGCGCGCATAGGCCAGCGCATGTTGCGTCGCCCGTTCCGAAAGCGCGACGCCCTGCAGGCCGACCGAAAGGCGCGCCGAATTCATCATGGTGAACATGCAGGCAAGCCCCTTGTTCTCCTGCCCGACGAGCCATCCGATGGCGCCGCCCTTGTCGCCATAGACCATCGTGCAGGTCGGCGAGCCGTGAATGCCGAGCTTGTGCTCGACGCCCGCGCAATGCACGTCGTTGCGCGCGCCGAGCGAACCGTCTGCGTTCACGAGAAACTTGGGCACGAGGAACAACGAAATGCCGCGCGTGCCGGCGGGTGCGTCGGGCAGGCGCGCCAGCACGAGATGGACGATGTTGTCCGTCATGTCGTGCTCGCCGTAGGTGATGAAAATCTTGCTGCCGAAAATGCGATAGGAGCCGTCGGGATGGCGTTCGGCGCGGGTGCGCAACGCATTGAGATCGGAGCCCGCCGACGGTTCGGTCAGGTTCATGGTCGAGGTCCATTCGCCCGAAACCATCTTGTCGAGATAGATTTTCTTCAGCGCGTCGGACGCATGCGCTTCAACCGCATCTACGGCGCCAAATCCGAGCAGCGGACACAGCGCAAACGCCATGTTGGCGGAGTTCCACATTTCCGTGCAGGCGGCGTTGATGAGATGAGGCAGGCCCATGCCGCCGTGATCGGGCGAGGCGGTCACCGCATTCCAGCCGCCCTCGATCCATTGACCATAGGCCTCGCGCCAGCCCGGCGATGTCGTCACATGTCCGTCGGCGAGTTTGGCGCCGTGCTGGTCGCCGTTGCGATTGATCGGCGCAAGACGATTCTCTGCAAATTTCGCTGCTTCCGAGAGCAGCGCTTCGGCCGCGCCGTCCGCAAGATCGGCGTAATGGCCTGCTGCAATCCCCTCTTCGAGCCCCGCCACCTGGCGCATGGTGAACATCATGTCGTCGACGGGCGCGCGATAGGCCATAGCAGTGTCCTCTTTGGGTTTGTTGTCGGCGCAGGCTACACCGGCTCGTCGCGCTGTTCGAGACTTGACGGAGCAGGGGCCTGCAATTATCGGCTAGCCATAAGGTTTACAGTTAAACTATCCGTGCGGCCAGCGGCAAGTCGCACGCAGCTTGTGGAAAAAGCGGACGGATCGTGAGCCAACGTCGGACCCTTTGCCTTGCCGCCGATGCGGCGGGCCTGGTGCAAGCAGCGCAGCTTCTGCGCGGCGGCGCGCTGGTCGCCTTTCCGACAGAGACGGTTTACGGCCTCGGCGCGGACGCAACGGATCCACGCGCGGTCGCCGGCGTCTATGCGGCCAAGGGTAGGCCCGCCTTCAACCCGCTGATTGCGCATGTGCCCGACCTGACCGCCGCACGCCGCGAAGGCCGGTTTTCGCCGCTTGCCGAAAAACTCGCAGAGGCGTTCTGGCCCGGTCCGCTGACTTTGGTGCTGCCCGTCGCGCAAACGGCGAGCGTGTGCGACCTCGCCCGCGGCGGACTGCCCACGATCGGCCTGCGCCTGCCGGCTCACGCGACGGCGTTGGCCCTGCTGCAGGCGGTCGGGCGGCCCATCGCCGCGCCGTCAGCCAACCGCTCCGGCCATGTCAGCCCGGCGCGCGCGCAGCATGTGCTCGACGATCTGTCAGGCCGCATCGATGCGGTTCTCGATGGCGGCGACGTGTCGGTCGGCGTTGAATCGACAATCGTCGCCGTGCTCGACGAGCGCGCAGTGCTGCTGCGGCCGGGCGGCGTTGCGCGCGCCGCGCTTGAAAAGCTGACGGGCCCGCTGGTCGCCCCGCAGGACGGCGTCATTGCCGCGCCTGGCATGCTCGCATCCCATTATGCGCCGCGCGCGCTGTTGCGGCTCGATGCGAACGAATTGCGCGCGGGCGAGACGGGCCTTGATTTCGGGGGTCGCCTGCCCGGCGCCGCGCTCGATCTTTCGCCGCGCGGCGACGATGTCGAGGCCGCCGCCAATCTTTACGCGCATCTGCGTTTGCTGGACGCATCGGGCGCGCGCATGATTGCGGTCGCGCCCGTTCCGCAGGATGGTCTGGGCGAAGCGATCAACGACAGGCTTCGCCGCGCCGCTGCGCCGCGGGATGCGGCGGCCAAGGGGATTGCGCATGAACTGGGATGATTTTCGACTCGTCAGGGCCATCGCCGAAGCGCGCTCCCTTGTAGGGGCGGCCGATGCGCTCGGCGTCAATCATTCGACGGTGTTCCGCCGTCTTGCGCAGATCGAGACCGATCTCGGACGGGCGTTGTTCGAGCGTTCGCGCACCGCTTATGCGACGACCCCGGCGGGCGACGAAATGGTCGCGCTTGCAAACTCGATGGCCGATGGCGTTTCGCAGTTCGAGCGGCGCATGATCGGTCAGGACGACAAGCCGCGCGGCGAATTGCGCGTGACGACGACCGATTCAATCTACTGGAGCATTCTCGCGCCGGTCGTGCAGACCTTCACCGAAACTTATCCCGACATCAAACTTTCGATCGACGTGTCGAGCGTCGCCGCAAACCTGTCGCGCCGCGAGGCCGACATCGCCGTGCGCGCCGCCATCGATCCAGCCGAAACGCTGATCGGCCGCCGCATCGCGCAGCTGGCGGGCGGCGTTTATGCAAAGGAAGACAGCGTGCATGTGCGGCCTGCCTGGTGCGATGCATCTGCGCGCTACATCGGCTATGCGCCGCCGATCGACGACACGGAAGCGGCGCGCTGGCTCAACCGTTTCGCAAAACAGGAACAGATCGCGCTGCGCGTCAATTCGGTGCTGATGGCGCAGCGCGCCGCAATGGAAGGCATCGGCCTTGCCATTTTGCCGCGCATGGTTGGCGATCTGACGCCGGGTCTCAAACGCCTGTCGACGCGCGTTTCGGCCGGCACCTCGCTCTGGCTGCTGACGCATGCGGATTTGAAAAATTCCGCACGCGTGCGCGCATTCATGGATCACGCCTGGGCGCAGCTCTCACGCCAGAAGGCGCTGATATCGGGCGAGGATTAGAGCGGACGCGCCGCCGTTTTAGGCTGCTTCCCGCAACGGCGGCAACGGGCGATGCTCAGCCGATCGCGGCGATCGTCGCTTTCTTGTGTGCGACTTCCACCTTCTCGCCGACTTCCTTGCCCATCAGCGCTGTCGCCAGCGGCGCCACATGCGGGATGAGCCCTTTCTTTGGATCGGCCTCGTCTTCGCCGACGATGCGATAGACGATCGTCTCGCCATCGGCGGCCTTCAGCGTCACTTTATGGCCAAAGCGCACTTCGCTCTTGTCCGCGATCGGCTGCACGAGTTCGGCGTTGGCGCGCCGCGCGCTCCAGTAGTTGAGATCGCGCGCAGCCAGCGCAATGGCGCGCCGGTTCTGCGCCTGCTCGCCCTTGGCGAGCGCAACGCGCGCGCTTTCCATTTCGCGCTCGATCTGGGCAAGCCCCTCCGGCGTAACCAGATTGCGATGCGGACTGACCGGGCGCTCGCCGATGTCGTCGATGCCTTCGGAATCGTCGTTTTCCCGCGTGAATGCGCTGCTCATGGGTTCTCCACCTCAAATGTCGCCACAGTGTCCCGCGCGCCCCCGTCCCTCGTCGTTGATCGAGCGCAAGCGCCTGTGCGTTCGAAATAGGAATGGCCCGCGCCTACGCAAGGTTTCAGATTTCCACCACGATGCGCCCGCGCACCTTGCCGGCGAGAATATCGGGCGCAACGCGCAATGTATCGGCGAGCTTGATCGTCTGCGTCATGGATTTCAGCTTGGCCCGGTCGAGATCGCGGGCGATCCGCGCCCAGGCCTCGCGCCGCAGCGCCTGCGGCGCCATCACGCTGTCGATGCCGATCAGCGAGACGCCGCGCAGGATGAACGGCGCGACCGATGTCGGCAGGTCCATACCCTGCGCAAGGCCGCAGGCGGCGACCACGCCGCCGTATTTCGTCTGCGCGAGCACATTGGCGAGCGTATGCGAGCCGACGCTGTCGACGCCCGCCGCCCAGCGTTCCTTGCCGAGCGGGCGGCCGGGCGCGGACAATTCGTTGCGGTCGATGATTTCATGCGCGCCCAGCGCCTTGAGATAATCGGCTTCCGACGCACGGCCAGTCGAGGCCATCACGCGCCATCCCAGTTTCGCCAGCAGTGCAACGGCGACCGAGCCGACGCCCCCTGCAGCGCCCGTGACGATGACCGGTCCCTGCGTCGGGCTCGCGCCCTGACGCTCGAGCGCCATCACGCTCAGCATCGCCGTGTAGCCGGCGGTGCCGACAGCCATCGCTTCGGCTGCGCTCAGACCATCGGGCGCCGGCACGAGCCAGTCGCCCTTCACGCGCGCCTTCTGCGCAAAACCGCCGAGATGCGTTTCGCCAACGCCCCAACCGTTCAGGATCACCTTGTCGCCGGGTTTGAAACCGGCGTGCGACGACGCTTCGACAACGCCTGCGAAATCGATCCCCGGAATCATCGGAAAGCGACGCACGACTGGCGATTTGCCGGTGATCGCCAGACCATCCTTGTAATTGACCGTCGAATGCGAGACTGCGACGGTCACGTCGCCGTCCATCAGATCCTTCTCGTCAAAATCGGTCAGCGCGGCGCGGTAGCCGTTGTCGTCCTTGTCGATGCGAATGGCCTTGAACATTGGCGGCTGTCTTCCTCACAAAAGCGTTGCGAGACAGACTAGCGCGCCATCGTCAAAGCGCAAACTCACATATTGGGATAATTTGGCCCGCCGCCGCCTTCCGGCGTCGTCCAGACGATGTTTTGCGCAGGGTCCTTGATGTCGCAGGTTTTGCAATGGACGCAATTCTGCGCATTGATGACGAAGCGCGGATCGCTGCGGTTCTTCTCGTCGCCATAGACGATTTCATAAACGCCAGCCGGGCAATAGAGCCGCGCCGGCTCGCCATATTTCGGCAGGTTTTCCCGCACCGGAACGCTCGCATCCTTGAGCTTGAGGTGACAGGGCTGGTCCTCTTCGTGATTGGTGTTTGACAGGAACACCGAGGAGAGCTTGTCGAACGAAAGCTTGTTGTCGGGTTTTGGATAAACCTTCGCTTTCACTTCGGAGATCGGCCGCAGCGTGGCGTAATCGGGCTTTCCGTGGCTCAGCGTGCCGAACAGCGAAAACCCGAACAGTTGGTTCGTCCACATGTCGACGCCGCCAAGCGCAACGCCGCCGATCGTGCCGAGTTTCGACCAGAGCGGCTTGACGTTGCGCACGCGCTTGAGATCGGGGCCGATCGGCGTATCGCGCCAGCCGGTCTCGATCGCGACGACTTCGTCATGCGAACGGCCGGCCGCCAGAGCCTCGGCAATTTTCTCCGCCGCGAAAATCCCCGACAGCATCGCGTTATGCGATCCCTTGATGCGCGGCACGTTCATGAAGCCTGCCGAGCAGCCGATCAGCGCGCCGCCGGGAAACGTCAGTTTCGGCGTCGATTGCCAGCCGCCTTCGGTCAAGGCGCGCGCGCCGTAGGACAGACGCTTGCCGCCTGTCAGCGTTTCGGCGACGAGAGGATGCGTTTTGAAACGCTGGAATTCGTCGAACGGCGAGAGAGTCGGGTTGGTGTAATTGAGATGCACCACGAATCCGACGACGACCTGATTGTCCTCGATGTGATAGAGGAACGAGCCGCCGCCGGTCTGGGTGTCGAGCGGCCAGCCGAACGTGTGCTGGATCAGGCCCGGCTTGTGCTTGGCCGGATCGATGGTCCACAATTCCTTCAGGCCGATGCCGAATTTTTGCGGGTCGCGGCCTTCGCCGAGATTGAACTTCGCGATGATCTGCTTCGACAGAGAGCCGCGCGCGCCTTCGGCAAACAGCGTGTAGCGCCCGCGCAGCTCCATGCCGCGCGTGAAGGAGTCTTTTGCCTCGCCCTCGCGCGACACGCCCATATCGCCGGTCGCAACGCCCAGCACTTCGCCCTTGTCGCCATACAGAACTTCCGCAGCGGCGAAGCCGGGATAGATTTCAACGCCGAGCGCCTCCGCCTTGCCAGCGAGCCAGCGGCAGACATTGCCGAGCGACCCGACGAAATTGCCGTGATTGTTCATCAGCGGCGGCATCATGAAATTGGGCAGGCGCAGCGAGCCCTGGGGGCCCAGATAATAAAAGCGGTCGTCCGTCACTTCCGTCTTGAGCGGACGGTCGGGATCATCGCGCCAGCCCGGAACCAGCGTGTCGAGACCGATCGGATCGACGACGGCGCCGGACAGGATATGCGCGCCGACTTCCGAGCCTTTCTCGACAACGACGACAGTGGCGTCGGGCGAGACTTCCTTCAGGCGAATGGCGGCGGAAAGACCGGCAGGGCCGGCGCCCACGATGACGACGTCATATTCCATCGCCTCGCGCGGCGGCAGTTCGTGTGTCTCGGCCATGGCGTTCCTCGATCTTGGTCTTTCGGCTTTAGTTCATGTATAAACTAATTGCAAGCCGCTCATCTGTCGTCAACCCTAGCAAAGCCGCTCTGTCGCGAAAACCGGCGCAACGGCGCCGGAAGGCGGACTTTCGCGCGGGCCAGCGCCGCTGTTTCATTCTGGCGCAGTCCCGCGCGGCCCCGTTAAACGCTCCGGCAAGCCTAATGAACGATAACCATCGCAGGTTATTGAGCGCGCGCTGCGGCGCGCAAAGGGCGTTTCGTGAAAAAAAGGCGTACCCGCATTGGTTGGGCGTTCGGCGTCGTTGCGCCCTGGGGCCTCGGCGCGGGCATGTTATTCAGCTTCACCGCCGACGCCGGGCAGGATTACAAGTCCGGCGCCACGCTGGCGCCGATCGAATCGCGCGTTCTCCTGCCGCCGGCCGATCTCGTGCCCGGCGCTTCCGCGCTGATCGGCGATTTTTCCCGCGCCAGTCCCGGCGCCGTGCTGCGCGAAGCGCGTCTGGCGATCGGCCCGGTTTCCGAGTTTCGCGCCGGCGCGGACGAGATCGCCCCGCGCATCGCAGTCAAGCCGCATGTCGGCCGCTTTCCCGAGATCGTTCGCGCGCACAAGGGCGATCCGACCGTTTCGCTACGCCCCGGTTTCGAAACGCGGCTGCGCAGGCCGGGCGGTCTTGCCGCCGCTGTCGCCTCGCGCATGCTGTTCCATGCCGACGAAAGCGACATGGCCTCGACCTTCTCGCCCTCCGACGCCGGCCCCATTGACACCGCGACGCGCTTCGAGCCCTGGGCCGAAGGCGAAGAGCCCGTGACGACGCCGCCGCGCGCGCCGTTGCCGAGCGCCTCGCCGCTGCAGGGCGGCTCGGCCTCCACCATCCGCCCGGCCGCCATCGCGCTGCGCGATCAGCAAGGCGCGACGCCCGCAACGCCGCGCGCCGTCGCCCTGTCGTCCTCGACGCCCGCGCAGGCGGACGCAATGCCGGTTGAGTTCTTCCCGCAGGCGGATGCGGCGCCGTCCGTCGCGATGTTGACGCCGCCCAAGAAAATCGAACCTGCGCCCAATGAGACGATCGCGCACAGCGAACGGCCCGATTACGCGGCCTATATCGGCGCCGGCAATCTCGAGGACGAGAAGAAATGTCTCGCGCAGGCGGTCTATTTCGAGGCGCGCAGCGAGCCGGCCGAAGGGCAGGCGGCGGTCGCGCAGGTCGTGCTCAACCGCGTGTCGTCCGGCCTCTATCCGCGTTCGATTTGCGGCGTCGTGTTCCAGAACCGGCATCGCTACAAGAGCTGCCAGTTCTCCTTCGCCTGCGAAGGCAAATCGCTGCGCGTCAACGAGCCTGAATCCTGGGCGCAAGCCACGCGCATCGCCAGCGAGGTGCTCGAAGGCAAGACGTGGATTGCGGACGTGGGTTCATCGACGCATTACCACGCCAATTACGTGCGCCCGCGCTGGGCCAAGCGGCTGAAGAAGATGGACACCATCGGCCATCATATCTTCTATCGCCTGCGCACCGGCCAGACCTAGCCTTTCGCGGGGCCGATCTGTTTCAGCGAACTCTCGCCGCGCTTTTCCAGCGCGGCGACGATCTTGTTCTGGATGGGCGCGAAATACCACGGCAGATGCAACTCGATGCGCACGCTGTCGTCGAATACGTCGAGACCGGCGGTCACTGTCTGCTTGATCGCGGTCACGCGAACGTCGGCGTGATTGGCCTTCCAGCCGATCGTCGCGTCCGAAATGACGCTGGCCATATCGCGTCGGCCCTTGTCGATGGCCTCGGTGATGCGGCGCTTGGCCTCGTCCTGGCCAAGTTGATGCGGCAATGTAACTACGATGGGGGCGGCCATTGGGCGGGCTCCGGCTTCAGGTTCCCGGCCATATAGGCGCGGGCGCCCGAAATACCAATGGCGCGCTTGCAGGAAGGGCCCAAAACCGCCATCTTCGCGGGCGATTCTCCGCGTAAGATTCCCGATGGCGCGTAGAGCCGCGGGGGTCGCGTTTTCCGCGCTTTTCCAGAAAGATCGATCTCCGTGGCAGACCAGTCGATGCAGACCGCGCGCCAGCGCGCCCGGCACACAGCGCGTCAGCGCGCCCGCTTTTTCGCCACCCGTTTCGTCATGCTGGCGCTCGTGGCTGCGCCCGGCGCGGTCGATGCGCGCGAGCCCGTATCCGTCGCGCGCCCCTTCGAGGTCAGCGACAGCCCGGCCGGCAATTATCTTGCAGCCCTCGTCGCCGGCGCCGAGCGCGACACGCACGCTGCTTCGACGTTCTTCCGCGAGGCGCTGCGCGCCGATCCCGGCAACAGCGCGCTGCTCGAACGCGCCTTCGTCGCCTCGCTCGCCAATGGCGATATGGACGCCGCCTTCGGCCTCGGGCGCGATCTCGTCAAGCGCGATCCGCGATCGGGCCTCGGCAATCTGGCGCTCGGCGTCAAGGCGCTGAAGGAAAAGAAATGGCAGAGCGCGCGCAGTCTGCTCGCGCGCGGCGGCGACAGCCGTCAGCGCGATCTGACCGCAACGCTCTTGACGGCCTGGTCCTATGTCGGCCAACGCGACGGCGCCGCCGCCATGAAGACGGTCGACCGGTTGCGCGACAGCGAACTTGCCTCCTTCCGCGATTATCACGCCGCGCTGATCGCCGATGCGATCGGCCGCACCGACGAAGCGCGCAAGCGTCTCGAGCGCGTCTACGAAGGCGAGAAGACCAAGCTTTCCGTCGCCGACGCCTATGCGCGCTTCCTGTCCGAACACGGCGACAACGCCAAGGCGCGCGATGTCTATCTGGCGTTCGACAAGGTGGTGCCGCGCCATCCTGTCGTCATGGCCGCGCTCGCCGAACTGGCGCAGGGCAAGAAGCTCGAACCATCCGTTCACACGGCCGATCAGGGCGCGGCGGAAACGCTGTTCGGCCTTGGCGCCAGCGGCGGATCGGCCGGCGATGAACTCGCCGCGATCATCTATCTGCGCCTGTCGCAATATCTCAATCCAGAAAATGGCCTGACCCGCGTCTCGCTCGCCGATGTCTACGAGCGCATGAAGCAGTACGAACAGGCGATCGACGTCTATCAGGCCGTCCCTCAAAACTCGCCGCTGCGCGTCAACGCCGACATCCAGACCGGCCTTCTTCTGGAAACGCTGGACAAGAAGGACGAGGCTTCGAAATATCTGGCGAGCGTCGTCGCCGATCATCCCGGCGATGCCGAAGCGCAGATCGCTCTCGGAAATATCCAGCGGTCGCGCAAGGAATTTCTGCCCGCCATCGACAGCTACACCAAAGCGCTCGCCCTGTTCGGCGCCAAGGACGAGAAGGCGCGCGACGAGAAGGGCGCATGGTCGCTCTATTATTTCCGCGGCATCGCTTACGAACGCGCCAAGCAATGGCCGCAAGCCGAAGCTGATTTCAAGAAGGCGCTGCAGCTCTATCCCGACCAGCCGCTGGTTTTGAATTATCTCGGCTATTCCTGGGTCGACAAGGGCATGAATCTCGACGAGGCCTTCGCCATGCTGCGCAAGGCCGTCGATTTGCGTCCCGACGACGGCTACATCGTCGACAGTCTCGGCTGGGCCTATTACAAGCTCGGCAAATACGACGACGCGGTGCGCTACCTTGAACGCGCTGTCGATCTGAAGCCGGCTGACCCCACCATCAACGATCATCTGGGCGACGCCTATTGGCGCGTCGGACGCAAGCTTGAAGCGCATTTCCAGTGGAACCATGCGCGCGATCTCAAGCCAGAGCCCGAGGATCTGCCTGCGATCCTGAAGAAGATCGAGAACGGCATGGACGACAAGACGCCGTCGGCTGCCGAAGCGCAGGACAAGAAGAACGGCGGCTGATGTATCGGCCGCCCCTCTTCAGCGTCGAGGATGAGCGCGCGTTTTTCGCGCTGATCGACGCCCACCCTTTCGCAACGCTGGTGACGAACGGGCCGGGGGGCCTGATGGCCAACGCCATTCCCTTCGTTGTCGACCAAAAGCGCCGCGTGCTGCGCGGCCATGTCGCGCGCCCCAATCCGGTATGGAAGGAAATGGACGGCGCGCGCGAGGCGCTCGTGATCTTTTCCGGCCCCGACGCTTATGTCACACCGTCCTGGTATGAAACCAAGCGCGAAAGCGGCAAGGTCGTGCCGACCTGGAATTACGCGCAGGTGCACGTGTATGGAGCCGCGCGCGCTGTGCATGATCCTGTCCTCTTGCGCGCTTTCGTCGAGCAATTGACCGACAATCGCGAACGCTTGCGCGCGAGCCCCTGGCGCGTCGGGGATGCGCCGGACGATTTCATCGAAATGCAATTGCGCGCGATCGTGGGCGTCGAGATCGCGTTGACGCGCATCGAAGGCAAATGGAAGGCCAGCCAGAACCGGAATGACGCCGATCGCGCCGGCGTTGCAGCGGGCCTGCGCGCCGAGGGGTGCGAGGCGATGGCGCGCCTAGTGGAAAGCCCGCCCAAATGACGCGCCATGCCCGCGCGCCCGCGAAAATCAATCTGACGCTGCACATTCTGGGCCGTCGTGCGGACGGCTATCACGAGCTGGAAAGTCTCACGGCTTTTGCCGGCGTCTGCGATCATTTGTATTTCGAGGCTGGCGCGCCGCTCTCGCTGACGGTCGAGGGGCCGACAGCGCCAGCCGCCGGCGCCAATGATGACAATCTTGTGCTGCGCGCCGCGCGCAATCTGCTCGAGCGCATTCCCGCGGCAAGAACCGGCGCCTTCCGCCTTGTCAAATATCTGCCCGTCGCCGCCGGCGTCGGCGGCGGCTCATCGGACGCTGCTGCGGCGCTGCGCCTGCTGTGCGACGAAAACGGTCTGACCTACGATGACGCCCGCGTGCTGGCCGCTGCGCGCGCCACGGGCGCGGATGTTCCGGTCTGCCTGCAGCCGCATGCGCGCATGATGGCGGGCGTCGGCGAAAAGCTTGGGCCTGCGCTCGATCTGCCGCCGCTCTGCGCCGTGCTGGTCAATCCGCGCATCGCCGTCGAGACGCGCGCGGTTTTCGCAAAGCTTGGGTTGCAGGCAGGGCAGGCGCGCAGTTTCGGCAGACATCCCGAAATCGGCCAGGCTATGGCGCGCGCCGATCTTTTCGCAGCGCTCAGAAAAGGCCGCAACGACATGGAGGACGCCGCCGGCATACTCGCACGGCAGATCGTCGATGTCCTCGCCGTTTTGAGCGCGGCGCGCGGTTGCAGGCTCGCGCGCATGTCCGGCTCTGGCGCAACCTGTTTCGCATTGTTTGAAAACCGCCGCGCCGCCGTCGCCGCCGCGCGCAGCGTCAGGCGCAGCCGTCCCGACTGGTGGGTGAAGGCGACTGTGTTGCGCTGAGGCAATTCATCGTCCGTCTTGCCTGACCCTCGCGTTACTTGATCAGCGCGGAAATTTCCTTGAAACGCGGATGAGTCGAAGCGCCGAGCCATTCGAACAGCGCCATCTCGATCGTGATGATTTCCGCGCCATGGCGCGCCATGCGTTCGAGGCCGAGCGCCTTGCTTTCAGGTTTGCGCGAACCCACCGCATCGGCCGCGACATACACGCGCCGTCCTGCGTTCAGAAGGCCGAGCGCCGTTTGCAGCACGCAAATATGCGTTTCGACGCCAGCCAGCACAACGGCGTGGTCCTGATGGATGCGTTCCAGCAAGCCCGACGCGCAACTCGCGTCGAACGCCGTTTTGGTCACAATCTGCTGCGGCGCGGGCGCAAGTTCCGGCACGGTCGGCCCAAGGCCGCGCGGATTTTGTTCGGTGTAGAAGGTCGGCACGCCCAGCAGCGCAGCGGCGCGCGCAAGCTTGCCGGCCTGCGCAATCGCAGCCGCCCCGCCGTCGATGACGGGCGCCAGCCTTTCCTGAAAGTCGATGATCAGCAGCGTCGATTTGTCCGCCGCGATCATGTCAATGCGCGCGCGAAATGCAGAAGTCGACGGTTTCGATCAGCGCCGCCTTCAGAGGCGAAGGCTCGAAAATCGCGAGCGCGTCGCGCGCCATCGCGCCATAGTGGCGCGCGCGTTCGATCGTGTCTTCCAGCGCGCGATTCTTTTTCATGATGGCGATCGCCTGTTCGAGATCGCCGTCGGCGATCTCGCCCTTTTCCAGCGTGCGCCGCCAGAATTCGCGCTCTTTCTCGCCGCCGCGCCGGAAGGACAGAACGACCGGCAGCGTGATCTTCCCCTCGCGGAAATCATCGCCCGTATTCTTGCCGAGCGCCGCCGACGTGCCGCCGTAATCGAGCGCGTCGTCGATCAGCTGGAAGGCGATGCCGAGATTGGCGCCGTAGGAGCGGCACGCAGCTTCGTCCGCTTTCGTCTTGCCCGCCAGCACGGGGCCGACTTCGCAGGCCGCCGCAAACAGCGCCGCCGTCTTCGCGCGAATGACCGCGAGATAGGCGTCTTCCGTCGTCGTCGTATCCTTGGCGGCGGCGAGCTGCATGACTTCGCCTTCCGCGATCACGGTTGCTGCGGAGGAGAGAATGTCGAGCGCATGAAGCGAGCCGACTTCCACCATCATCTTGAACGCCTGGCCAAGCAGAAAGTCGCCCACCAGCACGCTCGCCTCGTTGCCCCACAACATGCGCGCGGCCAGCTTGCCGCGCCGCATGTCGCTTTCGTCGACGACATCGTCGTGCAGCAGCGTGGCTGTGTGCATGAACTCGACCGCGGCCGCGAGCTTGATATGGCCATCGCCGCGATAGCCGCACAGGGCGGCGGTCGCCAGCGTCAGCATCGGCCGCAACCGTTTGCCGCCAGAGGAAATCAGATGATTGGCGACCTCGGGGATCATCGTCACATCGGAGCCGGTGCGGGACAGGATCGCCTGATTGACGCGGCCCATATCGGCTTTCACCAGCGCGACGAGATTTTCCACGCCGGCGGATTTTGCCTTTTCCTCAAGAGAGATGACGACGCCCACTTGTATCCCCGCTACGCTTTGGCCGCGCACTGTTGTCCGCATTAGTAACGCGAGGGGGCCTGTCAGGTAAATCCCGGCGCGCAGGACGCATTGCCGCGCCGGGCGCCGCATGGGAATGTCGCGCCATGGAAGAAATGGGCGCGGCGGGCCATACGGAAGGCTTTTTGGGCGGAAAGCTACGGCTTTTTCAGCTCGCGCGCGGCCATCGCGCCGGCACGGACGCGGCTCTTCTGGCGGCCTGCGTCCCGGCCACGGCGGCAGGGCCGGGCGTCGATGTGGGCGCAGGCGTCGGCCCGGTCGGTCTTGCCGCCCTCCGGCGCGCCCCCGCGCTGACCATGACGATGGCCGAGGTCGATCCGGCTGCGGCCGCGCTCCTGCGCGCCAACATCAAGGTCAATGCGCTCGAGGCGCGCGCAACCGTCGCCGAATGCGATGTGTTGCAGCCGGCCGCCCGCCGCGCGGCCGACCTGCACGACAATGCCGCAGCGTTGGTCCTCACCAATCCGCCGTTTTACGAAGCGGGCGCCGTGCGCGCCTCGCCGGACGCCGGCAGGGCGCGCGCCCATGTCGCTGGCGAAAGCGGCGCACAGGGCTGGATGCGCGCGAGCCTCGCGCTGCTTGGCAAGGACGGGCTGTTTGTCGCCATTCATCGCCCGCAGGCCCTGCATGATCTGCTGGAAGGCGCCGCAGGGCGGATCGGCGCGCTCGCGATCATGCCCGTTCATGCGCGCGCAGAAGAAGCGGCGATCCGCATCCTGCTGGCTGGCCGCAAAGGCAGCCGCGCGCCGCTGCGCCTTTTGCCCCCGCTCGTGCTGCACGATGCGCAGGGCGCTTTCACCGCGCGGGCGCAAGCGCTGCACAATGGCGAGGCCGGGCTCGAACTCGCATAAAAAAACGGCGCCGCAACGGCGCCGTTTTGCATGCGTTGCAAGCGCTGCTTATTCGCCGCCGCCGTCGATTTCGGCGCCGAGTTTGGCGATCGCCTGCTGATAGACGCTGGCTGCGTTCCAGCCTTGAATGGCGGCAAAATTAGGCTGTCCGGGCTGATAGCCGGCGCCGCGCTGCCAGCCGTGCGCGCGCAGGAAATTCGCAGTGGAATTCAGCGCGCCGCTCGGCGTCTCCATGTTGCCGACGCCATATTGCAGCACACTCTTGGGCATGAATTGCGTCTGGCCGACTTCGCCGTGCATCGAGCCGCGCGTGGCGTTCGAGAACGTGCCGCGATCGACGAGTTTGAGCGCCGCATACAATTGGTCGGTGAAATATTCGGTGCGCCGGCAATCGTAGGCGAGCGTGGCGACCGACGACAGCATGTTCTGGTTGCCATGCACCGAGCCGAACCCCGTTTCCATGCCCCAGATTGCGAGCAGCGGTCCGGCGGGCACGCCGTAGCGCGACTGGATTTCCTGAAACAGCGCGGCGTGGCGGCGCTTCAGCACACGACCCTGCGAAACGATTTCCGAACCGCCGCGCTTGGCCAGAAACTGCGGCAGCGTGAGATGAAACGAATGCTGGTTGCGATCGGCGTTGATCGTGGGATGGGCGTAATGCGTCGCCATCAGCGCAGCGATGGCGCGCTGTCCGACGCGCCCTTGCGCCTCGCCCGAAAATTCCTTTTTCCAGCTCTCGAAACCGAAATCCGTATTGCCGCATTTGGCCGCATTCGCAGCGCCCGTCATGCTGACGAGAACCGCAGCCGCAATTGCTGCAACCTTCAAACGCCCGCCGTTCATACAATGCTCCTGTGCAAGAAAATCTGGCGCTCTCTTAGCCTCTGGCGAGACGAATGACTACCCGAACCTGTCACGCCAGGCGGGCAGGGCGCCCGCAAAAGGCAGGGCTGTTGCGCAAAAGACAGCGCGCGCGATAGCCCGGGCGAGGCAGTCCGAGGCGAGCGCACAAATTTCCATCAGATCCTGCTCGGGCGCGAGCATTGTCGATCTGCTTGTCGAAACTGCGAAAATCGTATCGCCGTCGAACAGGGCGTGCGCCAGCCGCAGCCCCTTCGACAGCCCGCCGGAGGCTGCGATCGCCATCCGTCTCGCCTCGGCCTTGGTCAGGCGGGCGTCCGTGGCCACCATGCCGATGGTTGTGGCCGGCGCGCGGCCCTTCCACTTTATCGCGCCGCGCGGGGCCGCCGCCGGGCCAAGTCCGCCGAATTCGGTCCCGCTCTCGAACGGGGCGGCCCAGAAATGCGGTCCGCCGTCTACGACGGCCGAACCCAGCGCGTTGACCGCGACGAGCGCCCCCACGCGATGGCCGGCGCTGGCGATGGCGCTTGCCGAACCGAGCCCGCCTTTCAGGTCGGCGGTGGTCGCGCCATAGCCTGCCCCGCTGGAGCCGAGCGCGAAATCCTCCGCCGCAGTCTGGCAGGCGTCATAGGCGAGTTCGCGATAGGGCGGATAGCGGCCCCAGGCCTTGTCGCCGCCATTCATGAGATCGAAAAGGATCGCCCCCGGCGCGATCGGCACGACAGCAGCGCCAAAGCCGATCCCGCGCCCGCGTTCGCGCAAAAAGGCCTGCGCGCCCGAAGGCGCGTCGAGGCCGTAGGCCGACCCGCCCGACAGAACCAGCGCATCGACCTGCGCGACATAGGCGTCCGGCTCCAGACACCCGAGATCGCGCCCGCCCGGCGCGCCGCCGGTCACGGCGACAGAGGCGAGCGCCCCCGGCTCGAACAGGGCGACGGTCACGCCCGAGGCGAGCCGGGCGTCATGCGCATTGCCGACGCTGACGCCAGCGACATCGGTGATGAGATTCCTGGGACCTGTCTTCATGCTTCATCGTTTGCGCATCGCGATGACAAGCGCAATGCCGCCGAGAATGGCGAGGGCCGCGCCGATCTGGCGGCTGGAGATCGCCTCGCCCAGCAGCAGCGCGCCGCCGATCGTCGCGATGACCGGCACGCTGAGCTGCACGCTTGCGGCCTGCGTCGCCGACAGGCCGGGCAGCGCCGCATACCAGATGACATAGCCAAGTCCCGACGCGATGCCGCCGGACAAGGCGGCGTAATACAATCCCTGCATGTCGAGGCCGTGGCGAAAGCCGAACGCCAGCGCCAGCGCCGCAGCCATCGGCGCCGCGCGCAGGAAATTGCCGCTGGTTGCCAGAAAGGGATCGCCCGCCGTGCGCCCGATCAGCGAATACACGCCCCAGGCCGCGCCCGCCGCCAGCATCAAGGCGGCGCCATGCGGCGATGGCGCGCTGGCGCCGGGCGCCAGCAGCGCGACCAGTCCGCCGAGCGCCAGCCCCAGGCCCAGCCATTGCAGCGCGCGCATCCGCTCGCCGCGCGCCAGCCCGTAAAGGATCATCGTGGCCTGCACAGCGCCAAACAGCAGCAGCGCCCCCGCGCCGGCGGGCAGCGATACATAGGCGAAGGAAAAGGCGGCTGCATAGACAAACAACGCCGCCGCGCCGGACCAGGAGCCGCCGATCTTGCGCGCTCGCCCGGTGAAGAGGGCTATGGCGAGAAGGACGACGGCGCCGCAGGCAAGGCGCGCCAGCGTGAAGGCGGCCGGATCGATCGCTGTGCGCGCCAGCGCCAGCCGGCACAAAACGGAATTGGCGGCGAAGGCGAGCATGGCCAGCGTCGTCAGCGCGGCGAGGCGAAGATTTGGTTGGGCCAACGTTCCTCCGTGCAGGCATTCACAATCGCGCGCCGCCCATCAATGCGGCGAAAAAGCGGCCTGCCCGCTCAGCCTGCGTTCAGGCGCACGGGCGCATTTTTCGCGTCACCGGACGATCGGCTCCGATCGATCTAGAGTTAAGACAAAGAGGAAGTTATGTCTCCTGTCCCGCAAAATGCGCAGACCCCCGTCGAATTCTTGTTGAGCCGCGTTGGAGAAGGCGTGCAGGTGGCCGAAAAGGCCGGCCGCGCCGGCGGCTATTTCCGCGATCTTTCCGCCGCGCTGCGCTTTGCGCGCGAGGAAGCGGCCCATCGCGGCGCGCAGGCGCTGGTGCGTTTCGACGAAACGCTGGCCGCCGCGCGCGCGGCGCTTTGAGGCGCGTTGACGTTCGCAAGGGATGCGCGATGATCGCGCATGACGAAAGTCCATCTCCTGCAAACAGGGACCGTGGCGTTGGGCGGCGCACAGCTTGCAGCGCGCGGTCAGGGCGTCGCCCGTTTGTGGAATGGGCTGTTCGGCGCGGGCTGGAGCGATTTTCTTCCGATCTACGCCTACCTCATCGAACACGCCGAGGGGCTGATTCTCGTCGACACCGGAGAAACGGCCGATGTGATGCAGCACGGTTATTTTCCGCACTGGCATCCCTACTATCTTTTCTCGGTCAAATTCGACCTGAAACCGCACGATGAAATCGGCCCGCAATTGCGCGCCGCCGGTTTTGATCCGGCCAATGTCAAAACGGTGGTCCAGACGCATTTGCACACCGATCATGCGGGCGGCCTGCGTTATTTTCCCCATGCGAAAATTCTTGTGACGACGCGCGAATATCAGGCGGCGCGCGGCGCGGCTGGCCGCATTGCCGGCTATCCCAATAACCGCTGGCCGGACTGGTTTGCGCCGCAGCTTGTCGATTTGCCCGCGCAATCCGACGATCTGCTCGCCGGCTCGCTCCCTTTGACCCGCGACGGCGCCGTGCGTCTGATCGCAACGCCGGGCCATACGCTGGGCCATATGTCGGTCAGCGTCGATCTCGGCGAAAAAATCGTCCTTCTGGCCGGCGACGTCAGTTATTTGCAGCAGACGCTGCTTGATCTGCAGCCTGACGGACTAGGCGCCGATCCCGCCGCTGAAACGCAAACGCACCGCCGCATCCAGATGCTCGCGCGCAAACGTCCGCTCGTTTATCTGAACGGTCACGATCCCGATTGCGCGCGTCGCCTTGCCGCGCTCGAGCCGCTGCTGTGAGGGAGTTTACTCGACGTCCAGCGCCTGGGTTCCGGCAGGCTTGCCGTCTGCGGCCAGGCGAATTTTCTCGATCCGCATTTCGGCCTGCTGCAGCAGGCTTTCGCAACGCTTTTTGAGCAATTCGCCGCGCTCGTAGGCCGCGATGGAATCCTCCAGGCTGACGTCGCCGCGCTCGAGGCGTTGCACGATTTCCTCAAGCTCCTTCATCGCCGCCTCGAAGGGCAGCGCTGCTATGTCGTCGGTTTTGGGGGCCGGGGCCTTGCTCATGCGATTCCTCTGAAACGTCCGCTCCTATAGCACATCCGGCGGGCTCTCGCCGCCAGCTTGAGCGATCTCCGCGCACACTTGGCCGGGGATCGTGACAAAAGACGTCTTTTCCGCCCGGCGGCTCTGTGCATTGATCGCGCCCATGGACGCCGCCGCCACAACCCACGAACACCACGGCTTTATGACGCTTCTGGCGCATTTGCGCGAAGACCGGCGTTATCTTGCAATGATCGGCCTTGGCTTTGCGTCGGGCGTGCCGTTCCAGCTCGTTTACGCGACGCAATCGGCCTGGCTGTCGGAAGCGGGCGTGCCGCTGCATGTCATCGGCATGCTGGTCGAGTTGACCATCGCCTACAAGTTCAAATGGCTATGGGCTCCGTTTCTCGACCGTTACGATCCGCCCATTCTTGCAAACTGGCTGGGCCGGCGCAGGGCATGGATCGTCGTCTCGCAGATTTTCTGCATGATCGCGCTTGCGGGCGTGGCCTTTGGCGATCCCGGCCATTTTCTCGCCTGGACGATCGCCTTTTCGGTCGCGCTCGGCGTCGCCGGCGCGACGCAGGACATCACGATCGATGGCTGGCGCATCAACGCCGCGCCGCCCGGCAAGCAATCGGTGATGACCGCTTTCGCCGAAGTCGGCTACCGTTTCGGCGCGCTGGCGTCGGGCGCCGGCGCGCTGATGATCGCGCAACATTTCGGCTGGCGCGTCGCCTATCTCGTCATGGCCGCGCTGCTCCTGGTTGGCGCCGCATCCGCCTTCCTTGGCCCCGAGCCCGAACTCGACAAGCTGCACCATGGCGAAAAGACCCATCCCGGTTTCGTCGACACGGTCTGGACGCCGATCAAGGATCTCATCACCCGCCTTGGCCCGCTGGCGTTCCCGATCCTGATCCTGATCGCCGGTTTTCGCATGCCCGGCTATTTGACGAGCGCAATGGCGATGCCGCTGTTCAAGAGCCTGCATCTATCGAACGACGAGATCGCGCTGGTGACGAAAAGCTTCGGCTTCGGCATTGCGCTGCTGGCGACGTTCTTCTCGGCCTATATCGTGCAGAAAATCGGCGTCATGAAATCGCTGCTGATTGGCACGGCGGCGGGCTCGGCTTCCCATCTCGCGCTCGCCTGGCTTGCCGGCCACGGCAACGAATTCTGGGCCTTCTGCCTCGCGGTCGGGATCGAGGGGTTCGCCTATAATTTCGCCCAGATGGTCCTCATCATCTTCATGTCGCTGATCGTTTCGAAGGAATACGCCGCCAGTCAGTTCGCGCTTCTGACATCGCTCGTGGCGTTGCCGGGCAGCGTGCTCGCGGGCTTTTCCGGATTCATCGTCGAGCGCGTCGGCTTCGTGCATTTCTTCATCGGCACGTCGCTGATCGGCATTCCCGTCGCGCTGCTCGCCTGGTGGGTGTGGAGACAACACGGCAGCGCGCATTGGACGCAGCCGGGCGCGGAAACCGTGGACGCGGCGGGCGCGGCCGGTCATTGACGGCGTTCGTCGCTATGCGCGCGCACAATGCCCACCGTGCACTGAATGAACGGCTATGCGCCAGGGCGCACAGACAGCCCAGTCGTTGCTGCGATGGCGATTCAAACGGAAAGTGAACCGCTCTGGGCGCCGACAGCTGCAAACCGCGCGAGAAACGCCGCCTCTGCTTCATCGGCGCTCATCGGCCCCAGCAGTCTGGCGAGCCCGCGCGGGCGGATTTCCGGCGCGCCGAAAATCTGCGTCGCTTCCGCATGCCCAAATCCCGCGACCGCCGTCGCTTCGTAAAAGGCGGCCGCGCGATCGGCGCGTTTGACGAGCGCCTTCAACGCGGGCGAGGGCTTCGTCAGACCGAAACGCATCAGTATTGCATCGAGCAGGCGCGCTTCGACATCCTTGTAGGCCTCGCCGATCTGCGCCTTGAACGGCGAAATCATGTCGCCGATCACATATTCAGGCGCATCGTGCAACAGCGCGAACATCGCGCCGCGCGCGCCGATGCCGAGATCGAGCCGGGCGGCGAGCGTTTCGACGAGCAGAGAATGCTGCGCAACCGAAAAAATATGCGGCCCCGTCGTCTGCCCGTTCCAGCGCGCGGTGCGCGCCAGCCCGTGCGCAATATCCTCGATCTCAATATCCAGCGGCGAGGGGTCGAGCAGATCGAGCCGGCGCCCCGAAAGCATGCGCTGCCATGCGCGCGGCTTTTTGCTCATCGCTTTTTGGCCAGAGCGGCGCAGCGGCCATGACAATGGCAATCGACGAGGTGATCGTTGACCATGCCGGTCGCCTGCATGAACGCGTATACGATGGTCGGCCCGCAGAATTTGAATCCTTCCGCCTTCAGCGCCTTTGCAAGCGCGCGCGATTCATCCGTTTCGGCCTGTATCTCGTTCAGATCGCGCAATGCGTTCTGTTTCGGCTTGCCGCCGACATGCTTCCACAGAAATTGCGAAAACCCTTCGCGCTTTTCAATATCGAGATAGACGCGCGCCGACACGACCGCGCCTTCGATCTTCGCGCGGTTGCGCACGATGCCTGCGTCGTTCATCAGCTTCTCGATCTTTGCGGGGCTGTAGCGAGCAATCTTCTCGGGATCGAAATTGTCGAAGGCTTTGCGGAAGGCTTCGCGCTTGCGCAGGATTGTGATCCAGGAAAGTCCCGCCTGAAAACCGTCGAGCAGCAGCTTCTCGAACAAGGCGCGGGAATCGTATTCGGGAACGCCCCATTCCTCGTCGTGATAGGCGACATAAAGCGGGTCTTCGCCGGGCCAGGGGCAGCGCTTCAGCCCGTCGGCGTGCGCGAGCGCGGGGCGAGGCGGCTTTTTCGCGGGTTGCGGTTTGGGTTTGGGCTTTGAAACGGGTTTCTGGCTCATGGCCGCATTTGCGCCGATTCCGGCCCCTCTGTCATGGCGCCTGCCGGAAGGTCTGGCGAGCGCCGGGCCGCCGCCATCGCCGGCGCACCCAGCCTTGCGCCGGGCCGCCGCTGTCCCCACATAAACCGCCGGCGGCGCTTTCGGGGCCGCGCGATTGGTTTATGACAGACTTATGCCGCGCGGCCGGATTTGGCGCGGGGCGGAATGGGCTGAGAAATGCGCGATCCCTATCAGGTGCTTGGCGTGGCCAAGGGCGCGAGCGCGGACGAGGTGAAAAAGGCCTTCCGCAAGCTCGCCAAAAAATATCATCCCGACCAGAACAAGTCCGACCCCAAGGCGAAGGAAAAATTCGCCGAGGCCAATGCGGCTTATGAAATTCTGGGCGACGAGAAGAAGCGCGGCCAGTTCGACCGCGGCGAGATCGACGCGGAAGGCAAGCCAAAGTTTCAAGGATTCGAGGGCTTTGGCGCAGGCGGTCCCGGCGGCTTTCGCCGCCAGCAGGGCGCCGGCGCCGAACATTTCGAGTTCAATTTCGGCGGCGGCGGCCCGGGCGGCGGTTTCAGCGCCGGGGACATTTTTTCGGAGATTTTCGGCGGCGGTCGCGCACGCGGCGGCCCGCGCGGCGGCGGCTCCCAGCAGGGCGCGCCCAAGGGCGAGGATCTGAACGCGACGATGCAGGTCTCGCTGGCCGATGTCGTGGCCGGCGGCAAGGCGCATGTCGCCATGCCCAACGGCAAGACGCTTGAAGTGAAAATTCCCGTCAACGTCGAGGATGGCCAGCAGATTCGCCTGCGCGGCCAAGGCAATCAGAGCCCGTGGGGCGGCCAGCCGGGCGATGCGATCCTGACCGTGAAATATGCGCCTCATCCCCTGTTCAAGGTCGAGGGGCGCGACCTGCGGCTCGACCTGCCGGTGACGCTTTATGAGGCTGTGCTGGGCGCGAGCGTCGACGCCCCGACGCTGGAGGGGCGCGTGGAACTGACCGTGCCGCCCAATTCATCGTCTGGCCGCACCCTGCGTTTGCGCGGCAAGGGGCTGCCCAAGGCCGGCGGGCGCGGCGACCTCTATGTCGCGCTCAAGATCGTGCTGCCGGAAAAACCGGACGCCGAGCTGGAGGCCTTGATGAAAAAATGGCGCGAGACGAAGAGTTACGATCCGCGCAACCGGTGAGGCGCCGGGGCTGCCCCGGCGCTCTGGCGGCTCAGGGCGCCGGCGCGCCCATGCTTTGCGCAAAACCAGACAGGCGCGCCTCGTCCACCGGCCCTGTCAACGCATAATCGAATCCGTTGGCTCGCCAGAACACGCCGTTCAGCCGGTCGTCGACGGCGGTCCGCGCGCTGGCGACGCCGCTGGCGCGCTGCGCCACCAGCGCCAAATGCGCGCCATCGCCGGTCTCGAACAGCAGAAAAATCGCAGGCGTCGTTTTTCCCGGCAGGAGCCGCCCGCCGATGAGCCGCGCCCCGGCGGCGGCCGGCAGACGCTCGAGCCCGCTCCGCTCGGCGAAATAACGCGCAAAACCCGGTTCGCGCGCTGCAATCTCGACCGCATGCACGCCATCGTCGGCATAGGCGCGGTATGCGCTGAAGCCGAGCGCCGCCAGCGCTGGTTCTTCCAGCGGCGCCGCGATCGGCGCAGCGACGATCGTGGCGGCCGGCGCATGGCTGGCGGCCCGCTGCAACAGCAAGGCGACGCCGCCGACCGCCACAGCGCCCAGCGCGAAGGAAAGCGCGATCGCGCCCGCGCGGCGCCGGGCGGCGCGAATGCGCAGGTCATCCCTCGATGGCGCCTGTTTCACGGCGACATCGGCTGTCCTTTTGATGCGGATCGCGTCGTTCGCTTCCTGGCCGCCGAGCGCCGAATAAGCGCGGCGGATGGCCGCGTTCTGCGCCTTCCAGCCGGCGACGCGCGCCGCATCGAAAGCGTTGGCGCCAAGATAGGCGGAGATTTCCGCCGCGCGCGCCTTGTCGACCTGTCCGTCGACAAAAGCATGCAGTTCGGTTTCGTCGAGACGCGCGGCCTGGCTCATTTTACGATCCGCAAATGTCCAACGCGCGCAACCGGTCCGCGTTCGGCCGCGTCGAGCGCGGCGCGGGCGCGCGCGAGCCGCGTCACCACCACGGCGCGCGGCGCCGCCAGGATGCGCGCTGCCGCGCCATAGGAAAAACCGCCGAGGGCGACCACCAGCAGCGCCTCGCGCTCTTCCAGCGGAAGCGCCTGCACGAAGGCGACAATGTCCCGCGCAGCGCCGACCACCGGCCGCAACGCGCCCTCATGCGGCTCGATCCGGATGCGCAGCCGGTTGAGCCGGACGATTTCCGCAAACAGTTTTTCGCGCACTAACGCGCTTTCGGCATTGGCGGGCGCGCGCTCCAGACATTGCCGCGCCAGCGCGTCGGCCTGGGGCATGGCGTCGGCCTCGCCCACCAGCGCGCGCGCAAAACTCCGCGTCTCGGCGGCCAGCCGCTCATGCGCCTTGGAGGCGAAATCGGAAATGCGCGCGTCCATCATGCTGCGTCAGGCCAGAGGTCTGTCGGTTCGAATGAATATTAACGAAATATTAATCACAGGCCGCCCCGGTCCGCCAGCGGCAATCGCCGCGGTCAACCGGATTTTGCGCCGCGGCGCCGCGGCCCGCCCGGCCGGCGCACTTGCGCCGCCGCGCCTGCGCCTTTAAACGGCGGACGACGGGCGCATGCCCCAATCGTTTCAGGCTTTCAATGACCCAACCGACAACTCAGCCGTCCATTTCCGGCGTGCTCGCGGGCAAGCGCGGCCTCATCATGGGGCTGGCCAACAACCGCTCCATCGCCTGGGGCATCGCGCGGGCTTGCCGCGACGCCGGGGCGGAACTCGCCTTCACCTATCAGGGCGAGGCGCTCGAAAAGCGCGTGCGCCCGCTCGCCGCCGAACTTGGCGGCCATGTCGTCGGCCAGTGCGACGTGACGGACGCCGCCAGCCTCGACGCTGTTTTCGCCGAAGTGCAGAAACTGTGGGGCAAGCTCGATTTCGTCGTGCATTGCATCGCTTTCGCCGACAAGGACGAACTCGTCGGCCGCTACATCGAAACGAGCGAGAAGAATTTCACCTCCTCGCTGCTGATCTCCTGCTACTCGTTCACCGCTGTTGCGCAGCGCGCGGAAAAGCTGATGGGCGAAGGCGGCTCCATGCTGACGCTGACCTATTACGGCGCGGAAAAATGGATGCCGCACTACAACGTCATGGGCGTCGCCAAGGCTGCGCTCGAAGCCAGCGTGCGTTATCTCGCCGCCGATCTCGGCGAGCAGCAGATCCGCGTCAACGCCATTTCCGCCGGTCCGATCAAGACGCTGGCCGCCTCCGGCATCGGCGATTTCCGCTACATTCTGAAGTGGAACGAATATAACGCGCCGATGCGCCGCACCGTCACCATCGAGGAAGTCGGCGAAAGCGCCGTCTACCTGCTCTCGCCCATGTCGCGCGGCGTGACCGGCGAAGTGCTGCACGTGGATGCGGGCTACCACGTCGTGGGCATGAAAAACCCGACCGCGCCCGACATCACCAAGGAAGGCTGAGCGCGCCCTCGCGGCGCGGCGGTCAGAGGCCGTTTCGAACCCCACTGGCGCTTGTCGCGCCACAAGATTGCCGTCGCGCCCGCATCGCGTCACACTGCGGCGCATGCGCGCGCTCATCCCCGCTCTCATCGCGCTGCCGGTCGCCGCGCAGCCTGTTCCCCCGCCGCGTCCTGCCGAGTTTGCGCCGCTGCCGGCGCTGGCCCTGACGCCGCCGCCTGACGAACCGCCCCGCGCCATGTCGCGGCAGTTCACGCCGCCGCCCGCTTACATGCCGTCAGCCCCGCAAGACGCGCCGCTGGCCTATGCGCCCGCGCCCCCGCCCGCCGCGCCGCCGCTGGGGCCGGGCGGCGACGCCTGTCTGGCGCTTGCCGCCTCGGGCCTCGCCCTTGCCGAAACATTGGCGCCAGTGGCGGGGGAGGGCGGCTGTGGCGTCCTGGACCCCGTGCTGCTGAAAGGCGTCGTGATGGCGGACAAGCGCATCGCGCCGCTCGAACCGCCCGCGACCGTCCGCTGCGAACTGGCGCTGGAATTTGCGCGCTTCGTTTCGGGCGACATCGCAGCGACGCTTGAAAAGGACGGCGCGAAAATCAAACGTCTGATTTCGGCCGGTTCCTATGATTGTCGTGGACGCAACCGGCAGGCGGGCGCCAAACTCAGCGAACACGGCAAGGGCGACGCCATCGACATGATCGCCGTGCAGATGAGCGATGGCCGCACCGTCGTCTGGCCAAAGACGGGAGACGTCGCGCTCGGAAACGCATTGCGCACGGCGGCCTGCGCGCATTTTTCAACCGTGCTCGGGCCAGGTTCGGACGGCTTTCACGAAGAACACATTCATCTCGATCTCGAACAGCGCGGGCATGGCGCGAAAATCTGCCAGTGGAGCGTGCAATGATCGCGACATTTCTCAAACACGGCAGCAACAGCGCGCTGGCGCTTGGCGCGCTTGCGCTGCTTGTCTGGAGCGCGCTGGGCGGCCCTGCGCTTGCGCCGGGATGGATTGCGCTCGGCGCCGCGCTGTTCTTCGGCAGCGAATATCTCTGGCATCGTTTCGCCTTCCATGCGCCGCCGTCCGGCAACGAAACGATCCACCGGCTGCAACGGCGCCTGCATTACGATCACCACGTCGAGCCCGCGCGGCTCGACTTGCTGTTTCTGCCGCTGTGGTTTCTGGCGCCCGTGCTGGCGGCGAATGCAGCAATTTTCTGGATGGTTTTCGGCGGCGGCGCGATTGCGCCCATCGTGCTCGGCGTCCTGATCGCCATTCTCTACTACGAATGGGTGCATTACATCGCGCACATTCCCTATCAGCCGAAAACGGCCTGGGGCCGTTACATCAAGCGCTATCACCTGCGCCATCATTTCATCAGCGAGAAATACTGGTACGGCGTTTCCAATCCGGCTTTCGATTATGTGTACGGCACGGCGGCCGATCCCAAAAAAGTCGAAAAAAGCCCGAATGTTCGCAATCTCTTCGGCGACAGGCCCGGCGCCGATTTGGCCTGACAAGGCGCGGGCGCTATAAGGCCGGCGATGCGCTATATTTTATTTTTTGTTTCGACCCTTTTCGCTCTTTCCGCTTTAGCGGAACCCTTGCCGCCGCAGCGCCCCGACGCCATCGAGGCGCTCAAGCCCCATGCGCCGGCGCCGTCCGAGGACGGCCGTCAACTGGGCTATGCGCCTGCGCCGGAATCGCAAACCAGGGTCGCTCCCCCGCTTGCAGCCGGCGGCAAGGATTTTTGCTCGCGCCTGCTCGCCAGCAAGAACATCGTCGCCCACCGCGTCGCCTCCATCCATCACGGCGCCTGCGGCATCAATACGCCCGTTTCCGTGACCGCGATTGTCGAAGACGACGGCCATCAGATCGAAATGATCCCGCATCCGATCATGCGGTGCGAACTGGCGTCGGAAGTCGCCTCGTGGGTGATCGAGGATCTGGCGCCCCGCGCGCAGAAGGTCGGCGGCAAGATCGCGCGCATCCACAACGCGGCGTCCTACGATTGTCGCACGATGAATCATCGCGCGCACGCCAAGCTGTCGGAACACGGCAAGGGCAACGCCATCGACATGCGCGACATCGAATTCGAGAGCGGCAAGACGGTCGATTTCGTCGGCCACGGCAAGGACCGTCCCTTCATCGCGGCGATCAGGGAAACCGCCTGTGAGCGGTTCAACACGGTGCTCGGCCCCGGCTCCGACGGCTACCACGAAGACCACGTGCACGTGGATCTCTACGCCCGCAAGCACGACCTGCACATCTGCCGCTGGCGGCTTCGCTAGGCGAGGCGCGCCGCAACGCGCCTTGCATCAAGGCAGTGCAATCTCCACCGGCCGCGTCGTCCCCAGACCCAGCACGGTCTCCAGCGCCTTGGCGCCGGCGATGACCTGCGCGTCGCCGTTGACCGGGCCGATGATCTGCAGCCCGACCGGCAGACGGTCGGCCGTGAAGCCGCAGGGCAGGGAGAGCGCGGGCGCGCCGCACAGCGTCGGTCCATAGGCGATGGCGAGCCAGCGCACGTAATCGGGCAGGTCGACGCCATCGCACCGCTCAACATAGCGCTGCTCGACGGGAAAGGCCGGCGTGATCGTGGCCGGGCAAACCAGCAGATCGAAGTCGGCGAGAAACAGGTCCATCCGCCGGGCGAGCGCCACGCGCTGCCGCTCGGCGCGGGCGATATCCTCGGCCGACAGGCGCAGGCCTTCCAGAATGTTCCAGACGACGTCCGATTTGAACTTGTCGACATGCTTGTCGAGCAGCGGCCCGAGCGCCGTTGCAAAAGACCGCGCGCGCAGGACATGGAAACATTCATGCGCGCCCGAGAGATCGGGCGTCGCCTCCACAACCTCGGCGCCGATGTCCGCGAACCTTTGCGCGGCGGCGCGCGTAATGGCGCGCACCTCCGGCTCGACGGGCGACAGCCCAAGATCGGGCGAATAGGCGACGCGCTTTGGTTTCCAGCCGGAGCGCGCGGCGGCCAGAAAGGATTGCGCCGGGCGCGGCTTCGACAAAAGGTCGCGCCGGTCCTCGCCGGCCATGGCGTCGAACAGCAGCGCGAGATCTTCGACATTGCGCGCCATCGGGCCCTGAACGCCGAGCGTCTGGTCGAGGATCGCGCGATTGTCCGAGGCGACGCGGCCGGGCGTCGGTCGCATGCCGACGATGCCGCAGAAGCTCGCGGGATTGCGCAGCGAACCGCCCATGTCGGAGCCATGGGCGACCCAGGCCATGCCTGCAGCCAGCGCAGCCGCCGCGCCGCCGGACGAGCCCGCGGCGGACCGTTCGAGGTTCCAAGGATTGCGCGTCACGCCGAACAGCGCGTTGAACGTGTGGCCGCCGGCGCCGAATTCGGGCGTGTTCGACTTGGCGTAGACGATCCCGCCTTCCGCCTCGATTTTCTCGACGCAAATATCGGACGATGCGGGAATGAAATCGGCGAAGATCGGCGAGCCCGATGTCGAGCGCACGCCCTGAACCCACGACAGATCCTTGATCGGCACGGGCAGGCCGCGCAGCAGCCCGCGCTCAGCCGGCGCTTTCTTCATCAGGGCGTCCGCCTGTTCGCGCGCGCGATCGAAACACAAGATCGGCAAGGCGTTCACCTTGCTTTCGACGGCGGCGATGCGCTTTTCCAGCGCATCGAGGCAGTCATGCGGCGTAATGGCGCCGAGACGCAGCAGTTCGACGATTTCGACAGCGGATTGCGCGATGAGTTCAGCCATGGCGCCATTGTAGCGGCGTTGCGCGCCGGGCCCAAGCCGTTTAAGCGCAGGAGCTTGCCCGAACGAGCGACAGGAAATTTTCGTGCTGCAGCATTCCGCGCCGCTGTTTTTCATCCGCCACGGCGAGACGTTCTATAACGCCGAGGGGCGCCTGCAGGGACAGCTCGACACCGAACTGTCGCCGCGCGGCCGCCGGCAGGCGGGCGAAGCGGCGCGCCGCCTTGCGCAGGCGATGGCCCTGCGCGGCCTTGATCCCGCGCGCGCGCCTTATTCGGCCTCGCCGCTGATGCGGACCGTCGAGACCATGGAGCTGATGCGCGAGGCGCTCGGCCTGCCGCGCGCCGGCTTCGTCACCGACCCGCGGCTGATCGAACTGTCCTTCGGGCGCTGGCAAAACATGACCTGGCCCGAAATCCGCACGCGCGATCCAATGCTCGCCGCCGCGCGCGATCGCGACAAATGGGACTTCACTCCGCCCGGCGGCGAAAGCTATGCGACGCTGACGGCGCGCGTCGGCGGCTGGCTTGGCGAGCGCGTCCCCCCGCAGGTGGTGGTGGCCCATGGCGGCGTTGCGCGCGCTCTGATGACGCTCCTCGGCGGCATGAGCCCGGAGCAGGCGGCGAACGAAACCGTGCTGCAGGGCCGCGTGCTCGTTTTCGCCGAGGGCCGCGCCGAATGGGTCTGATCCCGAAAAAGACCTGTGGAAATTGATTTGTAACGGGAAAACGCCGGCATTTGCGCTGCCGGAGGCGTCCCGGTCATGAGTTTCTCACATTTTCAGCTTTCGTTCAGGCGCGCCGTTCGATAGGAGGCGGGCCACCGGCGTTCCGCCGGACGTGCGCCGTCCGCAGCACGGGGAAAAGCCGGAAAGAATGACCGAGACGCAAACCCTGCCGCCGCGATCCGAGGCCACGCCGTCCGAAACGCCAAAATCCGTTCTGCTGGGTCAGGCTGCGCCCGATTGTCTGCGCGACGAATTGCTGTCGGAAATTTTTGCGTCGACCGCCGCCCATCGCGCCCATCACATCGCGTTGACGACTCTGGAGCGCCGTTACGATTACGCCGAAGTCGACGGTCGCGCCAACGCGATTGCGCGCGCCCTGATCGCGCGCGGCGTCAGAGCGGGCGATGTCGTCGGTCTGTGGATGGCGCGCGGCCCCGAACTGCTGATCGCCCAGATTGCGATCACCAAGACCGGCGCCGCCTGGCTGCCCTTCGATGCAGACGCGCCGCTCGAGCGCATCGCCGTCTGCCTCCAGGACGCAGAAGCGAAAGGCCTTTTGACGTCGCTGGCCTTCGCTGCGAAAGCGGAAGGCCACATGCCCTGCGCCGTGCTTGTCGATGAGCAGATCGTCGATCCGCACGATCAGCGCCCCGTCGATGCGCGCGCCAACGGAGCGACGCCCGCAACGCCCGCCTACATGATTTACACCTCGGGCTCTACGGGCGTGCCCAAGGGCATCGTCATCACGCAGGCCAACATCTGCCACTACCTGCGCGCCGCCAATGAAATCTATCGCATCGGCCCCGCCGATGTGGTCTTTCAGGGCGCATCCGTCGCCTTCGATCTGTCGATGGAGGAAATCTGGATTCCCTATCTCGTCGGCGCGACCCTGTTCGTCGCGACGCC
>JAGWTA010000017.1 GCA_028869185.1 Hyphomicrobiales bacterium
CCGAGCACTTCCGCGACAAGGGCCAGGACGTGCTGTTCTTCGTCGACAACATCTTCCGCTTCACGCAGGCGGGTTCGGAAGTGTCGGCGCTGCTCGGCCGCATTCCTTCGGCGGTCGGCTATCAGCCGACGCTCGCCACGGACATGGGCGCGCTGCAGGAGCGCATCACCACCACGAACAAGGGTTCGATCACCTCGGTGCAGGCGATTTACGTGCCGGCCGACGACTTGACCGATCCGGCGCCGGCGACGTCCTTCGCCCATCTTGACGCGACGACCGTTCTGTCGCGCTCGATTGCGGAAAAGGGCATCTATCCGGCGGTCGATCCGCTCGACTCGACCTCGCGCATGCTCTCACCGATGATCGTCGGCGAAGAGCATTACGACGTCGCCCGCAAGGTGCAGTCGACGCTCCAGCGCTACAAGTCGCTGCAGGACATCATCGCCATTCTGGGCATGGACGAATTGTCCGAAGAGGACAAGATGACGGTGGCGCGCGCCCGCAAGATCGAGCGCTTCCTGTCGCAGCCGTTCCACGTCGCGGAAGTGTTCACGGGTTCGCCCGGCAAGCTCGTCTCGCTCGCCGACACGATCAAGGGCTTCAAGGGCCTGGTCGAAGGCAAGTACGACCACCTCCCGGAAGCCGCCTTCTACATGGTCGGCACCATCGAGGAAGCGGTCGAGAAGGCGCAGAAGCTCGCTGCGGAAGCTGCGTAATTTGGTTTGCGGGCGCGCGCCTTGCCGCGCCCGTTTCTCTGATCGGATGAAGCGATGGCCGCTTTTCACTTCGAACTCGTGTCGCCTGAAAAACTTCTCTTCTCCGGAGAGGTCGAGGCGGTTGTCGTGCCAGGCTCGGAAGGCCTGTTCACGGTGATGAAGGATCACGCGCCCGTCATGACGACGATGAAGCCGGGCGTTGTGGAAGTCGACGAAGGCGGCGCGAAAAAGCGCAGGCTGTTCGTGCGCGGCGGCTTCGCCGATGTCGCGGGCAGCGGCCTGACGATTCTCGCCGAACAGGCGCTGCCGCTGGAAGAACTCGACGCGGCCAAGCTTGCGCAGGAAATCCGCAACGCGCAGGAAGACGTGAACGACGCCAAGAGCGAAGAAGCCAAGCGGCTTGCATCGGAAAAGCTCGACCAGCTCAACGAGCTGAAAGCCGCGCTCGGCGTGTGAGCTTTTGAGGATTGAAGGATTTTGACGGCGGCGCGACAATGCGCCGCCGTTTTTGTTTGCGAGGAGCCGTTATTGCAAGCCGTCATTGCGAGCGCAGCGAAGCAATCCATCCCCGTAGTTTTCATGAAGAGGCGTCGCCCACTCTGCAAGGCCCGCTGGATGGATTGCTTCGCTTCGCTCGCAATGACGGTTGGAGCTACGTCATGATCCCCGACATTCGCAATTACGACGACCTTTATCGCGGCTTTCGCTGGCAAATCCCTGCGCGCTACAACATCGGCGTCGATGTGTCGGACAAATGGGCGCGCATTGCGCCTGAGCGCCCTGCCATTCTCGAAGTCGTCGGCGACAGGGAGCCGCAGGTTCTCACTTTCGGCGCGCTGTCGGAGCGCTCGAACCGCTTCGCAAATGCTTTGGCTGCGCGCGGCGTGCGGCGCGGCGATCGTGTCGCGATTCTTTTGCCCCAATCGCGGCGCGTGCCCATCGCGCATTGCGCGGTTTACAAGCTCGGCGCCATCGCGATTCCGCTCGCGAATCTGTTTGGCGCGGATGCGCTCGAATATCGCCTTGCGAGCGCGGGCGTGAAGGCGCTCGTGACCGATCCTGCGGGCCTTGCGAAAATTGCAGGGCTGCGCGCGCAGCTTCCCGCGCTCGAGACGATTTTCGTTGCGGGCGGAGCTGTGGGCGATGCGCTGGATTTCGATCAGGCGATCGCCGATTCATCGCCGGAATTTTCCGCCGCCGACACAGCGCCGGACGATCCCGCGATGATGATCTTCACCTCCGGCACGACGGGCAATCCGAAAGGCGCGCTGCACGGCCATCGCGTGCTGCTTGGCCATCTGCCGGGCGTGCAGATGCCGCATGAGTTTTTTCCGCAGCCTGGCGATCGGATGTGGACGCCGGCCGATTGGGCATGGGCGGGCGGCCTTTTGAATGTGCTGCTGCCCTCGCTGCATTTCGGTCTGCCGGTCGTTGCGCAGGCGAGCGCCAAATTCGACCCGGAAGCAGCCTTCGATCTCATGGCGCGCATGGGCGTGCGCAACACGTTCATCCCTCCGACGGCGCTGCGCATGCTGCGCACGGTCGAGCGGCCGCGCGCGCGATTCAAGTTCGCGTTGCGCACGCTGGGTTCAGGCGGCGAACAGCTCGGCGCGGAAACCTACGAATGGGGCAAGCGCGAACTCGGGCTGACGATCAACGAATTTTACGGCCAGACTGAATGCAATCTCGTGCTCGGCTCCTGCGCTGCGCTGGGCGTTACGCGCGCAGGCGCCATCGGCAAGCCGATCCCGGGCCATCGCGTCGGCGTCATTCGCGCGGATGGTTCGCTGTGCGAACCGGACGAGCTGGGGCAGATTGCCGTGCTGCGTCCGGACCCCGTCATGTTCATCGAATATTGGAACAACCCGCAGGCGACGAAGGAAAAATTCATCGCGAGCCAGGCCGGCGACTGGATGACGACAGGCGATCAGGGCAGCGTCGACAAGGATGGCTATGTGCATTTCACGGGTCGCGACGACGATGTCATCACCTCGTCGGGCTATCGCATCGGGCCGGGCGAGATCGAGGATTGCCTGTTGCGCCATCCCGCGGTTGCGCTGGCTGCGGTCGTCGGCAAGAAAGATCCCGTGCGCACGGAGATCGTCAAAGCGTTCATCGTCTTGCGGCAGGGTCGCGCCGCCTCCGACAGCCTCGTGTCGGAATTGCAGGATTTCGTGCGCACCCGCCTGTCGGCGCATGAATATCCCCGTGAGATCGCTTTCGTCTCATCCTTGCCGTTGACCACGACAGGCAAGATCATCCGCCGCCTGTTGCGTGAATAAAAAAGGCCGGCTTTTCAGCCGGCCTCGTGACGCAATGGTCGTTCAGGCTCAATAATAAGCCGTGCAGACCGTGTTGCCGTAATAATCGTAGCCCCAGCGCGCGCATCCGCCGCCGCGGCGGTAGCCATAGCCGTAAGCCGGTTGCGGAGCGGTCGCTGCGCCCACGACGGCGCCGGTGCCCGCGCCGATCGCAGCGCCCGCCAGCGCGCCGCTGGCGCGGCCGCCCGAGACTGCCGAGCCAATGATTGCGCCGCCCGCGCCACCCAGGGCGGCGCCGCCGAGCGCACGCTCGCCGGGAGAATAACAGCCAGCCAGCGTTGAAGTCGCCAGCAAAGCTGCGACGAGGCCCAAGGTCTTCTTCATATCAAAACTCCCTATTTGCAGCCTGCGCTGAAACATGCCGCATCGCAATGCTAGGCGCTGTCATCACTAACGCGCAAGACGGCCAAAAGTTCACGCGCGGCCGCAGCTTTTTTTCAGACGGCGGCAAGCGCGAGCCGGCGGCCGTCATGGGAGGCGGCGAGGCCCTCTATCAGCTGGCCGGGCGGCGCTCCGGGCGTCGCAACGGGCGTGAAATCCCGGGCGCGGCCGAGGCCGCCCCGTTCGGTCAGAATATCGAGCCGGCGGCCGATCTGCGCATCCAGATGGCGGGCGAGCGCCTTCGCGCCGGCCTCGCGCAAGCGGGCGGCCCGCTCTGCGGCGAGGGCGCGCGCGACTTGCGGCATGCGGGCGGCGGGCGCGCCCGGCCGGGCGGAGAAGGGAAAGACATGCAGATGCGTCAGGCCGCAATCCTCGACGAGCGCCAGCGTGTTGGCCGCCATGGCGTCCGTCTCGGTCGGAAAGCCGGCGATGAGATCGGCGCCCAGCGCAATGTCGGGGCGGATGCGGCGCAGCTCCGCGCACAGGCGCACGGCATCGGCGCGGCTGTGCCGGCGCTTCATGCGCTTCAGGATGAGATCGTCGCCGGCTTGCAGCGACAGATGCAGATGGGGCATCAGCCGCTCTTCATCCGCCAGAGCGCGCAGCAGGTCGTCGTCGATTTCGATGCAATCGAGCGAGGACAGGCGCAGGCGCGGCAAATGCGGAACCTCTGCGAGAATGGCGCGCACCAACGCGCCGAGCCGCGGCGCCTGCGGCAGATCGGCGCCCCATGAGGTGAGATCGACGCCGGTGAGCACGATTTCCGGCGCGCCTGCATCGGCGAGGCGGCGCGCCTGTTCAATGACGCTCGCGGCCGGCAGCGAGCGCGAGGGGCCGCGCCCGTAGGGAATGATGCAGAATGTGCAGCGATGATCGCATCCGTTCTGGATGGCGAGCAGGCCGCGCGTGTGTCGCTCGATCTGCGTCACATCGAGCGGGCGCGCCGTGCGCTCCTGTGCAATTGCGCGCGCCTGCAACGCGCCTGCGCGCAGGGCGCGCCATGCGGCTGGATCTGTCTTGTCGGCGTTGCCGATCATGGCGGCGACTTCGGGCATTTGCGCAAAGGCCGCGCGCTCCGTTTCGGCCGCGCAGCCCGAAACGATGATGCGCGCGCCCGGCTGCTCGCGCGCGATGCGCCGGATCGTCTGGCGCGCCTGCCGAACCGATTCGGCGGTTACCGCGCATGTGTTGACGATGATCGCGCCGCGCTCGCCGGCGGCTTGCGCCGCATCGCGCATCGCCTGCGATTCGACGAGATTGAGACGGCAGCCGAAGGTCACGACCTCGACGCCGCGCGTGAAGGGCGCGTTCATGCAAAGAGCGCGGCGTCGAGCCGGCTTTCATGTTCGAATTCCACCGGGCCGGTCATCAGCACATGATCGTCGCTCTCGCGCCAGTGAATGGCGAGATCGCCGCCGGGCAGCGTCACCTTCGTCTTGCGCGCGCCGAGCCCGGTGCGCGCGGCCGCAACCGCGCTTGCGCAGGCGGCGGTGCCGCAGGCGCGCGTTGCGCCCGCGCCGCGCTCCCACACGCGCAGCGCAATGTGATCGCGCGCCAGCATCTGCGCGAATGAGGCATTGACGCGTTCGGGGAATAGCGGATGGCGTTCGATCTGCGGCCCGAGCGCGCCGAGGTCCATGGCCTGCACATCATCGACAAAAAAAACGGCGTGCGGATTGCCCATGCTGACCGCCGTAAACATTGCGGGCGCGCCGGGCGCCGGCGGCGTCAGCAGAACATGCGCCGTATCGCCGCCGGCGCCGGCCAGCGGAATTTCGTTCCAGCGCAAATGCGGGGCGCCCATGTCCACCTGAAATTGCGTATCGGCCATGCGTTTTACGCTGAGCAGGCCCGCATCGGACTCAAGCAGCATCGCGTCGGGCGCGCCCGCGTGGACGAGCGCCCAGCCGACGCAGCGCGTGCCATTGCCGCAGGCGGCCGAAACGGAGCCGTCGATGTTGAAAATCTTCATCGCAGCCTGCGCATCGGGGCGCGCAGGATCGGACAAAACCATCAATTGGTCGAAATGCAGGCCCGGCGCCGCGCCGATGGCGCGCGCTTCCGCCGCGCCGACGCGAAACGGCGCGCCGCGCAGATCGAGCACGACAATTTCATTGCCAAGGCCGTTCATCTTCAGGGCGCGGCGTCCGGCCAGCGGATGCGATTGCGGGTTGTTCGCGGGCTTCATATCTTCATATCCGGCTGCTGCGCCGGATATAGTGCATCCGGTCTTTCGGAGCGAATCATATGAACCGTCCCGCTCACCTTGCCTTCGCTCTGTTTCTTGCTTTTGCGGGCGCTGCGCCGCTCGTTGCGCAGCAGGCTGCAACGCCCGAGGCGCCCAAACCGGCGACGCCCGGCGCCGTGATCGCGCCGCCCTCGACGCCGGCTCCTGCGCCCACGCCGAAAGTCGGCCCGACAGGCGACGCCGCCAGCGAAAGCGCAGGGCAGACGGTCGACGTCGCCGCGCGCAATGTGCTGCTCGTTCACAAGAAGTCGAACTGGGACGATGGTTACAAGGCGATCAACGACGCGCTGGCGCAGGCCAAGTCTGCGGCGGAAAAAGCGGGTTTGAAAATCGCCGGACGTCCGATGACGAGTTTCATCGAAACCGACGAGAACGGATTTCAATTCGACGCGATGATCCCGGTCGAGGCGCCGCCCGCAGCGGGCGTCGATCTCGGTCCGGACGTGAAAGCGGGCATGTCGCCCGCCGGCAAGGCGCTGAAGTTCCAGCATCGCGGCGCCTATGACGACATCGATGCGACCTATGAAGCGATCACCGCCTATCTCGATGAAAAGGGCCTCGAGGCGCAAAATCTCTTCATCGAAGAATATATCAACGATCCCAAGGGATCGGACGACACGAACGGCGCCGTCGATATCTACGTGTTCGTGAAATAGCGGCCGCCGCGGCGCGCCAACAAAAAAGCCGGCCCATCAAGCCGGCTTTTTCAATCTGAAAAACATTTCGCGCCGTTGCGCGCTTATTCGGCGTCCTGGCTCTTGGGCTTCAGGATCTGGCGGCCGCGATACATGCCGGTCTTCAGATCGACATGGTGCGGACGGCGCAGTTCGCCCGAATCCTTGTCCTCGACATAGGTCGGGGCGGCGAGGGCGTCGGCGGAGCGGCGGAAGCCGCGCTTCATCGGAGAGGTTTTACGTTTCGGAACAGCCATCGGAAACTCCATTGCCCGCGCGCGGCGCCTGAGGCGGGGCGAGCATTCGAAGGCGGCTCCATACACGCAAAAGCCGCAGATGACCACCCCCGGCGCGCAAAAACCTTAGCGCGCCAGACAGTCGAGCGGCAGGCCGGGGCTGGCGGCCTTGCCCGCCAGCCTCTGGGCCAGGCGCAGATGCAGGGCGCTTGGCCGGCCTGGATTGCGGCGCAACGGATTGGGCAGCGCCGAAGCCAGCAGGGCGGCCTCGCGCGGGTCGAGCGCGGCGGCGGGCGTTCCGAAGTAGGCCCGCGCGGCGGCCTGCGCGCCGAAAATGCCGCCCGGCCCCCATTCTGCGATGTTGAGATAGACCTCCAGCATCCGGCGCTTGGGCCAGAGCGCCGAAAGCGTCATGGCGATGGGGATTTCGAGCCCCTTGCGCACATAACTGCGCCCTTGCCAGAGGAAGAGATTGCGGGCGACCTGCATCGGGATGGTCGAGGCGCCGCGACTTGGGCCATCCTCGTCCGACTGTTCCAGCACGTCGCCCACCGCCTGCCAGTCGACGCCGTCGTGCCGGCAGAATTGCGCGTCCTCGGAGGCGATGACCGCCCGCATCAGAAAAGGCGACATCCGCTCCAGCGAAGTCCACTCTCGCTTGACCGGCTGCCCGGTGGCGTAGCGCCACAGCATCAGCGTGGAGAGGGGCCGCGCGACCCGCCCCGCCAGCGCCAGCGCCAGAAAGAGCGCCACAACCAGCGCCGCCGCTTGCAGGATCCTTCGCGCGTACCGGCCCACCTCGTCTCCCCGCAGCTCCCTCGCTGCGGCCAGCCTTGACCCATCCGGCGCCATGCGGCAAGCGAAGCCGCTCCTTCTTCGATTTCCGGGCCGACCGCATGAGCTTGACCGCATTGTTCCGCCAAAGGCTCGACGAGGCCGCCGCCGCGACCGAGACGACGCTTGAATCGCTGCTGGCCCCCGCCGCGCTGCCGGGCGAGATCGTGCGTCCGCAGCGTCTGCTGGAGGCCATGCGTTACGCGAGCCTCGGGGGCGGCAAACGCCTGCGTCCGTTTCTCGCCATCGAGACGGCGCGGCTGTTCGACGTCTCCGGCGCCGGGCCGCAGCGCGCCGCCGCAGCGCTCGAAATGGTGCATTGCTATTCGCTGGTGCATGACGACCTGCCGGCGATGGACGACGACGATCTGCGCCGCGGACGCCCCACCGCCCACAAGGCCTTCGACGAAGCAACCGCCATTCTGGCGGGCGACGGGCTGCTGACCTACGCATTCGATGTGCTGTCCGATCCGGCGACGCATGCAGAGGCTGCGACGCGCGCCGATCTGGTGCTCGGTCTGGCGCGCGCCGCCGGGCTTGGCGGCATGGTCGGCGGACAGGCGCTCGATCTTGAAGCGGAAGGCAGGACAGCGCCGCATACGCCCGATTTCGTGATGACGATGCAGGCGATGAAAACCGGCGCGCTGTTGCTGTACGGCGTCGAAGCCGGCGCGCGGCTCGGCGGGGCGGATGCTGCGCAACGCGCCGCGCTTGTCCGTTATGGCCGCGCGCTCGGCGCCTGTTTTCAGGTTGCTGACGACATTCTCGATCATGAGGGCGACGAGGCCGCGCTCGGCAAACGCGCCGGCAAGGACGCGGGCCGCAACAAGGCGACGCTCGTTGCAGCGCTTGGCCTCGAAGCTGCGCGCAAGCGTCGCGACGCGCTGGCGCAGGAGGCCATCGCTGCGCTCGCGGAAGGCGGCTTCGGCGCAAAGGCCGATATTCTGGCGGAGGCGGCGCGCTTCACGGCGGCGCGCAAGAGTTGAGCGGGCGTTGAGCGCGCAGGCGCGCCGATGATAGCTTCTTGACCGGACCATCGCTCGCGCGCCGACGCGGGCCGAAACGGCAGGAGATTGTCATGGCCGCGAAAAAGACCGCGTCAAAAAAATCGCCGCGCAAGCGCGACATGGATGGCGTGATGGCGCTCGATTTGCCCTTTGCGCCGCGCACGCCTGCTGTCGAAGCCTATTTCGCCAAATGCGACGAGAAAATCGGTTTCGTGCCGAATGTGCTGCTCTCTTATGCGCACGACATGGGCAAGCTCGACGCATTCGCCAATTTCTACAACGATCTGATGCTGGGTCCGTCCGGCCTTTCGAAACTGGATCGAGAATTGATCGCCGTCGCCGTATCGTCGGAGAACAAATGTTTTTATTGTCTGACAGCGCATGGCGAGGCTGTGCGACGCCTGTCGGGCGATCCTTCGCTCGGCGAGAAAATCGTGATGAATTATCGCGCGGCCGATCTTGGCCCGCGCGAGCGCGCCATGCTCGATTTTTCCGTGAAGATGACGAAGGAATCCTACGCGATCGAGGAGGCCGATCGTGCGCAGTTGCGGGAGGCAGGATTCAGCGAACGCGACATCTGGGACATTGCAGCGGTCGCGGGCTTTTTCAACATGAGCAATCGCGTGGCGTCCGCCGTCGATATGCGGCCCAATCCCGAATATCACGCCAGCGCGCGATAGAGGCGCGCCGCGCAGCCTCTTGCGATGCGGGCTCAGCGCGCCATTTAAGAGCGACCCCGTCGCCGCGCCGTCGCGCGCGCGGCGCCTTTTTAACAGGCCGCCACAACACAAATGTCCAAAAATCCCTATTATTCAGGCCCCGTCAGCGATCATTTCGACGGAACGCGTTTTTTCATATCCGGTCATACAAACGATAAATCGCGCGCAGATCTGCTGAAATGGCGCATGGAGACGCGCGAACGCGCCATCTGGCCAAAGAGCTGGCCTTCGCCTTTCTCCGATGCGCCGCCGCAACGCGTCGAGGGCGCGCAGTTGCGCGTGTCCTATATCGGTCACGCGAGTTTTCTGATCCAGACGCAGGGACTCAATTTTCTGATCGATCCCGTCTGGTCGGAACGCGCGAGCCCGCTGTCATTCGTGGGGCCAAGGCGCGTCAACGCGCCTGGCGTCGCCTTCGACAAACTGCCGCCCATCGACGCCGTTCTCGTCACGCACAATCATTACGACCATCTCGACATGGCGACGCTGAGGCGGCTCGTCGCGCGCAATGCGCCGATCGTGACGCCGCTCGGCAACGACACGATCATCCGCCGCGCGATTCCGCAGGCGCGCGTTCACGCCTACGACTGGATGCAGCACCATGATTTCGGCGGCGGCGTACGCGCGCATCTTGTTCCATCCTATCATTGGTCGGCGCGCGGCCTGTTCGACCGGCGCATGGCGCTGTGGGCTTCTTTCGTGATCGAGACGCCGGGCGGGCGCATCTATTGCATCGGCGACACCGGTTATCGCGACGGCGCGATTTTCCGCGACGTGAAAATGCGGTTCGGCGCGCCGCGTCTGGCGCTTGTTCCCATCGGCGCCTATGCGCCGCGCTGGTTCATGCGCGATCAGCATGCCGACCCCGAAGAGGCGGTGAAGATCTTGCGCGATTGCGCGGCGCAGACGGCGGTGGCTTTCCACTGGGGGACTTTCCAGCTGACCGACGAACCGATCGACGAGCCGCCGCGCCTGCTTGCAGAGGCCCTGGCGCGCGAGGGCGTTGCGCCGCAGCGGTTTCTTGTGAAACGGCCGGGCGAATTCGCCTGGATCGATTAGATTATATATGCGCATCCGTATAAAATGATCGCGACTCAGGCGGACGCACTTTTATGCAGGATGGAAACGAGGGCCCCCGCAAACGCGGGCGTCCGCGCAAATTTGTCGAAAACGACGTTCTGGAAAAAGTCGCGCGGCTGTTCCTCTACGACAGTTTCGCCGGCGCAGCGCTGGACGATCTGGCGCAGGCGGCCGGGCTCAACCGGCCGAGCCTTGCGGGCGCCTTCGGCGACAAGGCGCAATTGTTCGTTCGCGCGATGGACAGGGTGGGCGCGCGCGAGCGCGATTTTCTGCTCGCAACGCTTTCCCGGCGCGGCCCGATCGAGGAACGGCTGACGGAATTTCTGATGGCGGCCGTCGCCGATCGCTGCGCCAGCGCCGGCGGGTTTTCCGCCATCGCGGCTGCGGCTGCGCCGGCCAACCCCGAAATCGCCGAGGCCGCGCTCGCCCAGCGCGCGGGCGTTCAGGCTGCGCTGGAGGAGGCGTTCGGTCTGTGCCTGAGCCGCAGGGAATTGCCGGAGGAGCCGACGCCGCAGGCGCGCGCGCAAATGACGATGGCCGTGCTCGACACGCTGGCGCTGCGCGCCCGTTACGGGGAAAAAGCCCAGAGCCTCGAGACCTTCGTGCGCGATTCCATCGCCATCATCTGTTTTGTGTGAGCCTTCGGCGCAGCGGGCAGGCGGCGTTCACTCCGCCGCTTTTGCGCCGCCAAAACGGCGCGCGACATAATCCTCGACGATCTGCTTGAATTCGCCGGCGATGCCTTCGCCGCGCAACGTCATGGCTTTCTTGCCGTCGATGAAAACGGGCGCGGCGGGCGTTTCGCCTGTGCCCGGCAACGAGATGCCGATGTCGGCGTGCTTGCTTTCGCCAGGGCCGTTCACGATGCAGCCCATGACCGCGACATTGAGTGTTTCGACGCCCGGATAGGTTTTCTTCCATTCGGGCATCGAGACGCGGATGTGCTCCTGAATGTCGCGCGCCAGTTCCTGAAACACGGTCGATGTCGTGCGCCCGCAGCCGGGGCAGGCGGCGACCAGCGGCACAAAGGTGCGAAAGCCCATCGTCTGCAGGATTTCCTGCGCGACTTTCACTTCCAGCGTGCGGTCGCCGTTCGGCTCGGGCGTCAGCGAAACGCGGATCGTGTCGCCGATGCCGTCCTGCAACAGCACGCCGAGCGCGGCGGCGGAGGCGACGATGCCCTTCGAGCCCATGCCGGCTTCCGTCAGGCCAAGGTGCAGCGCGTAGTCGGACCGCGCGGCGAGCATGCGATAGACCGACACCAGACCCTGAACGGCCGAGACTTTCGCAGAGAGAATGATGCGGTTCTTCGGCAGGCCGATGTCTTCGGCCATTTGCGCGGACATGAGCGCGGAACGCACAAGCGCCTCGCGCGTGACGGCCTGCGCGTCGATCGGGCGCGCGGACGCCGCATTCTGGTCCATGAGCGTGGTCAGCAGCTCCTGATCGAGCGAGCCCCAATTGGCGCCGATGCGCACGGTCTTGTCGTGACGGATCGCCGTTTCCACGATGGCGGAAAACTGTCGGTCCTTCTTGTCCTTGAAGCCGACATTGCCGGGATTGATGCGATATTTGTCGAGCGCCTCGGCGCAGGCGGGATGATCGGCGAGCAGCTTGTGGCCGATGTAATGAAAGTCGCCAACCAGCGGCGCAGTTATGCCCATTTTCGCCAGCCTGTCGCGAATATGGGGCACGGCGGCGGCCGCCTCGTCGCGATCGACCGTGATGCGAACGAGTTCGGAACCCTGCTGGGCGAGCGCGGCCACCTGCCGGACGGTCGCCTCGATATCGGCCGTATCCGTGTTGGTCATGGATTGCACGACGATGGGCGCGCCGCCGCCGACCTGCAAAGCGCCCTTGCCGTGGCCGACGATCACGCCGACCGTTTTTGCGCGGGCCGCAGGTTCAGCGGGGATCGGATCGGGCAGGCAGGGCGTTTCAGTCATGGGCGTTTCAGTCATGGGCGTCCAGTACTTTCGAGCTTTCGGGCCGCCCTTTGGGCGGGCGGGCGCCGTCGCGACAGGCGGCGCAGAGTCCGGCGATTTCTATAATCTGCGCGCGGGCGTGAAAACCCGCCAGAGCGCCGACGGCGGCGATTTCCGCACTGAGCGCGCCCGATGTCGCCTCCACCACCGCCCCGCAGGCCTCGCAAATGAGAAAGGCGACCGGTTCGGCCTCGCCATGGGCGTATTTGCAGGCGAGATAGGCGTTCTGCGAGGCCAGACGGTGGGCGTAGCCGTTCTCGACGAGATAATCGAGCGCGCGGTAGACCTGTGTGGGCGCGGGCCGGCGCCCGTCCTGCGCCGCCATCAGGTCGATCAGTTCGTAGGCCCCCAGGGCGCGGGCTTCGCGCTCCAGAATCGCGAGCGCGGCGCGGCGCCCTGCGGTCAGCCGCTCGGGGGCGCCGTGATCGCGCCCGCAGGCGCAAGCTTTGCCGGTGTGTCGCATAAGCGGAATATAGAGACGAATGCGACAAATGCCGAGCATCGCTTTTTTGCGACGCAGCGAATAAGGTATGCGCCGCAAAATCAGGAGATTCGTCATGGCGCTCAAAGGTCGCAACGCAGTCGTCACCGGTTCCACCTCCGGCATCGGGCTTGCTTACGCCAGGGCCCTGGCCGCCGAAGGCGTCAATGTCGTCATCAACGGCTTCGGCGAGGCCGCCGACATCGAGAAAGAGCGCGCGGGCATCGAGAAGGATTTCGGCGTCAAGTGCCTCTACGACGGCGCCGACATGTCGAAGCCCGAACAGATCACCGCGATGATCGTCAATGCGGAAAAGAATCTCGGCTCCGTGGACGTGCTCATCAACAATGCGGGCATCCAGTTCGTTTCGCCGGTCGAGGATTTTCCGCCGGAGAAATGGGAGCAGATCATCGCGATCAATCTCTCTTCGGCCTTCTACGGCATGCGCGCCGCCGTGCCCGGCATGAAGGCGCGCAAATGGGGCCGCATCATCAACACCGCCTCGGCGCATTCGCTCGTCGCCTCGCCGTTCAAGTCGGCCTATGTCTCGGCCAAGCACGGCATCGCGGGCCTGACGAAAACAGTGGCGCTGGAGACGGCGACATTCGGCGTGACGGTCAACTGCATTTCGCCGGGCTATGTCTGGACCCCGCTTGTCGAGAAGCAGATTCCCGACACGATGAAGGCGCGCAACATGACCAAGGAGCAGGTGATGAACGACGTCCTGCTCGCCGCGCAGCCGACGAAGCAATTCGTCACCGTCGAACAGGTCGCCGCGCTCGCCGTGTTCCTTTGTTCGGACGCCGCCTCGCAGATCACCGGCGCCAATATATCGATGGACGGCGGCTGGACAGCTGCGTGACCAAAGCTTCTCTCATCGGGCGCGCGCTGAAACGCGCGTCCGGCGTTCTTTCGCGCGATGGCGCGGCAAGCTCGTCGCAACCGGCGCAACAGCAATCCATGACTGACAAGAAACGCATCAACCTTGCCCTGCAGGGCGGTGGCGCGCACGGCGCATTCACGTGGGGCGTGCTCGACGCTTTTCTGGCTGAGGAGCGGCTCGAACTGGCCGCTGTTTCCGGCACGAGCGCCGGAGCGATGAACGCCGTTGTTCTGGCGGACGGCCTGCGCGAGGGCGGCGCGGAAGGTGCGCGCAGGCAGCTCGAACAATTCTGGCGCGCGGTGGCGGTTGATGGCGGCATCGGCGACGATCAGCGCAAATTGTTCGGCGCGCTCATGGGCGTTTTCGATCCGTTCAAGCTGGAGAGCGGCCTGTTCGAAACGGCGACCACCTACCTCTCGCCCTATCAGTTCAATCCGCTCGACGTGAATCCGCTGCGCGATGTCGTGCGCAAGCTGATCGATTTCGAGGCGCTGCGCGCGACCGATCATCTCAAGCTGTTCATCTCGGCGACCAATGTGCGCACCGGCAAGATCAAGATTTTCCGGCGGCCGGAATTGACCATCGAGATGCTGATGGCCTCGGCGTGTCTGCCGACCGTGTTCAAGGCTGTCGAGATCGACGGCGAGGCCTATTGGGACGGCGGCTATATGGGCAATCCGCCCCTGTTCCCGTTTTTCACCGAAACGGATTGCGACGATGTCGTGCTGGTGCAGATCAATCCGATCGAGCGCAACGAAATTCCGCGCAGCTCCAAGGCGATCATGAACCGGCTGAACGAGATCACCTTCAATGCGCCGCTGCTGCAGGAATTCCGCGCCATCGATTTCATCGGTCGTTTGATCGACGCCGGCCGGCTCGACGGCACGCATTACAAGAAGGCGCGTCTGCATCTGGTTGAAGGCGGCCCTGCGCTGGCCGCCTTTTCGGCCGATACGAAAATGCAGGCCGATTTCACCTTTTTCGAAAAGCTGTTCACGCTCGGCAAGGCGGCTGGCGAGCAGTTCCTCAAGGACAATCTGGAATCGATCGGCGTCGTCGGCACGCTGGATGTGAAAGAGCAACTGGTGTGAGCACAGCGCGCGCCTTCACGGTGCGTTAGCATTTGCGTCATACGCTGCGCCTTGAGGGCGCATCATGGACATTTTGTTTTACAAGCGGTGGAAGCTGCTGCTTTGGAGCTTGTTCAGCGCGCCGCTTGCGCTGGGCGTCTTGCTGATTGAGTCCATGGTCTGGCGAACGGTTGGCGTGCTGATCGCTGTTTACGCCGCGCGAACGCTTCTGCGGGCTGTAACCAATCTCGTCGCATTGCGTTGCGAGGAAGACGGTCTGCGCGTCAACGCATTCTGGTCCAGCAAGATCCCCTGGCCGGACTTCAATGGCGTCGACGTCCAGAAGACGACCGTTTATGCGTTGGGCTTCATCCCGTTTTCCCACTCCTATTCTCTGATCATCAAGTCGAACGGCTTCCTCTCAAAAAAGATCGCGCTGCCGCTCGCCCAGCTCGACGCCAAACTCGAAGACCTGCCCGCCGCGATTGCCGCGATCGGGCGATATGCGGCGACGCGCACGGCAGGACCGGCGGCCGCCCCGGCGTCAGCGCCGCAACCGCCGGCCCAAGGCAGGCCGGGCGCCGAGTTTCCGACGCGCGAGCGCGGCTGGGACGCGCGCGCCGTTGACGCGATTGCGCGCGCGACCGGGCGACAGCGCGCTGGCGCATCCGACCTCGCAAGGTCGCTGCCGGGCGCCGCGCCGCCCGTTTTCGGCAAGCGCCGCTGAGCGGCGCGCGCGATGGATAGCGTCGCGCAAGCATGGCGTTGCAGAAAATCTGCTGGAACGGCCTTATCGACCCGCCGTGTGGCGGGGGCCGCTTCCACGCGGGCGCGGCATGTCGCATCTCACCCTTAAAAACAAATTCGCGCTTTTGCTTGCGTGCGAAGCGCTGACGATTGTTTTCCTCTGCGTTTCGATCCTGGCGCAACGTCAGGCGACGCAGGATCTGGAACAGGCGCATCTCAATCGCTTCGAATCCAATCAGCTCGCGGACGAGTTGCGCCGCAGCTCGGACGATCTGACGCGGCTTGCGCGCACTTATGTCGTCACCGGCGATCCCGCCTACAAGAAACAATATTTCGACATTATCGCGATCCGCGATGGCAAGGCGCCGCGGCCGCAGAATTACGATCGCATCTACTGGGATTTCGTCGCCGACGGTCAGGCAAAGCCGCAGCCCGACGGGCCGGCCGCGCCGCTGCTCGATCTCATGAAGAAAGCCGGCTTCACAGACGCCGAATTTGCGCAGCTGTCGAAGGCCAAGGCGAATTCGGACGGGTTGGTCGGTCTTGAAGTCGAGGCGATGAATCTCGTCGAAGGCAAGGATCGCGGCGGCAAGCCGACCGACGAGGATCTCGCGCGCGCCCGGCAATTGCTGCATTCGCACGAGTATCATCATTTCAAGGCGCAGATCATGAAGCCGGTCGACGTCTTCTTCGGTCTCCTGGATGATCGCACGCAGGCTGCGGTCAACGCCGCCAAGCAGCGCATGCAGTTCGCCGAAATCGCCAATGCGGCGTCTGCGATCGCCATTCTGGTTGCAGCGGGCCTGTTCGGCCTGTTCATGAACAAGGGCGTTCTGCAGCCGCTCGGCGTCATCGGCGGCGCGCTTGGCGCCATCGCCAAAGGCGATCTTGAACGCAAGGTTCTCTATCGCGAGCGCGACGACGAGATCGGCGACATGGCGAAATCGGTCCAGTCCTTTCAGGATGCGGCGCGCGAAAACGCGCGGCTGGAGCAGGAGGCGAGCGAACAGCGCGCCCGGGCCGAAGCCGAACGCGCGAATGCCGAAAAACGGCAGGCGCAGGCGATCGAAGAGGAGCGGCGCACCGTTGTCGAGACAATCGGCGCTGCGCTTGAAAAGCTCGCCGGCAAGGATCTCTCGTCGCGGATGACGAACGCCATTCCCGATGCCTATCGAAAGATCCAGCTCGATTTCAACCGCGCGCTTGCGGCGGTTGGCGGCGCGATGGACGGCGTGTCGGGCAGCGCGGAAGCCATTCGCATGGGCGCAAAGGAAATTTCCGCGGCGTCCGACAATCTGTCGCGGCGCACCGAGACGCAGGCTGCAAGTCTCGAAGAAACGGCCGCCGCGCTCAATGAAGTCACGGAGAATGCGAAAAAGTCGGCTGCCGATGTCGAACGCGTGCGCCATATCGCGGCGAGCGCCAACGAGGACATGGTGAAGAACGCCGGCGTGATGCGCGAGGCGGTCTCGGCCATCGACGACATTTCGCAATCGGCCGGCAAGATCAGCCAGATCATCGTCGTCATCGACGAGATCGCATTCCAGACCAATCTTCTTGCGCTCAATGCGGGCGTCGAGGCGGCGCGCGCAGGCGAAGCTGGACGCGGCTTTGCGGTCGTCGCTTCGGAAGTGCGCTCGCTCGCGCAACGTTCGGCGGATGCGGCCAAGGAGATCAAGCAGCTGATTTCGTCCTCGACCGCGCAGGTCGATCAGGGGGTGAAACTGGTCAGCGAGACCGAGAGCGCCTTGTCCGGCATCATGAAGAAGGTCGACGAAATTCACGGCATTCTCAACCAGATCGCGGTCGGCGCGCGCGAGCAGTCGATGGCGATCGAACAGGTCAATGTCGCTGTCGGCGAGATCGATCTCATCACGCAGCAAAATGCGGCGATGGCGGAAGAGACGACCGGCGCCTCGCATCACCTCTCGCAGGCCGCCGCCGATCTTGCCGATCTCGTCAGCGAATTTTCCATCGAGGCGCGCCAGCCCAGGCCGGCGGCGGAGGGGGCCCGCCCCGCGCGCGCGCAGGCGCGCACGGCGGCCTGAACCATCGCGCGCCGTCGCAACGGTTGACGGCGCGCCGCTTGCCGGGCTTGTCTTGCGCGCAAACGACATGCTGGCGATTGCGAGGACGGCGTGAGTAAAGATGGCGCCGGTGCGCGCACAAGCGACATTGAGCGCGATCGCGCGGCGTTCATTCGCGCCAACACGCGGCTTTTGCCGACGCCGCATGCGCCGGAAATCGTGCTGCATCTGGCCGACGAGGCGACCGCGCTGTGGGAAAAAACCGAGGAAGAGCTCGGCGAGATGGGCCTGCCGCCGCCGTTCTGGGCTTTCGCCTGGGCGGGCGGGCAGGCGCTGGCGCGCTATATTCTCGATCGCCCCGATCTGGTCGCGGGCAAGCGGGTGCTCGATTTTGCGGCGGGCTCCGGCCTCGTCGCGATCGCGGCGGCCAAGGGCGGCGCGCGGACGGTCGCCGCCAACGAGATCGACGATTTCGCGCTCAGCGCCATTGCGCTGAACGCAGAGGCCAACGGCGTGCGGGTCAGCCCGCGCGGCGGCGATCTCGTCGGCACCGACAATGGCTGGGATGTGGTGTTTGCGGGCGATGTGTCCTATGAACGGGACATGGCGGCGCGCGTGACCGACTGGCTGGAGCGGCTGGCGCGACGGGGCGCGACCGTTCTGGTCGGCGACCCCGGCCGGTCATATCTCGCGCGCGAGAGACTGGAGCCGATCGCCGAATATCGCATCCCGGTGACCCGGGCTCTGGAAGATGCGGAGATCAAGCGCACGCAGGTCTGGCGGTTCAGACTGTAGCGCTCTTGTCACAGAGTGGCCTTAAATTGCCGCTCTATTAACCAATGTCAGCATGTGCGGCCTTCAGGCCCGGAAATTGCTTGGCGTTCCCCAGATGACCTTGCTAAGCGGAGGCCCCATGACGACGCAAGAAACAATCCGTATCGAGGACAAAGTCCGCCGCCGCCTCGCGCCTTTTGTGGTCGAAGGCAAGATCGAAACCCCCAAATTCGCCTATAGCCCGCGCGAAAAGCTGGCTGTCAGCGTGAAACTGCACAGCGCCGCGCCGCGTCGCGAGGTCGAGACCGCGCTGGAGCGCGCCATGGCCGACATGACGCAGGATGCCTATCTCGTCATCGACGCCGCCTGATTTCAAGGCGAATGCCGCATTCTTGCGCAACCCGGCGGGCTGCGCGATAGAGGGCCATGGCTGACGGGGCGACAAGCGGGAAAGATGGCGCCCGGCCGGGCGAAATCGCCGGCGCGCTCCCCGATGCGTTCGACGCCGGCCTTTATTTCATCGGGCGCTGCCGGACGCCTTTTGCCGACCGGGCGGCTTGCCCGCATACGGGCGATGCCGAGGCGGGCCCGCTCTGCCGGCTCGACATCGCGCCCGCCTTCCGCCCGGCGCTGGCGGGGCTGGAAGGCCGCCCGTTCATCCTTGCGCTGTATTTCATGGACCAGGCGCGGCGCGATCTTCTGGTGCAGACGCCGCATGGGCGCGGGCCGACGGGAACATTTGCGCTGCGCTCGCCGGTGCGTCCCAATCCGATCGCCGCTTCTGTCCTGCGGTTGATCGCGGTCGAGCCGAGCGGGCTCCTGGTGCGCGGGCTGGACTGCGTCGATGGCACGCCGCTGCTCGACATCAAGCCGCATCGCCCCTGACGGGCGGGATCTGTGCGGAAAATTCCCGCGCCGGATGGAATTTGTTAACCATAAACTCAGGTCCCGCGCGCGAGGATAGGGTTGATGCTCGGCAAATTGAAAAGCCTGTTCGATGAGGTTCTCGGCGCAAATCCGCGCCGGGACTTTGGCCCAGACGACTATCGCGTCGCCGCAGTCGCGCTGCTCATTCATCTGGCCAACGCCGATGGCGTTGTGACGGCGCAGGAATCGGCGCGCCTGCGCGCGCTTTGCGAGCAGAAATTCGCGCTCGACAGCGGCGATGCGCGGGCCTTGATCGCAGAGGCGACCGAACGCCAGCGCGAGGCGGTCGATCTGCAGGGCTTCACATCCGTCCTCAAGCGCACGCTCGGCCACGGCGGTCGGCTCGCCATTGTCGAGTTGCTTTGGGACATGACCTATGCCGACGGCGCGGCCGACGAGCTGGAAGAAAATATCGTGTGGCGGATCGCGCAGGCGCTCGAGGTGCCCGAATCCGATCTGCAGACGTTGCATGATTTTGCCGACCGGCTCAGCGCGCTGAAGCATACGGACGAGGGAGGCGGCGCATGAGCCTGTCGCCCGTCGCGCTGATCACCGGCGCCTCCGAAGGCATTGGCCTTGAACTGGCCCGCGTTTTTGCCGCGCATGGCCATCGGCTGGCGCTGGTCGCGCGGCGCGCCGACCGGCTCGCAACGCTGGCGCAAGAGATTGTCGCCGCGGGCGGGGCGGCGCCCATCGCAATCGCCGCCGATCTCGCGCGTCCCGAGGCCATCGATCTGGTCGCCGCGCAAATCGCCGCCGCCGGCGCGCAGACGCAATTTCTGGTCAACAACGCCGGTTTCGGGCTCAACGGCGCCTTCGATGCTGTGGATGCGGCGGGGCAGCTCGGCATGATCGACCTCAACGTGCGCGCGTTGACGGCGCTGACGCAGCGCTTTCTGCCCGATGTGAAAGCGCAGCGCGGCGGCCTGCTCAATGTCGCCTCGATCGCGGCTTACGCTCCGGGGCCCGGCATGGCGGTCTATTACGCCAGCAAGGCCTATGTGCTGTCGCTGACCGAAGCGCTGCACGAGGAGTTGCGCGGAACGGGCGTGCGCGTCAGCGCCCTGTGTCCAGGGCCGGTGCGCACCGGCTTTCAGGAGCGCGCCGGCATTGATGGCCGCGCGGTTCAGGGCGCGGCGGTGCTTTCGGCGCGCGCGACGGCTGAGGCCGGCTATGAAGGCTTGATGCGCAATCGTCGCGTCGTCGTTCCGGGCGCGGTCAACAAGGGACTGGTCGCAGCGTTGGCATGGTTCCCGCATGCCGTGATGTTGCCGAAAATCGCAGGCAGGCAGATGCGCCGCAGCGCGCCATCGGCCGCTGGTCAAAGGTCAGGATCATGAACAGCCAAAAGCCGAAGCGTGTGCTCATCGTTCTGCATCAGGAACATTCGTCTCCCGGGCGAATCGGCCGCCTGTTGCAGGAGCAGGGCGCCGTTCTCGACATTCGCCGGCCGCCCTGCGGCGATGCGCTGCCCTGTTCGATGGACCAGCATGACGGCGTCGTTATTTTTGGCGGACCGATGAGCGCCAATGATTCCGATGCGTGGATCCGGCGCGAGATCGACTGGATCGGCGTGCCGTTGAGGGCGGGCAAGCCATTTCTGGGCGTATGTCTTGGCGGCCAGTTGCTTGCGCGCCATCTTGGCCACCGCGTCTATGCGCAGCCCGATGGTTCGGCCGAGATCGGCTATTACGACATTCGCCCCACCGAAGCGGGCGATTGCTGTTTCGGCGGGGTGATGCCGCGCACCGTCTATCAGTGGCACAAGGAAGGGTTCGATCTGCCGCGCGGCGCTGTGGCGCTGGCCGAAGGCGATCTGTTTCCCACGCAAGCCTACCGTTACGGCGACAACGCCGTGGGCCTGCAATTTCATCCCGAAGTGACATACGCGATCATGCAGCGCTGGACGGTGCGCGCCTATGAGCGGATGCAATTGCCCAACGCCAAGCCGGGCCATGCGCATCTGGAAGGGTGGTTCCATCACGACGCGCCGGTCGCCGCCTGGCTTGAGCGTTTCCTGCGCAACTGGCTCGCCGCGCAACCGCAGGCGCGTCGCGAACGCATCGCGCGCGCGCCGGCTCAGGCGAGCGCGCACGCCTGAGCGGAGCGCGCCGCTTCAGTTCGTCATCACGAGCGACCAGTAGCTCTTGTAATGGCCGCCGGGCGAAGCGACGGCGGCGATGCCCATGCGCCGCGCAGACGGATCGAGCAGATTCTGGTTGTGGCCGGGCGAGCGCTGCCAGCCGGCGATGACGCGCGCGGTCGATTGATAACCTGCCGAAACGTTTTCGACCGCCGTGCGCTGCGCGATGCCCGCGCGGCCAAGGCGCGCCGTCAAGCCGCCGGCGACCTCGTGGCTCAATTGATCGGCCGAGGCCATCGCGGCCGCCTGTTGCCGCGCAAAGCCGTTGAGCATCGGCTCGACGACGACCGGCGAGAGGCCATGGGCGCGACGGTAGGCGGAGATGATCGCGCTCGCCTGCTGCGGATCGACAGCGATGCCCGACAATTGCGCCGTGGCGCCGGTCGGCGTGCGGTCATATTGCGCGCAGGCGCCCAGCGCGGCGCAAAGGCCGACGACCGTTATAATTTTACGATAATTCATCCGATGAACCTCGCGCCACGTTGATGGGAGAAGCACCATCGCCCGCAGGCGTTAAAGTTACGGAAATTGCGGTCGGCGAAGACAATGCAATTCCCGCGGCTTTCATCCGCGCGAAAATGTCGTAGCGCAGGTCGCTGCGCACGCGCCCGATCCGCTCGACCTCGTCGACGAAGCAAAGCAATTCGAATTTCAGCGCATTCGGGTCCATGTCGACGAACATCGCCTGCGGGGCGGGGATGCGGGCCACCTCCTCGTTGGCGCGCGCGGCCTCGATCAGGATTTCGCGCATCGCCTGCGGGTCGGCGCTCGTGTTGATCGAAATCGGGATCTTCACGCGGCCAACCTTGTCCGAGCGCATCCAGTTTTTCACGACGCCGGTGACCAGATTGGAATTGGGCACGATCATCGTCGAGCGATCGAAGGTTTCGATCTCGGTCGAACGCACATTGATCTTGCGCACGAAACCCTGATCGTCGCCGATCACCACCCAGTCGCCGACGCGGATCGCCCGCTCCCACAGAAGGATGAGCCCGGACACGAAATTGTTGACGATCGATTGCAGACCGAAACCGATACCGACCGACAGGGCGCCGGCGACGATCGCGAGCTTTTCGAGACTGAGTCCGACATGAGCGAGCGCGAGCGATACGGCGGCGACGAAACCGAGGTAGCCGATGCTGGTGCTGATGGAATTGGAGAGGCCGGGATCGAGATGCGTGGCGGGCAGGTATTTGTTGACGATCCAGCTCTGCAACGCGCGCGTTGCAGTGTAGACGGCGGCAAACAAAGCCAGCGCGATCAGGATCGAGGCGGGCGAAATCGTGACGTCGCCTATCTTGAAGCCGAAATAGGCGCTTCGCAGTCCGCTCGCCAGATCGTCCGACTGCACACCCCAGGGCGCAATGATCAGGCCGAGCGCCAGCGCATAAAGCACCACGCGGACAAAGCCGGACAGCAGGATTGCCGCCTGCTCGACGCCGCCGCGCGCAACGCCAACGCCGAGCATGAGCGAGCGGCCGATCCGCGCCTTGGGGTTGAGACCCTGCTCGATCGTTTCGGTGAGCAGCGGCGACAGGATCGCAAGGCCCGCCAGCACTGCGGCGACCCAGACGATCTGGTCGACAAGGAAAGCGGCGAAAGGAATGAACCCCGAGAGGATCGCCAGCAGAATGATCGCGATGAGAGCCCAGACGATGAGACGCAGCGGCGCGATCCAGCGCGCGGCCGCATCGACGCGGGGGCCGAGCTCATCGTCGGCCTCTTCCATCTCGCCGAGGCGGAACAGCTCGACCGCCATCGCGATAACGACGAGCAGCGCCGTCACGCCCTGCGTCGCCGCCGTTACAGGCAGCGAGGCGTTCACGATCTCGTTGAGCGAGTCGACGATCTTGCCGAGCGAGACGATGACGGCGACGATCAACGCAAGACGCGACAGGCGCGCAGCGACCGCATCTGAAAAGGGAGCAAGACGCCACAGCGGCCGCGTGGGCGCGAGCAGCGCGCGCGCGAGGCCGGCTGTCACCGCGATGCGCGCGACGGCGCCGGCCAGCGCATGGCCGAGCGGGGCGAGACGCGCGTTCGACAGGTCGAAGGTTTCCATCAGCGCGGTCAGGATCACGACCAGGGCCAGCGGACCGACAGCGATGACGATGGCGATCCAGGCGGCGCCGAGCGCCTTCATGAGCGGCGAGGGCTCTTCGACTGTCGGCTCGCGCGAAAGGATGCGCCGCACCACGACAGCGATGGCGTATCCGGCGAGCGCAAGGCCGACAAGCGAGGCGAGAAAGGCGCCGAAGGAAGCGCCCTTGAGACGGCTCGCCCATTGCGCGGCATATTCGCTCGTCACGAAGCGCAGCGCCTTCGCATCGCCGCGCGACTCGCGCGCCGCGTCGATCCAGAGCGAGGGCGAGAGGATCGAATAGGCGCGCTGGAAGAGCGCTGTCGTAAAAAGCGCGCGGCGCCGCGCGGCAATGGTCGCCCCCGCCTGCTCGATCTGCACCGACAAAAGCTTGGCGCGCTTCAGCGTGTCTTCCGTTTCCGCAAGATGGCTCAATTGCTGATTGCGGTCTTCCGTAACCGAAGCGCTTTCGGGCGGCGCCTTATCGTCGGGCTTGGGGCCGAGCTGATCGAGGCGCGCCTTGAGCGGATCGATCTTGGGCGTCAGGTCGTCGATCACGGCTTGCGCGGCGACTGCGGGCGCATTGAGCTGCGTGCGCAACGCAAGCAATGCGGCGTCGTCGAGATTGGCGCGGCGCAGGCCCGCCGTGACGGAATCGAGCTGCGCGCGCACCGTGTCGAGCTTGGCGATCGCTTCCGTATTCGAGAAGGGCGAGCCGGCCGACTGGGCGACGGCGTCGGAATTTTTGGGCGCGGCGGGCGCAGGGGCGGGCGCTGGCGGCTGCGCCGGCGTTTGGGCTGGCGCAGAAGGCGCCGCCGCGCGCGGGGCGAGGGGCTCGGAATTCTGCGCGAACGCGGCCGGAGTCAGGGCAAGCGCCAGCGCGGCGGCGCAGGCGCGCAAGGCCTTTGGCGAAAATGTGCTGCGGAAAAAAGACATCGGAAGGGACAGACGAATCGCGATCGGTTTGAGGAAGGCCGGTTTAATCGCGCGAATCGGGTTTTCCTGCGGCGTCCGCTGGGTCAGCGTAATCATGCGCGCGTCCTGCGGCGTCGCGCGCGCGCCATGTGTCCCCTTCCCGGCGCAACGCGCTTTCGGCGACCGGGATCTTTCCCGCGCCGCCGGGAATGTCGAGCACATAGGCCGGACGGGCGAGGCCCGAGACGCGCGCGCAGAGCGCAGCATAAAGGGCGCGGCCCTCGTCTAGCGAAAGCCGGAAATGCCCCGTGCCCGGCGCAAGGTCGGGATGGTGGAGGTAATAGGGCTTCACCCGCGCCTCGACGAAAGCGCGCATCAACGCCTCGAGCGTTTCGACGTCGTCGTTGACGCCGCGAAGCAGCACGGACTGGGAGACGAGGCCGACGCCGGCGTCGGCCAGCTGCGCCAGCGCGGCTTTTGCGGGCGCGTCGAATTCGGCCGGGTGATTGGCGTGAACGGCCACATAAACGGCAAGCCGCGTCGACTGCAACGCGGCGATGAATTCCCGCGTCACGAGTTCGGGCGAGGCCATGGGCGCGCGCGTATGCAGACGCAGGATTTTTATGTGCGGAATCGAAGAAATATCCGACGCCAGCGCCGCAAGACGGCGCGGAGACAGAACGAAGGGGTCGCCGCCGGTGAGGATGACCTCCCAGACTTGCTCATTCCCGCGCAGATAGTCGAGCGCTGCGGCGATCGCCTCGCCGTCCATCGCGCCGCGGCCGGCGCCGACGCTTTCGCGCCGGAAGCAGAAGCGGCAATAGACGGGGCAGGCCGAAACGATCTTGAGCAGCACACGGTCGGGATAGCGATGGACAAGGCCTGCGACCGGCGAATGGGCGTCGTCGCCGATCGGGTCGGCGCGCTCTTGCGGCAGAACCGTCAATTCGCGCGCATCGGGGGCATATTGGCGGGCGATCTGCGGATGGGCCCTGGCCAAGGCGGCAAGGCGCGGCGACATGGCGGCCGAATAGCGCGCGGCGACGGCGGCCAGCGCCGCCCTGTCGCGCGGATCGGCAAGGCCGGCGCCGATGAAATCCTCCGGCCGGGTGAGCGCCGCGCTCATGATGGCCCGCCCGCCACGGGCGTCCACAGCACCTGCTCGATGCTCTGCGCGCCGGCCGCCAGCATCACGAGCCGGTCGAAACCCAGCGCGACGCCGCTCGCCTCCGGCATTTCATGCAAAGCGGCCAAAAAATCTTCATCGAGCGGATAGGCCTCGCCCCACCTTTCTTTTTTGTGCGCCATCGCAAGTTCGAAACGGCGGCGCTGTTCGTCGGCATCGGACAATTCGCCGAAGCCGTTGGCGAGTTCAACGCCGCACAGATAAAGCTCGAAACGCTCGGCGACGCGCGGGTCGCCGGGTTTCAGCCGCGCCAGCGCTGCTTCAGCGGCCGGATATTCGATGAGGAAGGTCGGGCGGCCGATCCCCAGATGCGGCTCGATCCTTTCGGAGACGATTTTCGAGAAAAGATCGCTCCATGTATCGTCGGCCGCGACACGCACACCGAGGCGTTCCGCGGCGCCGGCAAGCGCTGCGCGATCGTCGAGCGCGGCCATCAGATCGACGCCGGCATATTCGGCGAAAGCTTGCGCGACCGTCATCGTGCGGGGCGCAGCCATGGGGTCGGCGGTGCGCCCGCGCCACGCAACAGCGCCCGCGCCAACCGCCGCGGCGGCCGCCTGCAGCAGCGCGGCGCAATCGGCCATGACCGTTTGATAGGGGGCGTCCGCGCGGTACCATTCGAGCATCGTGAATTCGGGATGATGCAGGGCGCTGCGCTCGCGATTGCGGAAACAGCGCGCGAAGGTGACGATTTTCTCCTCGCCCGCCGCCAGGAGTTTCTTGCAGGCAAATTCCGGCGATGTATGCAGAAAAAGCGGCCGCGCGCCGCCTTCCGGGGCGAGAAGCTCGGTCGCAAAGGCGCTCAGATGCGTCTCATTGCCCGGCGAGACCTGCAAAATCGCGGTTTCGACCTCGTCAAAGCCTTGCGAATCAAAGTAATGGCGGCAGGCGGCGGCAATTTTGCCGCGCGCCTTGAGAAATGCGCGCTTATCAGCGTAAACATGCGGCGCCCAGAAGGGCGAAACCTCGCTCATCGGGCGAACTTCGACAAGGACAGAAACGTGAGAGTGATCGCCAGCTCCATTCGCAAGGGCAATATCATCGAGCGTGAGGACGGCCAACTCTATGTCGTTCTGACCGCCGAAAGCTTCCATCCCGGCAAGGGCACGCCGACGACGCAGATCGACATGCGCCGCCTGTCCGACGGGGTGAAAATCTCCGACCGCTACAAGACGACCGAGCAGGTCGAGCGTGCGCATGTCGAGGATCAGAACTTCTCGTATCTGTTCGAGGACGCCGACGGCTACACGTTCATGAACGAAGAGAATTACGAGCAGGTCGTCGTCTCGAAAGACACGATGGGCGACCAGGCCGTCTATTTGCAGGAAGGCATGAAGGTCATTCTGTCGCTGTTCAACGGGACAGCGGTCGGCGTGCAACTGCCCGCGCGCGTTACGCTCGAAATCGTCGAGACGGAGCCTGCGATCAAGAACCAGACCGCGTCGTCTTCCTACAAGCCGGCGAAACTGTCGAATGGCGCGCGCACGATGGTGCCGCCGCACATCGTCACGGGCACGCGCGTCGTCATTCAGACCGAAGACGGATCTTACGTCGAGCGCGCGAAGGACTAAGTTTCCGCAAAGCTGAAATGAATCCAGCCCGGCTCGCGCCGGGCTGTTTTTTTATGGCGACGTCAATCGATGATCTGCACGATGCGGCGCGTCGCAGGATCGACAAGCACCGCATGGCCGTTGACGATTGTGTAGCGATATTTCTTGACGTGATATTCCTCTGGCACGTCGTAATAGGTCACGCCTGCTTCAGGCAGGATGACGCCCGCGCGGAAGTCGCCATCATATTTGTATGACGGATATTTGCGCTCGACGACATAGGTGCGGAAGCGCGGGCGATCCGCATCGGCGATGCCCCCGACGATCGCGCCGCCGACGCCGCCAACAACCGCGCCAACCGGACCGCCGACAACCGCGCCGCCAACGGCGCCTGCCGCCGCGCCCGCAGCAGCGCCGCCCTCGGCATGGGCTGCGCCAGCGGCGAGCGCGATGAGAATTGCGGATGCAAAGAGAGATTTTTTCATAGGTCGTTCCCTTTTCAGAGCGCGTGTTCAGCGCGCGTTTCGAAACGACGAATGCTTCAGCGCCCGCCGTCTGCAACTAAACGGCAACCATCGCGCCCTGTTCCGGAAATAAAATTATCGAACGATTGTCTTTTTTATCTTGAATTTCGCAACGCCAGGCACAGCGCAGCGAGCACGCCGTCTTCTGTCGGTGCGTCTGCAACATGAGGACGCCATGCGGCGATCGCTCGTGCGGCTTGCGCTGAAATCGCGATGTGCTGGACGTTTGCGGCCTGTGCGGGAGCGAGCGCGCGAAAAATCTCGGCGGCGCGCTCGGAAAAATGCAACACAGCGACGATGCGTGTTTCGAGAAATGCATCGAGCGCCTGTCTCGTCAGGCCTTGTGCGGCTGCGGCCTCGTAAGTTTCGCAAACCGTCAACGCAGACATCGCCGATTCGATCTCGTTCTTGCGGTCGCGCGCTGCGAGATAGAGCGCCTTTTCTGCGGTTTGCTTTTGCGCGCGCAATGCGGCGACCAGCGCGCGTGCGTCAGGCTCCTGCAGAAACGGGGCAGGCCAGCCGGCGGCGATAGCGGCTGCGCCCGTGCGCGCGCCGACGACGGCAAGGCGCGCCTGTGCGGCCCAATGCGGCGCTGCAGCCTGAAAGGCGTGCGCGCTGGTTGCGATGACAAGGGGAAAGGTTTGCGCGGGCGCAGTTGCGCCGGTCGCGCGAATCTCGATGACCGGGGAAAGGATCGTCTTGTAACCCAGCGCATGGAGCCTTGCCGCGGTGCGGCGGCCATCCTCCGGCGCGCGGGTGAGCAGGATTGTCACGCCGCGCCCAAAACGCCCGGCGGCAGGCGCGCAAGAATATCGCGCGCGGCTCTTTCGCCCAGCGCTGCGGCGTCCTCGACGCCCGCCTCGCCGCCGGCGCCGAACGATTGCGAACCGTCCGTGCGCAGGACGAGGCCGCGAAAATAGATCCGCTCGGCGCCGACATGGGCGTGGCCCGCGATGGGCGTGCGGCAAGAGCCGTCGAGCACGGCCAGAAAGGCGCGTTCGCAGGCGAGCGCGATGGTCGTGTCGGCGTCGATGATCGGCGCCAGCATTTGCCTTGTGTGCGCATCCTGCGCGCGCGCGCAGATCGCGATGGCGCCCTGACCGACAGCGGGCAAGAAATCCTCGATCGGCAGGGCGGCGGTCGCGCGCGCGGCAAGTCCGAGACGATTGAGCCCGGCCATCGCGAGCAGCGTTGCGTCGATCTCGCCGCTCTCGGCCTTGCGCAGCCGCGTTTCGACATTCCCGCGCAGGAGAATCGTTTCGATGTCGGGGCGCAGACGCTTGACCTGAGCGGCCCGGCGCAGCGAGGCCGTGCCGACGACTGCTCCCTGCGGCAGGCCTGCGACGGTCGTCGCCCTGGCCGAGATCAGCGCATCGCGCGCATCCTCGCGCGGCAGGAAGCCCGCGAGCGTCAGACCTTCCGGCAGCGCGGTCGGCAAATCCTTGCCCGAATGAACGGCGATGTCGATGCGCCCCTCGAGCTGGGCGATGTCCAGCTCCTTGGTGAAGAGCCCCTTGCCGCCTGCTTCCGAGAGGGGGCGGTCGGTGATGGCGTCGCCGGTTGTCTTGATGACGATGATCTCGAAAGCCTCTTCGGGCAGGCGATGGGCGCTGGCCAGGCGCCGGCGCGTCTCGTGAGCCTGCGCAAGCGCCAGCGGCGAACCGCGAGTCCCGATTTTCAGTGAGACGGCCATGATCCTCAACCGGTTGCGCTGTTTGCCCTCGCCTTGCGGTGGACTATAGGGTGCGTTCAACGGAGGCAAGTATGCTGGTTCTGGGCATAGAGACGACCTGCGACGAGACGTCGGCCGCGCTCGTGCGCAAAAATCCACAGGGCGGCGGCGCCATTCTCGCCAACGAGACGATCAGCCAGATCGCGCGACATGCGGCCTATGGCGGCGTCGTGCCGGAAATCGCCGCGCGCGCGCATATCGATTATCTCGATCATCTCATCCGCCGCGCCCTGCAGGCGGCCGAGATCGAATTGCGACAGGTCGACGCGATCGCGGCCGCCGCGGGGCCCGGGCTCATCGGCGGCGTTCTGGTGGGGCTGACGGCGGGCAAGGCGCTTGCCTTTGCCGCCAACAAGCCGTTCATCGCGGTCAATCATCTCGAGGCGCATGCGCTGACTGCGCGCATGACGGACAATATCGCTTTTCCCTATCTCGCCTTGCTGATGTCGGGCGGTCACACGCAATTGCTCGAGGTGCGCGGCGTCGGCGAATATGCGCGGCTCGGCTCGACCATCGACGACGCCATCGGCGAGGCTTTCGACAAGGTGGCCAAGACGCTGGGCCTGCCCTATCCCGGCGGGCCTGCGGTGGAGAAGGCCGCGCTCGCCGGCGATCCCGAGCGCTTTGCTTTCCCCCGGCCGCTGCTCGGGCGCGCGCAACCCGATTTCTCCCTTTCCGGCCTCAAGACCGCGGTGCGAAACGAGGCGGTGCGCAGCGCGCCGCTGACGGAAAAGGACGTCGCCGATCTCTGCGCGTCGTTTCAGGCGGCGATAGTCGATGTGGTCATCGATCGCACGCGCGTCGCGCTGCGTCTTTTGCGCGAGCGCGGTTCTGCGCCCAGCGCTTTGGTCGTCGCTGGCGGCGTCGCCTCGAATGCGGCGATCCGGCGCGCCTTGCAGCGCTTTTCCGGCGAGACGGGACTGCCCCTGGTCGCGCCGCCGCCGGAATTGTGCACCGACAATGGCGCCATGATCGCATGGGCGGGCATCGAGCGCTTCAGCATCGGCCGCGTCGACGATCTGACGGTGCGCGCGCGGCCGCGCTGGCCGCTCGATGCGCAGGGCGAAGCGCGCCATCACGGCAAGGCGTGACATGGCGCGTCCGCTGACATTGCTGGCGATGACGGCGGCGTTTTTCCTCGCGGCGCCTTCGGCTGCGCCGTTGCACGAGCCGACGCTGGCGTCGGTTGAAATTTACTACGGCCCTTCGGTCGACACCAACATCATCGACGCGCAGACGATCGAGCGCGCCGTCAAGGGCGTCGACATGGCCGCCTTCGTTCTCACCAACGCCAAGATTATCGATGCGTTGACGGCCGCCGCCGATCGCGGCGTGCGTGTGCGCGTCTATCTCGATCGCGACCAGAGCGCGCGCGGCACGCAGGCGCAGGATGCGCGGCTCGAGGCGCTCGCCCGTCACAAGGGCGTCGCGCTGAAATACAAGGCCGCACGGAGCGAAGCGATGCATTTCAAGGCCTATCAGATCGATGGGCGCGTGCTGCGTACGGGGTCTGCGAATTTTTCCTGGAGCGGCGTTCGCGCGCAGGACAATGACGTCGTCATCATTCACCAGCCCCGTCTCGCCGTCGATTTTGCGCACAAGTTCGAGGAGATGTGGGCGCGTTCGGACAATGAGGATGTGCGATGAGCGCGCGCTTTGCGGTGCTGGGCGCCGGCGCATGGGGCACCGCGCTCGCCAATCGGGCGGCTGCGCGCGGGGCGCACGTTTTCCTCTGGGCGCATGATCGCGATCATGTCGCGGCGATGGTCGCGACGCGCGCGAACGACAAGCGGCTGCCGGGCGTGCGGCTCGCCGATTCCATCGAGCCGACGGCCGATCTCGCCTGTGTCGGCGCGGCCGATCATGTGCTCGCCGTCGTGCCGGCGCAGGCGCTTCGCGCAACGGCGCGCGCCGCGCGTCCCTTTGCCAAGGCGGGATCGGACTGGATCGTCTGCGCCAAAGGGGTCGAACGCGGCACGCATGCGTTCATGAGCGAGGTGCTGGCGCAGGAAACGCCCGACGTTGCGCCTGCGATCCTGTCGGGGCCCAGTTTCGCGCAGGATGTTTCTGCGGGATTGCCGACAGCGGTGACGCTTGCCGCCGGCGCGATGGAGCGCGCGGACCTGTTGTGCCATGCGCTCGGCGGCCCCACGTTTCGTCTCTACAGTTCGACCGACATTCGCGGCGTCGAGGTCGGCGGCGCGGGCAAGAATGTGCTGGCCATCGCCTGCGGCATTGCGGCCGGGCGCGGTCTGGGCGCCAGCGCGGTTGCGGCGCTGACGGCGCGCGGCTTTGCCGAACTTGCGCGTCTTGCCGCCGCCTGCGGCGGGCGGCGCGAGACGCTGATGGGCCTGTCGGGGCTTGGCGATCTCGTCCTGTCCTGCGGCTCCGCGCAATCGCGCAATTTCGCCTTTGGCGAGCGGCTCGGCGCCGGCGCTTCGCTGGACGCGGCCAGCGGCGGCAAGCTGGCTGAAGGCGTTTTTACCGCGCGGGCGCTGGTGGAGCTGGCGCGGGCGCGCGGCGTCGTAATGCCGATCAGCGAAACGGTCGACCAGATCGTGGCCGGGCGCATCGGCGTCGCCGATGGCGCCAGGGCGCTGATGATGCGGCCGCAAAAGGCGGAGATGTGAAATGGCGCATTGGTTGATGAAGAGCGAACCCTCGTCCTGGTCGTGGACGCAAATGGTCGAAGCCGGCAAGAAGGGCACGCATTGGAACGGCGTGCGCAACCATCAGGCCAAGCAGAACCTGATGGCGATGAAAGTTGGCGAACAGGCCTTTTTCTATCATTCGAACGAGGACCGCGCTGTGATCGGCATCGTGGAGATCATCAAGCCCTATTACCCCGATCCGAGCGATGCGACCGGCAAGTTCGGCATGGTCGATGTGCGGGCGGTCAAGCCGCTGAAGAAGCCTGTCACTTTGGTCGAAGTGAAAGCCGAGCCAAAACTCGCCAATATGGCGCTCGTCAAATTGTCGCGCCTTTCGGTCCAGCCTGTCACGGAAGCCGAATGGGCGCTGATATGCAGGATGGGCGGGGTCTGATTCTTTCATGGCCGGAACGGTCTATTCGCGCTACGCGGCGCTGATCCGCGAGGGCGTTCTTGAACGCAACGATGCGCAGGAAGGCGTCGTCGCAAAGCTCGACGTTCTGCGCGAGCGGCTCGTTGAACAGCGCATGACGCGCAAGACCTCGGCGCTCGGCTGGATGTTCGGCGCGCGCAAGTTCGAACCCGTGCGCGGGCTCTACATCTGGGGCGGCGTCGGGCGCGGCAAGACGATGCTGATGGATCTGTTCTTCGACAGTCTCGATGTCCAGCGCAAGCGCAGGGCGCATTTCCACGCCTTCATGGCCGATGTGCATGCGCGCATTTATGATTGGCGGCAGAAGAAGAAGGCGAATGCGGTCAAGGGGGACGATCCGATCGCGCCCGTCGCGCAGGCGCTCGCGGAAGAAGCGTGGCTTTTGTGCTTCGACGAATTCGCCGTCACCGACATCGCCGACGCCATGATTTTGGGGCGGCTGTTTCAGGCCCTGTTCGCCGCCGGCGTCGTCGTCGTGGCCACCTCCAACGTGGCGCCGGAAAACCTGTATCGCGATGGGCTCAACAGGGCGCTGTTCCTGCCGTTCATCGGCATGATCGAACAGCGCATGGATGTCGTGAATCTCGAATCGCAGACCGATTTCCGGTTGCACAAGCTGTCGAGCGCGCAGACGTGGTTTTCGCCGCTCGGTCCGGAAAGCACGGCGAGCCTGCGCGCGATCTTTCGCGACCTGACGGGGCGCGAGCGCGGCGCGCCGACCAGCGTTTCCGTATTCGGGCGGCAGGTCGCCATTCCTGAGGCCGCCGCCAATGTCGCTTTCTTCCAGTTCGCCGACCTGTGCGAAAAGCCGCTCGGCGCTTCCGACTTCGTCGCCATCGCGCGCGATTACGAGACGGTGCTGCTCGATGGCGTGCCGAAGCTGAACCCGGAAAAGCGCAACGACATAAAGCGCTTCATCGTGTTGATCGACGCGCTCTACGATTATCGCGTCAAGCTGATCGCCGCAGCGGCCGCGCCGGCGGAGGCGCTCTACGATTTTGGCGACGGCGGCGGCGCGTTTGGCGGCGGCGGCACGGAGGCGTTTGAATTTGCGCGTACGCTGTCCCGCCTCGTGGAGATGCGCTCGACGGGATATCTGGCGCTGCCGCATGGCTCCCTGTCGGACCGCTCGGCCGATGCGGGCGGCATCGTCGAGACATGACGCGCGCGCCGCAAAAGGCGGAGGCTTCCACCGACGCGAAAATCCTCGAGGCGGCGGCCGAGTCGATCCGCAAGCATGGCCCCCGCCGCACCACCGTGGTCGATGTGGCGGAAGCGGCGGGCATGTCGCACGCCAACGTCTATCGCTATTTTCCCTCGAAAGCGGCTTTGTTCGAGGAAGTGACGGCGCAATGGCTGCGCCCGCTCGAAAACGAGACGCGCGGCATTCGCGAGGCGCCCGATCCTGCTCCCGACAAACTGGAGCGCATCCTGCTGGCCACCCACCGGGCCTATCGCGACCGGCTGGAGCGCGACCCCGCGCTGTTCCGGCTGTTTGCCGATCTGGCCGCCCGCGACGCGCCGGTCGTGCGCAAACATTGGGGACGGGCGCAGGCGCTGGTGCAACGGGTGATCGAGGAAGGGTTTTCGCAGGGCGCCTTCCGCCCCGGCGACGTCAACCGGGCGACGATCGCGATTTTCGATCTCTGCCACCGTTTTCTGCACCCGGCCGCGATCCTGTTGGACGGGGGCGTTCCCCGGGCGGCGATCGATGCGCGCGCGGGACGCGCCGCGCGTGTCGCGCTCAACGCGCTAGCGCAGGGTCGTTATTAATTACAAAAAATGAAATCTGTAACCAGAGAGTCCGAAGCCCCGTCCGCGCCGCATTCTTTCGCAAGGCATTGAAATCGCTCCGAAGTTGAATCGGTGGCGTTTCGCCGCCGGCGCGTTTGCGGGCGATCCCGGCAATCTAATCCCTTCGTCGCCTTGCGCTGGACGCGGAGCGGAGTCATGGACTCGCCCGTTTGACGCTACTGCGTCCTTTCGACGCGGGGCGCGCGGGCCCTTCGGGCCCCGTCGCAAAGGGATGGACATTATGGCGCGTAAGAAAATCGCATTGATCGGGGCCGGCCAGATCGGCGGCACGCTGGCGCATCTGGCGGGGCTGAAGGAGCTGGGCGACGTCGTGCTGTTCGACATCGCCGAGGGCACGCCGCAGGGCAAGGCGCTCGACATCGCGGAATCGGCGCCCGTGGACGGTTTCGATGGCCGTTTCACCGGCGCCAACGATTATAAAGACATTGCGGGCGCGGACGTCATCATCGTCACCGCCGGCGTGCCGCGCAAGCCCGGCATGAGCCGCGACGATCTGCTCGGCATCAATCTGAAGGTCATGACCGCCGTCGGCGCGGGCATCAAGCAATATGCGCCCAATGCTTTCGTCATCTGCATCACCAACCCGCTCGATGCGATGGTCTGGGCCCTGCAGAAGGCCTCGGGCTTGCCCAAGAACAAGGTCGTCGGCATGGCCGGCGTGCTCGACTCCGCCCGTTTCCGCTACTTCCTGTCGGAAGCCACCGGCGTTTCGGTGAAGGACGTTCACGCCATGACGCTCGGCGGCCACGGCGACGACATGGTGCCGCTGGTGCGCCACTCGACGGTTGGCGGCGTGCCGCTGCCCGATCTCGTGAAGATGGGCTGGCTCAGCCAGCAAAAGCTCGACGCGATTGTCGAGCGCACGCGCAAGGGCGGCGGCGAGATCGTCGCGCTGCTCAAGACGGGTTCGGCGTTCTACGCGCCGGCGGCTTCCGCCATTGCGATGGCTGAATCCTATTTGCGCGACCAGAAGCGCATCCTGCCGGCCGCCGCCTATCTCAACGGCCAGTATGGCGTCGACGGCATGTATGTCGGCGTGCCGTGCCTCATCGGCGCCAACGGCGTCGAGAAGATTGTCGAGATCCAGTTCGACGAAGCCGAAAAGCAGATGATGAAAAAGTCGGTCGACGCGGTCGCCGGCCTGATCGAAGCCTGCAAGAAGATCGATCCGGCTTACGCCTGATTTCAACACGCCGGTTGCGACCCTTCGCAGCCGGCGCTTTCCCTCAGCCCTTCAGGGGAACTCCCGCATGAACATCCATGAATATCAGGCGAAGGCTATTCTTCGCGAATTCGGCGCGCCTGTTTCGCGCGGCGTGCCGGTCATGAAAGCCGACGAAGCCGAAAAAGCGGCGAACGAACTCGGCGGCCCGCTGTGGGTCGTCAAATCCCAGATTCATGCGGGCGGCCGCGGCAAGGGCAAGTTCAAGGAAGCCTCAGCCGGCGACAAGGGCGGCGTGCGCCTCGCCAAATCCGTTCAGGACGTCAAGGACAACGTCAAGCAGATGCTCGGCGCGACGCTGGTGACGGTGCAGACCGGCCCCACGGGCAAACAGGTCAACCGCCTCTATATCGAGGAAGGCTCCGACATCGCCAAGGAATTCTATCTGTCGATGCTTGTCGATCGCGCCACCTCGCGCATCGCCTTCGTCGTGTCGACCGAAGGCGGCATGGACATCGAAAAAGTCGCGCATGACACGCCGGAAAAGATCGTGACCTTCACGGTCGATCCGGCGACGGGCGTGCAGCCCCATCACGGGCGCCGCGTCGCGCAGGCGCTGGGTCTTTCGGGCGATCTTTCCAAACAGGCCGGCTCGCTTGTCGAGAAGCTCTACAAGGCGTTCGTCGCCAAGGACATGGAGATGCTCGAGATCAATCCGCTGATCGTCACCACGGACGGCAAGCTGAAATGTCTCGATGCGAAAATCTCGTTCGACAATAACGCTCTCTATCGTCATCCCGACATCGCAGCGCTGCGCGACGAAACGGAGGAAGACGCCAAGGAGCTCGAAGCGTCGAAATACGATCTCAACTACATCACGCTCGACGGCACCATCGGCTGCATGGTCAACGGCGCGGGCCTCGCCATGGCGACGATGGACATCATCAAGCTCTACGGCGAAAGCCCGGCGAACTTCCTGGACGTCGGCGGCGGCGCGAGCCGCGAAAAGGTGACGGCGGCGTTCAAGATCATCACCGCCGATCCGAATGTGAAGGGCATCCTCATCAACATTTTCGGCGGCATCATGAAGTGCGACATCATCGCCGAGGGCGTGATCGCTGCGGTGAAGGAAGTCGGTCTCAAAGTGCCGCTGGTCGTGCGCCTTGAAGGCACCAATGTCGATCTCGGCAAGAAGATCATCGCCACATCCGGCCTCAACGTCATTCCCGCCGACGATCTCGACGACGCCGCCCAGAAGATTGTGAAAGCCGTGAAAGGTCACGCCTGATGTCCGTCCTCATCGACAAAAACACGAAGGTCATCTGCCAGGGTTTCACCGGCAAGAACGGCACCTTCCATTCCGAACAGGCGATCGCCTATGGCACCAAGATGGTCGGCGGCACCTCGCCCGGCAAAGGCGGCGCCACGCATCTCGGCCTGCCGATTTTCGACACGGTCGCCGAAGCGCGCGAGAAGACCGGCGCAGACGCCAGCGTGATCTATGTTCCGCCGCCGGGCGCTGCGGATGCGATCTGCGAAGCCATCGACGCGGAAGTGCCGCTCATCGTCTGCATCACGGAAGGCATTCCGGTGCAGGACATGATCCGCGTGAAGCGTTCGCTCGTCGGCTCGAAGTCGCGCCTCATCGGGCCGAATTGCCCGGGCGTGATGACCGCCGGCGAATGCAAGATCGGCATCATGCCGGGCAACATCTTCAAGCCCGGCTCCGTCGGCATCGTCTCGCGTTCGGGCACGCTGACCTATGAAGCCGTGTTCCAGACGACGCAGGAAGGCCTCGGCCAGACCTCGGCTGTCGGCATCGGCGGCGATCCGGTGAAGGGCACCGAATTCATCGACGTGCTCGAAATGTTTCTGAAGGACGACGCCACCAAGTCGATCATCATGATCGGCGAAATCGGCGGTTCGGCGGAAGAAGACGCCGCGCAGTTCCTGAAGGACGAAGCCAAGCGCGGCCGCAAGAAGCCGGTCGTCGGCTTCATCGCCGGCCGCACGGCGCCTCCGGGCCGCCGTATGGGCCATGCCGGCGCGATCATCTCGGGCGGCAAGGGCGGCGCGGAAGACAAGATCGCGGCGATGGAAGCGGCGGGCATCAAGGTTTCGCCCTCGCCCGCGCGTCTCGGCAAGACGCTCGCGGAACTGCTCAAGGGTTAAGGCAATAGCGCTGCGCCCGTCATCGCGATGGGCGCAGCGACGATGCAATCCAGCCCGCCATCAAGCGACATGGATTGCTCGCTTCGCCCGCACTGGCGGGCTGTGAACGGATAGGGAGCAACGGCAATGGCCGAAGGTTCGAACGGGCGCTCGCAGCAGAATAGCGTTTTCGCCGATACGTCGTTTCTCTATGGCGGCAACGCGGCCTATGTCGCGCAATTGCAGGACGCCTACGAGAAAAATCCCGCCTCCGTCGATCCCGAATGGCGCGCGTTTTTCGAGACGTTGAACGACGACAAAAACGTCGTCGAGAAGAATGCGCGCGGCGCCTCGTGGAAAAAGCCGAACTGGCCGATCGCCGCCAATGGCGAAATGATTTCCGCGCTCGACAGCCACTGGCAGCCGAACGAGAAGACGCTCGGCGACAAGATCAAATCCAAGGCCGACGCCAAGGGCGAGAAGCTCTCCTCGGAAGACCTGCAGCGCGCGACGCGCGATTCCGTGCGCGCCATCATGATGATCCGCGCCTACCGCATGCGCGGCCATCTGCACGCCAATCTCGACCCGCTCGGCATGGAGCCGCGCAAGGATCACGAAGAGCTGCATCCGTCCAGCTATGGATTCACCGACGCCGATTACGACCGCAAGATCTTCATCGATCATGTGCTCGGCCTCGAATATGCGACGATTTTCGAAATGCTGGCGATCCTGCGCCGGACCTATTGTTCGAACATCGGCTATGAGTTCATGCATATTTCCGATCCGGCGGAAAAATCCTGGATCCAGGAGCGCATCGAAGGTCCGGACAAGGAGATCGCCTTCACCAAGGAAGGCAAGCGCGCCATCCTGCAAAAGCTGATCGAGGCCGAAGGCTTCGAGAAGTTCATCGACGTGAAATACACCGGAACGAAGCGCTTCGGGCTCGACGGCGGCGAATCGATCATTCCCGCGCTCGAGCAGATCATCAAGCGCGGCGGCGCGCTCGGCGTGCAGGAAATCGTGATGGGCATGGCCCACCGCGGACGTCTCAACATTCTCTGTCAGGTCATGGGCAAGCCGCATCGCGCGCTGTTCCACGAATTCAAGGGCGGTTCGTTCCTGCCCGACGAGGTGGAAGGCTCGGGCGACGTGAAGTATCACCTCGGCGCCTCGTCCGACCGCGAGTTCGACAACAACAAGGTGCATCTGTCGCTGACGGCCAATCCGTCGCATCTGGAAATCGTCGACCCCGTGGTGCTCGGCAAGGTGCGCGCCAAGCAGGATCAGCACGGTTGCAAACGCGACGACCGCGGCGCAGTCATGCCGCTGCTCATTCATGGCGACGCGGCTTTCGCGGGGCAGGGCGTCGTCGCGGAATGTTTCGGCCTGTCGGGCCTCAAGGGCACGCGCACCGGCGGCTCCGTGCATTTCATCATCAACAACCAGATCGGCTTCACGACCTATCCGCGCTATTCGCGCTCCTCGCCCTATCCGTCCGACGTGGCGAAGATGGTCGAGGCGCCGATTTTCCATGTGAACGGCGACGATCCGGAATCGGTTGTTTTCGCCGCCAAGGTCGCGACGGAATTCCGGCAGCGCTTCGGCAAGCCTGTCGTCATCGACATGTGGTGCTATCGCCGCTTCGGCCATAACGAGGGCGACGAGCCGGGCTTCACGCAGCCGCTGATGTATCGCAACATTCGCGCGCATCAGACGACGCTGCAGATCTACAGCGCCAAGCTGATCGAGGAAGGCCTCGTCACGCAGGGCGAGGTCGACAAGATGATGGGCGACTGGCGCCATCGTCTCGAAGCCGAATATGAAGCGGGCCAGGCGTTCAAGCCGAACAAGGCCGACTGGCTCGACGGCCGCTGGTCGGGCCTGAAGAGCGCGCAATCGACCGACGATCCGCGGCGCGGCAAGACCGGCGTCGATCTCGGCCATCTCAAGATGCTCGGCCTGAAGCTGACGGAACTTCCCGAAGGCTTCAACGTGCACAAGACGATCCAGCGTTTCCTCGACAATCGTCGCAAGATGATGGAGAGCGGCGAGGGGATCGACTGGGCGATGGCCGAGGCGCTGGCGTTTGCGACCTTCCTGTGGGACGGCAAGCGTGTGCGTCTGTCGGGGCAGGATGTCGAGCGCGGCACGTTCTCGCAGCGCCATTCCATGCTGATCGATCAGGAGACGGAGCGCCGCTATGCGCCGCTCAACCATTTGAACGAAGGCAAGCAGGGCAAATACGAAGTCGTCAATTCGATGCTTTCGGAAGAAGCCGTGCTCGGTTTCGAATATGGCTATTCGCTCGCCGAACCCGAGGCGCTTACCTTGTGGGAAGCGCAGTTCGGCGATTTCGCCAATGGCGCGCAGGTTCTGTTCGACCAGTTCATCTCGTCGGGCGAGCGCAAGTGGCTGCGCATGTCGGGCCTCGTGTGCCTGCTGCCGCATGGCTACGAAGGCCAGGGCCCCGAACATTCGTCCGCGCGTCTCGAGCGCTATCTGCAGCTTTGCGCGGAAGACAACATGCAGGTGGCCAATTGCACGACGCCGGCGAATTATTTTCACATCCTGCGCCGTCAGTTGTGCCGCGACTTCCGCAAGCCGCTCATCCTGATGACGCCAAAATCGCTGCTGCGTCACAAACGCGTTGTTTCGCCCCTTGTCGATATGGGGCCGGAGACAGCGTTCCACCGCATTCTGTGGGATGATGCGCAGGCTCTTCCCAACGAGAAGATCAAACTGGTCAAGGACGACAAGATCCGTCGCGTCGTGCTCTGCTCGGGCAAGGTCTATTACGATCTCTACGACGAACGCGAGAAGCGCGGCATCGACGATGTGTATCTCCTGCGCGTCGAGCAGCTCTATCCGTTCCCGCTCAAAGCGCTCGTCAACACGATGAGCCGGTTCAAGAAGGCCGATGTCGTGTGGTGCCAGGAAGAGCCCAAGAACATGGGCGCCTGGTTCTTCGTCGAGCCCTATCTCGAATGGGTGCTGCAGCAGGCCGGTTCGAAAGTGAAGCGTCCGGCCTATGCGGGGCGTCCGGCTTCGGCCTCCACGGCCGCCGGCACGATGTCGCGGCATCTGGCGCAGCTCAAGGCCTTCATGGACGAAGCCTTCGCACAATAATTTTTCTACGAGAGGAACGCCGCTGGCGTTGAACGATCATGGCGACAGAAATTCGGGTGCCGACGCTGGGTGAATCGGTTGCAGAGGCAACGATCGGCAAGTGGTACAAAAAGCCGGGCGATGCGGTGAAAGCCGACGAGCCGCTGGTGGAGCTGGAGACGGACAAGGTGACGCTGGAAGTCAACGCGCCGGCCTCCGGCGTGCTGTCGGAAATCGTCGCCAAGGACGGCGCAACGGTGACGCCGGGCGCGCTGCTCGGGCAAATTGCGGAAGGCGCCGCCGGCGCCGCCGCCGCGCCCAAAGCTGCAGCGCCTGCCGCTCCGGTGCCCGCCAAGGCGCCTGCGCCGGCCGCAGCGCCCGCCGGCCAGACCGCCATGCCGCCTTCGCCCGCCGCCGCCAAGGTCGCCGCCGATTCCGGCGTGAAGACCGATGACGTGGCCGGCTCCGGCAAGCGCGGGCAGGTGCTGAAGGGCGACGTGCTCGCCCATCTCGCCAATCCGCCGGCCGCCGCGCCCGCCGCGCCCGCTGCGGCGCGCGCGCCTTCGGCCGCATCCGACGCTGCGCGCGAAGAGCGCGTGAAGATGACCAAGCTGCGCCAGACCATCGCGCGCCGCCTGAAGGAAGCGCAGTCGACCGCCGCCATGCTCACGACCTTCAACGAGGTCGACATGGGCGCGATGATGGCGCTGCGCACGCAATACAAGGACGCCTTCGAGAAGAAGCATGGCGTCAAGCTTGGCTTCATGGGCTTTTTCGTGAAAGCCTGCTGCGCCGCGCTGAAGGAAATTCCGGCCGTCAACGCTGAGATCGACGGCACGGACATCATCTACAAGAACTTCTGCCATGTCGGCGTCGCCGTCGGCACGGACAAGGGTCTCGTCGTGCCTGTCGTGCGCGACGCCGATCAGATGTCGATCGCGCAGATCGAGAAAGCCATCGGCGATTTCGGCAAGCGCGCGCGCGACGGCAAATTGTCGATCGAGGAAATGCAGGGCGGCACGTTCACCATCTCGAACGGCGGCGTCTATGGCTCCCTCATGTCGACGCCGATCCTCAACGCGCCGCAGTCGGGCATTCTCGGCATGCACAAGATTCAGGAGCGGCCGATGGTCGTCGGCGGCAAGATTGAAATCCGGCCGATGATGTATCTGGCGCTTTCCTACGATCACCGCATCGTGGACGGCAAGGAAGCCGTCACGTTCCTGGTGCGCGTGAAGGAGGGTCTGGAAGACCCGGCGCGGCTGGTGCTGGATCTTTAATCACGCAACGCAGCCGTCATTGCGAGGCGCGAGGCGCGAAGCAATCCATCCTGCGCTTTCGCCAGTTGAGGGGATGGATTGCTTCGCTTCGCTCGCAATGACGGGCAAAGCGGCATTCTTCGGAGTTTTGCCATGTCCTACGATCTCATCGTCATCGGCGCCGGTCCCGGCGGTTATGTCTGCGCTATTCGCGCCGCCCAGCTCGGCATGAAGGTCGCCATCGTCGAAAAGCGCAAGACGCTCGGGGGCACCTGTCTCAATGTCGGCTGCATCCCCTCCAAGGCGTTGCTGCATGCGTCGGAAATGTTCGAGGAAGCGGGCCATGATTTCGCCGCGCTCGGCGTCGTCGTCTCCAAGCCCAAGCTCGATCTGCCGGCGATGATGAAGCACAAGGCCGATACGGTGACGGCCAATGTGCAGGGCGTCGCCTTCCTGATGAAGAAGAACAAGGTCGATGTCGTTTTCGGCGCGGGCAAGATTGCGGGCGCCGGCAAGGTCGAGGTGACGGGCGAAGATGGCAAGTCGCAGACGCTGGAGACGAAGAACATCGTCATCGCAACCGGTTCCGACGTCGCGCGCCTGCGCGACAAGAATGGCAAGGACATTGCCTTCGACGAGAAGGTCGTCGTCTCGTCCACCGGCGCGCTGGAGCTCGGCGCGGTTCCCAAGAAACTCGTCGTCGTCGGCGCAGGCGTGATCGGCCTCGAGCTTGGCTCGGTGTGGCGCCGGCTCGGCGCCGAGGTCACGGTCATCGAATATCTCGACCGCATTCTGCCGGGCATGGACGGCGAGGTGGTCAAGCAGTTTCAGCGCATGCTGGAAAAGCAGGGTTTCGTCTTCAAGCTCGCCGCCAAGGTCACCGATGTCGCGGTGAAGGGCTCCGCCGCCAAAGTCACTTTCGAGCCGGTCGCCGGCGGCGCCGCCGAAACGATCGAGGCCGATCGCGTGCTGATCGCCACGGGCCGCACGCCCTACACCGAAGGGCTTGGACTTGAAGCGGCAGGCGTTGCCATGGAGCGCGGCCGGGTCGTCATCGACGATCGCTTCCAGAGCAATGTCGCGGGCGTTTACGCCATCGGCGATGTGGTGCGCGGGCCGATGCTGGCGCACAAGGCGGAGGACGAGGGCATTGCGGTCGCCGAAATTCTCGCAGGCCAGCACGGCCATGTGAATTACAACGTCATCCCCGGCGTCGTTTACACCAATCCCGAGATTGCCGCCGTCGGCGCGACCGAAGAGGAGCTGAAGGCCAAGGGCGTCGCCTACAAGGCCGGCAAATTCCCCTTCACGGCGAACGGGCGCGCGCGCGCCATGCGCAAGGCCGATGGTTTCGTGAAGATTCTCGCGGATGCTGCGACCGACCGGGTGCTGGGCGCCCATATCGTCGGTTTCGGCGCGGGCGAGATGATCGCGGAAGCTTGCGTTCTGATGGAATTCGGCGGTTCGGCCGAAGATCTCGCCCGCACCTGCCACGCCCATCCGACAATGTCGGAAGCGGTGAAGGAAGCAGCGCTCGCGGTCGCGGGCCGCGCGATCCATATCTGAACGAAACGGCCGCGCGCATGACAATTGCGCGCGGTTCGTGATAGGCGAGTGGCGAGCCTGGCTTTGCTCGCGACGGCGGCTTTGGCTCAACACGGAGTTAGCCTGTGACGCGCGCCGCTTTCGTTGCCCTTCTCGTTGTGCCGCTGGCGCTCGCCGGTTGCGGGCGCCGCGGCCCGCTGGAGCCGCCGCCGGGCTCGACGCCCGCGCCGCTGACGCGCGCCGATCCGACAGCGCCCGCTCCGCATGCGCGCGCAGCCGGCCTCGTGCGCGACACATCCGACCGGCCGAAGGCGGACATCGTCGATCAGCGCGCGGGCAAGCCGAAGCCCTCCTCGTTCTTCCTCGATCCCCTGCTCGACTGATGCGGCATTTCGATTATCGCGACGGAGCGCTTTTCGCCGAAGACGTGGCGCTTGCGGACATCGCCCGCACAGTCGGCACGCCCTTCTATTGTTATTCGCGCGCCACGATCGAACGGCATCTGCGCGTGTTCGCGGCAGCCTTCCAGGGGCTCGACGCGCGCATCTGCTATGCGATGAAGGCCAATTCCAATCAGGCCGTGCTGCGGCTGGCGGCCAATGCGGGCGCGGGCGTCGATATTGTGTCGGAAGGCGAATTGCGCCGCGCGCTGGCGGCCGGCGTGCCGGCGCAAAAGATCACGTTTTCAGGCGTTGCGAAAACAGAACGCGAAATCGTCGCAGCGCTCGATGCGGGAATTTTCTGCTTCAACGTCGAATCGGAACCGGAACTCGAAGCCATCGCGCGCATTGCTTCGGCGCGCGGCCAGATCGCGCATGTCGCGCTGCGCGTCAATCCCGATGTGGACGCAAAAACGCACGCCAAGATTTCCACCGGCAAATCGGAAAACAAGTTCGGCATTCCGATTTCGCGCGCGCGCGCCGTTTACGATCATGCGCTGACCCTGCCGGGCGTCGCGGCCAATGGCGTCGACATGCATATCGGCTCGCAGATCACCGATCTTGCGCCGTTCCGCAACGCTTTTGCCCTGCTAGCCGATTTCGTGCGCGACTTGCGCTCGGGCGGACACCGGATCGATCATCTCGATCTCGGCGGCGGGCTCGGCATTCCCTATCGGGCGGGCGAAGATCCCGAATCCTACCATCCCGACCGTTACGCCGACGTCGTCCGTCAGACGCTCGGGGATCTTGGCTGTTCTCTCATCCTCGAGCCAGGCCGTCTCATCGTCGGCAACGCGGGCGTGCTCGTCGCCAGCGTCGTTTACGTCAAGCGCGGCGAGGGCAAGACCTTCGTGATCGTCGACGCCGGCATGAACGATCTCATCCGGCCGACGCTCTACGAGGCCCATCACGACGTTCTGCCCGTGCGCCTGTCGGGCGCGGCGGAAATTCGCGCCGACATTGTCGGGCCGGTTTGCGAGACGGGCGATTATCTCGCGCTCGATCGCATGCTGCCGGAGCCGCAGGCGGGCGATCTGCTGGCCGTGATGAGCGCGGGCGCCTATGGCGCGGTGCAGGCTGGCACCTATAATTCGCGCCTGCTGACGCCCGAGGTTCTCGTCGACAGGGATCGTTTCGCCGTCGTGCGCGCCCGCGGCTCCTTTGACGATCTGATCGGGCTCGACACGGTTCCCGCCTGGCTCGGCTGAGCCCGCCCGCGTCCACCCGCTTCATTGGCCCACATCTTGAACCGCACCTGCTGACCTTGCCGCGGCAAGGCGCAAACGCTCCGAAATGGAGCGCCTGCGTCGCGCAACGGAAGGTCCAGCAGGAGGCGGACCTCTGTGACTGTTCGATTTTGGGACATGGCGGCGATGGCGCAGGCGATTTTCGCCAGCGCGCCTCTCGCGCTGCCCGCCGCGCCGCGCCGCGACCGGGATGGGCTGACCGAGACCGCCGCGCCCGAAATCAGCGTCGAACGCGCTTCCTTCGAAGAGATGGCCCGCCATCGTGCGGCCTGGAGCGATCTGGTGCTGCGCGCCATCGAGCCCAACGCCTTTCTCGAACCCGATTTCGCGCTGTCTGCGGCGCTGCACATGCCGGCCTCCCAGCGTCCCGAATTCCTGCTCGTCTGGCAGGGCGCCGGCGTGGAGCCGCGCGCCCGTCTCATCGGCCTTCTGCCGCTGCGCCGCGCGCGCCCGCGCTTTTCCGGCGGCCTCGCGCATCCGTGGAGCAGCGTCTACACGCCGCTCGGCGGCCCGGCGATCGATCGTCTCGACGGCGCGCGCGCCGTGGATGCGCTGTTCGATTTCATCGAAAGGCATTATCCGCAGTCCGCAGGTTTCGCGCTGCCCGCGCTGACGCGCGAGGGCCCGCTGTTTGCATTGCTGATCGCGCGCGCGCTCGTGCGCGGCGCGCGTTTCGCGGTGATGGGCGAACATGAACGCGCAGCCTTGCGCGGCGGCCAGAGCGCCGAGCAGGCGCTGGAGCGCGCCATGTCGCGCAAGCACAGGCGCGAACTCGACCGCCGCAAGCGCCGTCTTGCCGAAAATGCCAATCTCACGATCCGCTCGGCGCGCGAAGGCGAAGCGCTGCGCGAAGCCGTCGAATGGTTTCTGGCGCTGGAAGCGCGCGGCTGGAAAGGCCAGCGCGGCACGGCGCTTTTGTCGAAGACAAGCGATGCGACCTTCGTCCGCTCTGCGCTGCGCCTGCTGGCTGCGCAAGGCAAATGTCGCATCGATTGCGTCGAGATCGACGGCGCGCCCGTCGCCTGCGGCGTCTTGCTGACGAGCGGCGCACGCTCGTTCTACTGGAAGACCGCTTACGACGAGAGTCTTGCGCATTATTCGCCGGGCGTTTTGCTGACGCAGGCGATCACGGAAATGCAGCTTGCCGATCCCGCCATCGCAATCACCGATTCCTGCGCGATCGCCAATCATTCAATGATCGACCGCCTCTGGCCGGATCGCATCGCCATCGCCGATTTCGTGGTGGCGCTGCACGACGGCGCAGGCTTCGATCGCGCCTTGCGGCGCGCGCGGTTGAAGGAAACCCTGATCGTCAAGGCGAAGGCTGCGGTTGCGCTGGCGCGCAAGAAGTTCGGCTGATCGAAACGCGCCGGCTTGCGGGCGAGCGCTCCGCGGCGCATTCTCACGACATGAACATCTTCGTTACATGACGAACCAGACATGCGCTGCGCCAGAGCGTGTGCGCATCGACAAGTGGCTGTGGTTTGCGCGCATGGCGCGCACGCGCGCTGCTGCGGCGCGTCTGGTTGCGGACGGTTATGTGCGCATCAACGGCGAGCGCGCGTTGCGCCCGGGCAAGATGCTGAAGGCGGGTGATATTGTCACGCTGGCGCTTGCGCATGATACGCGCGTCCTGCGCGTGATTGCGCCTGGCGTCCGGCGCAGCGATGCGCAGGCGGCGAGCCTGCTGTACGAGAATCTTCAGGGCGGGGGCGATTGGCCGCAGGCGGAGCAATGACGCCCGCACAAAGGCTGCTTGCGCGCCTGCCGCAAAGCAGCTAGCACAGCGCCATAATTCCGCGCCGCAAAACGATCCGCGAGGAGCCTGTCTCCATGACGTATGTCGTCGTCGAAAACTGCATCAAGTGCAAATACACCGATTGTGTCGAAGTCTGTCCGGTCGACTGTTTCTATGAAGGCGAGAACATGCTCGTCATTCATCCGGACGAATGTATCGACTGCGGCGTCTGCGAACCGGAATGTCCCGCCGAGGCGATCAAGCCGGACACCGAGCCGGGCCTCGAGAAGTGGCTGAAGCTGAATGCAGACCTTGCGCCCAATTGGCCGAACATCACGGTCAAGCGCGATCCGCTGCCCGAGGCGAAGGAAATGGACGGCCACGCCGGCAAGTTCGACGCGTTCTTTACGGACAAGCCCGGCAAAGGCGATTGATCGCCGCGATTTGCGTCCGCGTTGGCCCGATTTTGGAGTCGCCTTGTTAACCATTGGCGACGGCTGGCTTGCGCTCAGACGCTGTTAGTCTTTGATTTTCACATATTTCTGTGATATACACTTTATTAACAGTCGAACAAACCGTGTTCAAATTCGTAAAGGATTGTACGCCCCGCCAACCATGCACCGGATGGCGGAGACGTGGTTTTTTGCCCGGCTTTCAGCCGCATTCCTGACCTGAATTCGCCCGACTTGTTCGAGACCGTTCCATTTCGGTGGTTCGGCGCCCATATCATGGCGGACCGCGTTTTTGGTCCGCCGCCGGTCCGTGTCCGGCCCAACCAGGAGTGCGCTGCGTATGGCGACGAAGAAGAGCAAGGCAAAAGGCGCCAAGTCGGCCGGCAAGGCCAAGGCGACCAGCAAGGCCAAGTCCGCCAAGACGACCGAAAAGCTGAAAGCGGCGACGCGCGCCAAAACCGTCAGCAAGAGCGCGGCCAAGGCGCCGACGAAAGCTGCAACGGCGCCTGTGAAGAGCGCCGCCAAGGCGCCCGCGACTGCAGCCAAGGCGCAGGCCAAGGCCGCCGGGCCGAAGACCTCCTCCAAGACAGTTTCTCCCAAGACCGTTTCTTCCAAGGCAGCGGCGTCCAAGACCGTCGCGTCCAAGACGGCCGTCAAGGCCAAGGACGCGAAGACTGGCAAGGATGCCGCCAAGGACAAGGCGGCGCGAGAAAAGGCCGCCAAGGCCGCCGCTGCGAAGGCGGCCGCCGCGTCCAAGGCGCGCCAGCCTTTGAAGGTCGCCGCGCCCGCCAAAGCCAAGGCTGCGCCCGCCAAGGCCGCCGCCAAGGCTGTCGTGACGCCGAAATCCGACAAGAAGGTCGAGGCTCATCCCGTCAAGACGCCGGCGAAGGCCGAGGCTGCGCCCGCCAAGGCGCCGACGGCCAAGGCGGCTCCCGCGAGCGCGCCGAAGACGCCCGCGCCCGCCGCCAAGGCTGCGCCGCAGACAGCGAAAGCCGGGGCCGAGGCGCCCAGGCCCGTCGAGGCCAAGGCCGCTCCGGCCAAGCCTGCGGCCGCCGCCAAACCGGTCGCTCCGCAAGCTGCCGCGCCTGCGGCGCCCGCGCCCCAGGCCGCCCAGCAGCCCGCCGCCCATCAGCCCGCAAAACCGCCGTTCCAGCGGCCGTTCGGCGGTCGTCCGGGTCTGCCGGGCCATATCGTGCGCCCGACCGCCAAGCCCGGCGCGCCGCGCCCCTCGTTCAAGGCCAATGAATTCATCGTCTATCCGGCGCATGGCGTCGGGCAGATCGTCGCCATCGAGGAGCAGGTCGTGGCCGGCTTCCGGCTCGAATTGTTCGTCATCTCCTTCGTGAAGGACAAGATGATCCTCAAGGTGCCGACGCCGAAGGTCGTGTCGGTCGGCATGCGCAAGCTCGCCGAAGCCGCCGTCGTCACCAAGGCGCTGGAAACGCTGACGGGGCGCGCGCGCATCAAGCGCACCATGTGGTCGCGCCGCGCGCAGGAATACGAGGCCAAGATCAATTCCGGCGATCTCGTCGCGATCGCGGAAGTCGTGCGCGACCTCTATCGTTCCGACGCGCAGCCCGAGCAGTCCTACTCCGAGCGTCAGCTCTACGAGGCGGCGCTCGACCGCATGGCGCGCGAACTCGCCGCCGTCCGCAAGCTTACCGATCAGGAATCCCTGAAGCTGATCGAGCAGCAATTGCAGAAGGGTCCGCGCCGCGGCGCCAAGCCGGAAACGGAAGCGGCCGCTGGCGAGGATGCCGGCGAGGGCGATGTCGAGGAAGCTGCGTAAACGCTCTCCTTCGTCAAAATCGAAAATGCGAAAAGCCCGGCCTGCGCGCCGGGCTTTTTGTTTGCGCGTGTTCCGTTGATGTGTTGGAGAATATATGACCCAGTCATTCAAGGCGGTTTATACGGCGCGTTTTGTGGGTGCCGCTATGTAATGCATGGTTCGAGACGCGCTACGCGCTCCTCACCAAGAAGGGACTGATGCGCAGACAGATAAGCCGCATCATTGAAACCCATTCATTCTTTGCACGGGCGGAGCGGAGCGCGAAAGAAAATCGAAGTCAAGGACGCGCCGCAGGCGCGCCGCCT
>JAGWTA010000061.1 GCA_028869185.1 Hyphomicrobiales bacterium
CTCGGGCGATGCGGTTGTTCTGGACGAGGCCGGCAATATCGGCTTTCGCGGTCGCATCGACGATCAGGTGAAAATCCGCGGCTTCCGCGTCGAACTGGGGGAAATCGAGTCGAAGATCGACGCCCTGCCGGAAGTGTCGCAAAACGCAGTCGTGCTGCGCAATGTGGCGGGCATCGACGATCTCGTCGCCTTCATCGTTCCCAAGCGCGGGTCGACCATCGACCCCAAACATCTGCGCGCCGAACTGCGTCACACGCTGCCTGCCTACATGACGCCGGGCCGTTACGAAGTGGTGGATGCGCTGCCGAAACTTCCCAGCGGCAAAGTCAACCGCAACCTGCTCAAGAAGATCGAGCTCGCCGAACAGGCGCCCGTCGAGGAGCAGGAAGATCCGCGCAGCGAAACGGAAGCGCTCCTGCTGGCGGCCGCCAAGCGCGCGCTGCCGCCGCAGGCCATTCCGTTCGACGCCGATTTCTTCACCGATCTCGGCGGTCATTCGCTGATCGCGGCGCGCTTCGTTTCGGCCGTGCGCGAGACGCCGCATCTGGCGTCGATCACGCTGCAGGATGTCTATAATGCGCGCACGTTGCGCGCGATCGCCGCCCATCTCGACGGCAAGGCGGAAATGCGCGGCCCGGCGAAGGATTTTTCCTTCGCGCCGCCGCCGTTGGCGCGTCGCATCCTGTGCGGGCTCGGACAGGCGATCGCCTTGCCGGTCATTCTTGCGCTGATGACGGCGCAATGGCTCGGCGTGTTCGTGTCCTACATGCTGCTGACCGATCCTGGCGCGAGCATCTGGACGGAAATCGTGGCGCTGCTCGGCGTCTACATGGGCGTCAACATCGCGACGATTTTCATCTCCATCGCGGCGAAGTGGATTTTGCTCGGTCGCATCAAGCCGGGCCGCTACCCGCTGTGGGGCGCGTATTACTACCGCTGGTGGCTGGCGCAGCGCTTCATGGCGCTGACGCATATGAAATGGTTCCAGGCCTCGCCGATCATGCGGCTTTACCTGAATGCGCTTGGCGCGAAAGTCGGGCCGGATGCGCTGATTTCCGAAGTCGAGATCGGCGCCGTCGATCTGATTTCCATCGGCGCCGGCGCGAGCCTCGGCACGAAACTGAAGCTTGCCAATGCGCGCGTCGAAGGCAATGAACTTGTCATCGGCGCCATCTCGATCGGGCCGGACGCCTATATCGGAACGTCGTGCACCATCGAGGAAGACGTCGTCATTGGCGCCGGCTGCGAGCTGAAAGACCTCGGCGCCGTTCCCGCCGGCTCGCGGCTCGGCGCGCATGAGGTGTGGGACGGCTCGCCTGCGCGCAAGACGGGGCTGGTCGACGAGGCCGCCTTGCCCACACAGGCGCAAGCCTCGCTGGCGCGCCGCAGCGTCAACACATTCGCCTACACGTTGCTTCTGCTCGCCATTCCCCCGCTCGGCCTGTTGCCGATTTTTCCGGCCTTCTGGCTGTTCGACAAGCTCGACAACAATCTGGGCATTCTCGATCGCGCCTGGTATCTGGCCGCCATCCCGCTCTTTGCATGGCCAACCTCTTTCGCGCTCGTGCTCCTGACGGTTGGCTTCATCGTCGCGGTGCGCTGGCTGGTTTTGCCGCGCGTGCGCGAGGGCGTCTATTCCGTGCACTCTGGATTTTACGTGCGCAAATGGGCCGTCGCGCTGGCGACGGAAGTGACGCTCGAAACGCTGTCGTCGCTGTTCGCCACGATCTACATGCGCACCTGGTATCGCCTGATGGGCGCGAAGATCGGCAAGGATTCCGAAATCTCGACCAACATCGCCGGGCGTTACGACATCGTCGACATCGGCGACAAATGTTTCATTGCCGACGAGGTCATTCTCGGCGACGAGGACATTCGACGCGGCTGGATGCATCTGGCGAAAGTGAAAACCGGCTCGCGCGTTTTCATCGGCAACGATGGCGTGATCCCGCCGGGCGCGGAAATTCCGACTGGCGCCCTGATCGGCATCAAGTCGAAACCGCCGGCCAATGAGCTGATGAGCGAAGGCGACACATGGTTCGGCTCGCCGCCGATCAAATTGCCCGTGCGCCAGAAATTCGATGGCGGCGGCGCAACCTGGACCTATGAGCCTCCGTGGTGGAAAAAACTGCTGCGCGCGACCTTTGAGGCGGTGAACATTTCGCTGCCGACCATGCTGTTTATCACCTTCGGCACGTGGTCGGTTGAAGTGTTCGGCCAGAAACTTCTCGATGGATATTATGGACAGTTCGTCGCGCTGTTCATCCTGTGCTCGACGCTGATTTCGATTGCGATGACGCTGGTCGTCATC
>JAGWTA010000062.1 GCA_028869185.1 Hyphomicrobiales bacterium
TGGCGCATCGAAAACCGCGCGCTCGAGCTGGCCGGCTACATCCCTGGCGACATCGTTCTGATCGATCAGGCCGCCGCCGCCCGCGACGGCGATACGGTCATTGCGCAAATCTATGACTTCGACATCGGAGACGCCCGCACGCGGATCAGGCGCTACGACGGCGTCTATCTGACGACGGCGACCATGGACGCCGCGCTGGCCGAGCGCCCCTTGCCGGTGGACGGCGAGCGCGTCGTCATCGTCGGGCGTATCGTGCGCATGTTTCGCAACCGGTCTTGACAATTTCGCAAGTTTGCGAAACTTTCATGCGAGCGATTCGCATGGAGATTTCGCATGGATGCGAAAAAGAGACCGGAGCTGATCGACTCCGAACGCGAGTGTCTGGCGGCTGCGGCGCGCCATAGCCTTCAACTCTTCAAGGCGCGCCGCACGCCTTATCGCTGGGCCGCCGATCATCGCGGGCCGTTTTTCTATCATTCGACCGTTTGTTCGCTGGCGCGACGCGGCCTGATCGCCGTGGAGGCGCAGCGCGCTTTCCCGACGCGGGCCGGGCTCGCGAAAGCGGCCGAGCAGGAACGGGGGAGCGCATGAAAAATCCATTCCGCCGCACGGGCGTCAGCGCCATTGACGCCATTCTCGCGGACATCGCACGCACCAATTTCGTTCTGGACGGCAAGATTGTCGCCGCGCTCGAGGAGCACCGCCGAGGGACGGACGCGCATCTGAAGGCGATCCGCAAGCATCTCGACAGCGGCCGGGCGGCTCCGGAGCGGCGCGCATGAGCGGCTTTGTCGTTGAGGTCGTTCCTGTCGGCAATGGCATCGCCGTAAAGGGCAAGGGCGCGTTGACAATGCCGCAGATGCTGGCGCTCGTGCAGGCCGTTGCAACAATGATCGTGAACGGCGACCAGCATTTGCCCGACAGGAAAAACGAGCCCTTCGTGGTCGCCGCCGAAGACATTATCGCGCTGATTGCGAGCGTGATGAGCAGCACGACCATCGTCGAATCCGCGCAGGTGAGCCGCGGATGAACGCCGCCGCCCCATATTGGACCTACCGCGATCTGGCGACGGCGTTCGGCTGTTCGCCTGATCGCATGAAGCGGCAGATGGGAGATTTTTCGCGGCGCGGCTTTCCGGCGCCGTTGCCCTGGTCGTTGCGTCAGAAGCGCTGGAACCCGGACGCGGTTTTAGCCTGGAAGATGCGCGAGGAGCGCCGCGCGCAGGCGCTCGGTCCACCGGAATTTAAGGTCGTCGCCGCCGCCCGCGCTTGACGCGGCGCGCGCCGTCGATTCCCATCCCCCCATCCGCGCCAGACGAGGAGCCACGTCCATGCGCAAAGCGAAGAAAGCCCCCAATGCCGCGCCCAAGCGCATGCACCCGTCCGGCGGCCGCTGGTACTGGAAGCCGGAGCGGCGCTTAAGGCCGTCCTGGAAAACGATCCCCTTGGGCGAAGGGTTTGCTGCAGCAGCGGCCGAGGCGCGGCGACTGAACCAGCAGGTCGACGAATGGCTGGCGAAGGGCGCCCTGCCATTGACGCCGCGCCAGAAGCGTCGGACGGGGCCCACGACCGTATCGCAGCTGGCCAGCGAATTCCGCGCCTCGCCGGCATGGAAAAAGCTGCGGCCGCGCACCGCCTACCAATATATTTACGAGTTCAAGCGCCTTGAGGCCGAGTTCGGTCATGAACCGGCGGCGACCTTGAGCGAACAGCGCGTCGACGAGTGGATCGAGGAACTGCAACTCACGGCGCCTGAAACGGCTCGCCATGTCGCCGCCAAGGGCCGGTTGCTTTTCAAATGGGCAGGACGCAAGGGCCTCATTCCGCGATCGAGCAATCCTTTCATGGGCGCGGCCATCGGACAGGGCAAGAAGCGCAAGGTGCGCATCACAGCCGACGATCTGAAGATCCTCGTTGCGGCCTGCGATATCGCCGGCAAGCCGTCGATCGGCACGGCGCTCGTCATAGGATTCGCCGCCGTGCAGCGCATCACCGATTGCATCGCACTGACCGACGCGGCGATCGAGGGGCCGCCGACAGACCGCCGGCTTCGCTTTACGCAATCGAAAAGCGCCAAGGTCGGGGCGCGCGGCGCGCTCGAACCGGGCTTTCAAGTCGACATGGCCTTGCCTGCGATGATCGCCCAGCGGCTCGCGACGCATCCGCCAGCAAAGACGAAGGAAGGCTTTCTGATCGTCAGCGAAAGCACCGGGAC
>JAGWTA010000005.1 GCA_028869185.1 Hyphomicrobiales bacterium
TGATATGAACTTTCATGCTTAGCGTCAAGGATAAAGTTCAGAGCAAGGAGGCGAGATATTCCAATTCCTTCCTGTATTTCTTATTTGCATCATAGACCTCAAGCCGCTTTTTCGGCTCGATAGTGTAGCTTTTCCCAATTTGAAGTTTTGGGATCGGTATACCTAGCGCTCCACTAATCCTTCCAGACGATGTGAAATCGTCTGTTATCGCGAATGCCTCGTCAGGCTCTTTGTCGAACAGGTGGCGATACTTGTTCGCGACGGCGTAGGCTCGCTCGATGAAGGATAGAGACGCCCTATCTTTTGACTTCTTCACGTTGCTGCGCGCGCCGACCATGGTCATGGCGATGGCCGCCACTTTCGGCGGCTTCATGTCGCCCCCACGCTTGAGCCACTGATTGAAGTCACTATTCTGATTTCCAAGCATATCGAGCGTAAGCTCAAGCGATCGAATCGAATGTTCATCGACGCGCACCGGAATAATCAGAGCTTCGCTTGCGCACCATGCAAGGTGCGTAGCACCAGAATAAAAGGGACTACAGTCAATAAGTTGCAACTCGCATTTCTTCAGATCAGCTTCTTGATCTAATGTAGTCTTGATTGTGTAAAGTATATTTCTAACTTTTTTCGCAGAATCCGCCTGCGTCGATGCCAATTGCAATTGCTGATACAACGAGCTTGAAAATGCAAACAGATTAGGACTGCTTGGCACAAAGTATGATGCTTTTATCCCCTTAAATTCGTCATTCTTACCGCTAATTAGATATGAAATATCCTCCGGTATATCTCCGAACGCAGGGCCGAGCAATCTTGGCTGAATAGCATCATAGATGTTCACAGACAGGTCGTCCTTTCTGTTATTGAGGCTATCTGTCAAATTTCCTTGTGCGCATAGATCAGAGACGAGTGTGCTTTTTACGCAGGCCATAAGATAAGCAAGATTAAAACTCAGAGTTGATTTGCCAATTCCTCCACGAAGATTTGTAACACAATATCTTTTATAGCTAAATTTCGGCACATATGCGTGATTGTTGTCAGTCAGTGACGCTTCATGATTTGATATAATCTTTTCGATTCCAGATGCCATGACGAAACCCTCGCTTTGGGAGACGAGGCGTCAAGCTACGGCACCGCAGAGGTGCGGGTCAACGTAAAAAGTGTGGGTAACGCCGAAAAGTGTGGGTAACAAAAAATCGAGCGGCTACGTCTCATATGCGCGGTTAATGATCCTGTGTGCGGGTGTATGGAAAAAGTGCGGTTTAGATGATGTTGCGCTCTTAAGGCTTACCCCACCGCTTCGCCGCCGCCTTCTTTGCGATTTCCGCGCGCCGCTCGGGCGTCATGCTCTCGGCGCGCTTCTTCCCGCCAGCGCGGCCAAGCTCGGCTGCGGCTTGGTTCTTTTCGGGCGCGTCACCGTAATCCTCGGGCTCTTCACCTGTGAGGATACGCATAACTTTAACGGCATTGCCGATCACGTCAGCGGGGCGCTTCTCGTCTTTAGGTCCGGTGGGCATTAAGGCTTGGCCTTCAGCATGGCATGCATGACCGCTACGATCTGGGCGTGGTTTGGATTGGAAGACGCGTCGTTGGCGGCCCGGTGAAAGATTGCCGTCATCTCTTGGTCTGTAAATATTTTCTTGTCGCGAAGCGCCTGCAAGAGGCTCCCCAGCAGAACCATTGCCGCGTCCAAAACATCCTGCGCGTTGTGAGATTGTTGCATTCCAGCCTCCTGCTTTGCGCCAAGCATAGCACGGGAGATCGGGGCGGACGACAGATTGTCAACGGTCTCAGATTTCAAACTGAGACACTACCCGCCGGCCGTGCGGATTGACGAAACGCGCCCGCGCGCCTAAAAACGCCGCTTCTCGTCAGAGAAGACATTTTTGGACACGCCGACCCGTCCCTGAGGCGGGAGGTCAACGCCCGGCAGCGCGACGCGCCCCCGGGCGCGTTCTGGTTTGGAGCAAGACATGTTCGAGGGCCTTTCCGAAAAGCTCTCCGGCATATTCGACACGCTGACGCGCCGCGGCGCGCTGAGCGAGGCCGACGTTTCGACAGCGCTGCGCGAAGTGCGCCGCGCGCTGCTCGAGGCCGACGTCTCGCTCGATGTCGTGCGCTCCTTTGTCGACGCCTGCCGCGATCGCGCGGTCGGCGCCAATGTCATCAAGTCGGTCTCGCCGGGCCAGATGGTCGTCAAGATCGTCAACGACGTGCTGGTGGAAACGCTCGGCGAGACGGCGCAGCCGATCGATCTCGACGCGCCGCCGCCCGTCGCCATCATGATGGTCGGTCTGCAGGGCGCGGGCAAAACCACGAGCTCGGCGAAAATCGCGCTGCGCCTGAAGGATCGCTACAAGAAGCGCGTGCTGATGGCCTCGCTCGACGTCAAGCGTCCGGCCGCGCAGGAACAGCTTGCTGTGCTGGGGCGCCAGGTCGGCGTCGAGACGCTGCCGATCGTGCCCGGCCAGACGCCGGTGCAGATTGCGCAACGCGCGGAGGAGGCGGCGCGCCTGCAGGGTTACGACGTCGTCATCCTCGACACCGCCGGCCGCACGCATATCGACGAGCCGTTGATGGCGGAGATGGCCGAAATCAAAGCCGCCGCCCGCCCGCACGAAATCCTGCTCGTCGCCGATGCGTTGACGGGCCAGGACGCGGTCAATCTCGCCAAGAGCTTCGATGAGCGCGTGGGCGTCACCGGCATCGTGCTGACGCGTGTGGACGGCGATGGGCGCGGCGGCGCTGCGCTCTCGATGCGCGCTGTCACCGGCAAGCCGATCAAGCTGATCGGCGTTGGCGAAAAGATGGACGCGCTCGACGAATTCGATCCGCGCCGCATCGCCAATCGCATTCTCGGCATGGGCGACATTGTTGCGCTGGTGGAAAAGGCCGCGCAAACCATCGACGCCGAAAAGGCCCAGCGCATCGCCGACAAGATGCGCAAGGGCAAGTTCGACCTGGACGATCTCGCCGACCAGCTTGCGCAGGTGGAAAAGCTCGGCGGTCTTGGCGGCGTGATGGGTCTGCTGCCCGGCGTCGGCAAGATCAAGGAGCAGATGGCCGCAGCCAAGATCGACGACAAGATCATCAAGCGCCAGCGCGCGATCATCCTGTCGATGACGCCTGAGGAGCGGCGCAATCCCGACATTCTCAAAGCCTCGCGCAAGAAGCGCATCGCCGCCGGCGCCGGCATGAAGGTTGAAGACGTCAACCGCCTGCTCAAGCAGCATCGCGGCATGGCCGACATGATGAAGATGATGGGCGGCTCCAAGCGCGGCCCGCTCGGCAAGATGGCGCAGGCCTTCGGTCTGGGCGGCGGCATGCCGCAGCCGACGCCCGAACAACTCGAACAATTGCAAAAGCAGATGGGCGGACAATTGCCGCCCGGCATGCCGAAATTGCCCGATACGCCGCCCGCCGGCGCCTTCGGGCCGAAGCCGACGCTCCCCGGGCTCGGCGGCGGATTCAATCCGTTCCAGTTCGGGAAGAAGAAATGAGTTCGCCCTTCCGTTCTCAAACGGGCGGAAGGGTTAAACGAAGCAAGGAAGCAAACAATGTCGCTTAAAATTCGTCTGTCCCGCGGCGGCGCCAAGAAGCGCCCGTTCTACCGCATCGTTGTCGCCGACTCGCGTTATCCGCGCGATGGTCGCTTCATCGAGCGTCTCGGCACTTTCGATCCGCTGAAGGCCAAGGACGCGGCCGACCGTCTCGTCGTCGACGCCGAAAAGGCCAAGACCTGGATCGCCAAGGGCGCCCAGCCGACGGATCGCGTCGCGCGCCTTCTGGAAACGGTTGGCGTCGGCAAGCGCGAGGCGCGCAACAATCCGCAGAAGTCCCAGCCCAAGAAGAAGGCGCAGGAACGCGCCGCCGCCGCCGCTGCTGCGGCGGAGAAGGCAGCCGGCGCTGAAGCGCCGGCCGCGTAAGGCCAGCGCGCTTCCGTCATTGCGAGGAGCAAAGCGACGAAGCAATCCATCCAGTGCGCCTTGCAAGGGTACAGGATGGATCGCTGCGGTTTGCTCGCAATGACGGCGGCGCAGGACGGGATTATGCCGCACCCTCCCCGCCTTATCCTTCTTGCGCGTTTCGGCGCGGCGCAGGGCGTGCGCGGGGAGGTGCGCGTGAAATGTTTCACGGAAGATCCGTTGGCGCTGTCGTCCTATGGCGCGCTCAGCGACGAAAGCGGCAAGCGCAGTTTCGACATCGAAAAACTGCGGCTGTTGCGCGACGATATGGCGGTCGCCAAGGTGAAGGGCGTCGAGACGCGCGATCAGGCGCAGGCGCTGACCGGCCTCGCGCTCTACATTGCCCGTGAGAAGCTGCCGCCGCCCGACGACGACGAGTTCTATATTGTCGATCTCATCGGCCTGCGCGCTGTTTCGCCCGAAGGGGCGGACCTCGGCAGCGTGAAAAACGTGCTGAATTACGGCGCAGGCGATATTCTCGAAATCGCCGCGCCCGGCGACAGCTTTCTGGCGCCCTTCACCAAAGCGGTCGCGCCCAAAGTCGATTTCGCCGCAGGGCGCATCACGATCGTGCGACCGGACGAGATTGAATGACATGACCCGCGCGCCGTCATTGCGAGCGAAGCGAAGCAATCCATCCCCGCGCCGATCGGACTGGATGGATTGCTTCGTCGCTTCGCTCCTCGCAATGACGGCGATCGTCTGGAGCGCATGATGTTCCGCGCCACCGTGCTCACGCTCTTTCCCGAAATGTTTCCGGGCCCGCTCGGCCTGTCGTTGTCGGGCGATGCGCTGGCGCGCGGCCTGTGGTCATGCGAGGCGCAGAACATCCGCGCCCACGGACTCGGCCGGCATCGCGCGGTCGACGACACGCCGGCCGGCGGCGGCGCCGGCATGGTGTTGCGCGCCGATGTGCTTGCCGCCGCGCTCGACGCGACCGCTGCGCCCGACGATATGCGTCCGCGCCTTTTGATGAGCCCGCGCGGGGCGCCGCTGACGCAACAGCGCGTGCGCGCACTGGCGGCGGGCCCCGGCGCGATCATCGTCTGCGGGCGTTTCGAAGGCGTCGACGAGCGGATCATCGCAGCCCGCGCGCTCGAGGAAGTGTCGATCGGCGATTACGTGCTCTCGGGCGGCGAAATGGCGGCGCTGACGCTGCTCGACGCCTGCGTGCGGTTGCTGCCGGGCGTGATGGGCAAGCAGGAATCAGGGCAGGACGAGAGTTTCGAGAACGGCCTGCTGGAATATCCCCATTACACGCGCCCGCGCGAATTCGAGGGGCGGGCAATTCCCGATGTGCTGCTCTCGGGCGATCACGGAAAGATCGCGGACTGGCGCCGCGCCGAGGCCGAAAAGCTGACGCGCGCGCGGCGGCCGGACCTCTTGCGCAAATCTTGAAGGCAAAAAAAAAATCGCCCGGCGCGAAGGCCGGGCGATCATCGGTCCGATGGACCTGAAAGCGATCAGTACTTGGCGACAACCGGAGCGCCGCCCCAGCCGAAGCGATAGTTGAGGCCCGCGCGCACCGTGTGCATGCGCGTGTCGTGATTGACGACCGCCCAGCCCGGCGCCGTCGACAGCAGGTAGGACTGCTGCTTGGAGCCGAGATCGGCGTAGAGATATTCGGCCTTGACCGACCAGTTCTGGTCGAGCGCGGCTTCGACGCCGACGCCAGCCGTCCAGCCGACGCTGAGCGGCGAGTTGCCGACGCGCGCGCCGAAGGCGTTGGCGCCGAAAATCGCCGCCGGGGCGAAGAACGTGTTCGGAGCCGTCGGCGTGCCATAGGCGAGACCGCCCGTGCCGTAGATCATGAAATTGTTGAACGCGAGACCGGCGCGGCCGCGCAGCGTGCCGAACAGGCCATCGCGCGTCTGCGTCGGCCAGAAGGAGCCGACGTTCGACTTCGTGCGGTAGTCGAGATCGGTTTCGACGCCGAACACGAAGTTGTTCATCTGCCAGTTGTAGCCGAGCGTGCCGCCGATCAGCGCGCCGCCGCCCTGATTGTAGCCGCCGAGCGCGAAGCGCGAGCTGTTGAGCCAGCCGCCGCCGTTGAGGCCGACATAGGCGCCCGTCCAGGTGAACACCGGCGCGACCGCGACCGGCATATACGGAGCAACCGCCGTGCGGCGCGAGGGAAGGTCGGCGGCGAAGGCCGAACCGGCGAGCGTCGAAACGGCGAGCGCCGCAGCGAGGGATTTCACGAGTTTCATCACACTTTCCTTAAGTTGTGGCCTTGCGGCCAAATTCACGCGACGTTCGCATCAGCTTCCCGAAATGGGGACAGCGAACCGTTCCTGAATTCGGCGGCGACAATGCGGCCGAACCCGTAAATTGAAACTTAACAAAAACGCCTTGGTAACGGCCTCGAACACACTGGCCGCACGCCATGAATCATTATGGTTAATAGCGCCAACGCGCGCGTCCGTCGAGCAGGCAAAAAGCAAAAAGCCGGCGCTGTGGCCGGCTTGCATCGGTTTTATCGAACCGAATCAATATCGTGAAATGCGCGACGGTTTTTCGAGCGCGCGAATTACTTCGCAGCCGCCTGCTTTTTCGCGATCTCGCGCTTGATGGTGCGCGCGTTTTGCGAAAGCTCTTCGTCGCGCGCCTTGGCGAGAAAGGCGTCGAGGCCGCCGCGATGCTCGACCGAACGCAGCGTCGCCGCCGCAACGCGCAGGCGCACCGGGCGCTGCAAAGTGTCGGAAATCAGCGTGACGTTGCACAGGTTCGGCAGGAAACGCGTGCGCGTCTTGCGGTTGGAATGGCTGACGAGATTGCCCGTCTGGACGGCTTTGCCGGTCAGTTCGCAGCGGCGGGACATGGGGTCTACTCCGATAAGCCCCTTCCGGGACTAGTAAAATTCAATTCCAGGGCGACCCGGCGGGGCGCGGACAGACATGCGGACAAAGGCATGGAAAGTCCGGCGCGGCCCGAGGGCCGGCGCGAAGGATGGGGGGTCTATAAGGGCGGACAGGGTGAGACGTCAAGGAAAATGAGCGAAACAGCGGCCCGGCCTCTCACGTCCCCTCCGCCGCCATCAGCTTCGCCTGATGGTCCGTTACCAGCGCGTCGATGATTTCGTCCAGCTCGCCCTCCATCACGCGGTCGAGCTTGTAGAGCGTCAGGTTGATGCGGTGATCGGTGACGCGCCCTTGCGGGAAATTATAGGTGCGGATGCGTTCGGACCGGTCGCCGGAGCCGACCATCGCCTTGCGGTCGGCGGCGCGCGCGCTGTCGGCGCGCATGCGCTCCTGATCGTGCAGGCGCGCTGCGAGCAGGCTCATCGCCTTGGCGCGGTTGCGATGCTGCGAACGCTCCTCCTGCATCATCACGACGATGCCTGATGGAACATGCGTGATGCGGATCGCCGATTCGGTCTTGTTGACGTGCTGCCCGCCCGCGCCCCCCGCGCGCATCGTTTCGATGCGCAGGTCGCCCTCGTCGATATCAACGTCCACCGCCTCCACTTCCGGCAGAACGGCGACGGTGGCGGCCGATGTATGAATGCGCCCCTGCGTCTCGGTCGCCGGAACGCGCTGCACGCGGTGAACGCCCGATTCGAATTTCAGCCGCGCAAACACGCCGCGGCCCGAAACCTGCGCGATGATTTCCTTGTAACCGCCCATCACGCCTTCGCTCATCGAGGCGATCTCGACCTTCCAGCCGCGCCCGGCGGCGTATTTGTCATACATGCGGAACAGATCGCCGGCGAACAGCGACGCTTCGTCGCCGCCCGTGCCTGCGCGAATTTCGACGATCGCGCTTTTCTCGTCGTCGGCGTCCTTTGGCAAAAGCGCGATGCGCAACGCCTGTTCGCTGGCGGCGAGGCGCTCGCGCGCGTCGCGCTCTTCCTCCTGCGCCAGTTCGCGCATGTCCGCATCGAGCGATGATTCTTTCAACATCGCCTCGACGCCGGCAAGCTCCTGCTCGATGGCGCGATGGGCGCGAATGGCGCCGGCGACCGGATCGAGTTCCGCCAGTTCACGCGACAGCGCAACAAAGGTTTGCCCGTCTGCGCCCGTTGACAGGCGCGCGGAAACTTCCTCGTGCCGGCGCAGGATAATGTCGAGGCGTTCTGCGGGGATCATGCGGGCGCGTCCATCGCCTTGCGCCTCAGCGACATGCATTGAAAGAGGGTCGCCCATCGCGCGGGCGCTGCGTGAAGCGCGCGCACGCAGAGCCGCCCGTTGGATGGATTGCTTCGCTTCGCTCGCAATGACGGGCCGCCTTCAATGCCCGCCAAAGGCGATCAGCGTGCGCACCGGAACGCCGAGCGCCTCGATTTTTTTCGCCCCGCCAAGATCGGGCAGGTCGATCACGAAACAGGCGGCGACCACGACGGCGCCGATTTTCTGCAGCAGCTTGACGGCGCCTTCCGCGGTGCCGCCCGTGGCGATGAGATCGTCGACAAGAATGACGCGCTCGCCCGGCTTTACCGCATCCACATGCATTTCCATTTCGTCGACGCCGTATTCCAGCGAATAGGCGATGGAAACGGTGGCGTGCGGCAGCTTGCCTTTCTTGCGGATCGGCACGAAGCCGGCGGAAAGCTGATGGGCCACCGCGCCGCCGAGAATAAAGCCGCGCGCTTCCATGCCCGCAACCTTCTCGATGCGCTGCCCTGCCCAGGGCTGCACCAGTTCGTCCACGGCGCGGCGAAAGGCGCGCGCATCGCCCAGCAGCGTCGTGATGTCGCGAAACATGATGCCGGGTTTGGGATAGTCGGGAATGCTGCGAATGGAATCGTGCAGGGTCTGCTGAAGTCCGGCGTTCATATTGGCCCCGTTTCTGGCTCTCTCGTCTTCAAAGGCGCGTCACGCTAGTCTCTAGCCATCATAAACCGCGCGAAAAGGAAAGCGCCCCATGAACGACCAACGCATCACGCTGAGCGACATCGACATTCCCTTCACGCGACTGGTGGCGATTTTCGTCAAATGGGGCATCGCCGCGATACCGGCCGCGATCATCATTTCGGTCATCATGAGCCTCATCTTTTCGCTCATGTTCGGGCTGCTGGGCTTTGGCTCCATGCATATGCCCACGACTCACCTTTAAGCTTTGTTCAGCCGCGCCATCACCGCATCGAGTTTTGAGAGCAGCGCAGGATCGCGCGCCGCCTCGGCGGTGATGAGCGCGGTTTCGAGCGCGCGGTCCGAGCCAACAGGGCAAGGCTCGTGCTCGGCCGGAAAGTCGCGCAACAGCCGGGCGACCAGCCGCGCGGCGTTGGCGGCGTTTTCGTGCAGGATCTTGATGATGGCTGCGACATCCACCGCGTCGTGATCGGCGTGCCAGCAATCGTAATCGGTCACCATGGCGACGGTCGCGTAGGAAATTTCCGCCTCGCGCGCCAGCTTGACCTCCGGACAGGCGGTCATGCCGATGACATCGTAGCCGGCGCCCTTGTAGCTCAGCGATTCGGCATAGGACGAAAACTGCGGCCCTTCCATGCAGACATAGGTTCCGCCTTTTCGAAAGGCGATCTTTTCCGCCTCGGCGGCGGCGGCGATGCGGCCCGACAGTTTCGGCGCGACAGGATGGGCCATCGACACATGCGCGACGCAGCCGTTGCCGAAAAACGAACTTTCCCGCCCATGGGTGCGGTCGACGAATTGATCGACCAGCACGAAAAGGCCGGGATAAAGCTCCTCGCGAAACGAGCCGCAAGCTGAAACCGAAACGATGTCGGTCACGCCGACGCGTTTCATGGCGTCGATATTGGCCCGGTAATTGATTCCGGAAGGCGAGAGGCGATGCCCACGGCCGTGGCGCGGGAGGAAAACCGCCTCCGTCGTTCCGATCCGTCCGAACCGCAACGCGTCGGAGGGCTCGCCCCAGGGGGTCGAAACGCGCTCCTCGCGCATATCCGCCAGTCCCGGCAGGTCGTAAACCCCGGACCCGCCAATCACGCCGACAATAGCCTTGGTCATGCAATGCTCCGCTCGCGCCGTCTTTAAGCCAGACCGGGCGGCGCGCGCAACGCGCGGGCGGGGCGATCGCCGGCGGCGCGGGCGCGATCGCCGCCCGTATTTCCGGAAAAATTTTGGCGCGGCCGAATTTGCGCGATTTTCGTTCGCGCAGCGCGAAAGCCGCGCGTTTTGGGTTGCGACGGCGTAATTTTTCTCCTTTTCGCGCTCTTTTGGGTTTGAATATGCCGTCCGCCGCGTTTTATCGGCCCCAGCCGCCGCCGCAGCAGCGCTCCAATTGCCCCGACACCCGCGCGTTGCGCTTGCGCATGCCTTTCAGGCATTCATAATTTGCATAAGTGAAGCGCAAAGCGCGCAAGGAGAATGCATGAGCGAACATGCCCGCGTCATTGTCATCGGCTCCGGACCGGCAGGATATACGGCCGCCATCTATACGGCGCGCGCCATGCTGAGCCCCGTGCTGATTTCCGGCTTCGAGCCGGGCGGCCAGCTGATGATCACCACCGATGTCGAGAACTACCCCGGCTTTGCCGAGCCCATTCAGGGCCCCTGGCTGATGGACCAGATGCGTCTGCAGGCTGAACATGTCGGCGCAAGGCTCGTCTCCGATTTCGTGACGAAAGCGGAGCTGGGCCAACACCCGTTCAGGCTGCACTGCGATTCGGGGGCTGTCTGGACATGCGATGCGCTCGTCATCGCGACAGGCGCCAAGGCGAAATGGCTGGGAACGCCCAGCGAGGAAAAGTTCAAGGGATACGGCGTTTCGGCCTGCGCAACCTGCGACGGGTTTTTCTATCGCGGCAAGAATGTCATCGTCGTCGGCGGCGGCAATTCGGCGGTGGAAGAGGCGCTCTATCTCGCCAATCTCGCCGCAAAGGTGACCGTCGTACACCGGCGTCGCGAATTCCGCGCCGAACGCATCCTGCAGGAGCGCCTGTTCGCCAATCCCAGGATCGAGGTGGTCTGGGACAGCGCGATCGACGAAATTCTCGGCGCGGAAAATCCGCCGGCGGTCAACGCCGTCCGCCTGAAGAATGTTGTCACCGGCGCGACCGAGACGCGAGCGATCGACGGCGTTTTCGTCGCCATCGGCCACGCACCGGTCACCGATCTTTTCGCCGGCCAGATCGCGCTGAAGCCCAATGGCTACATCCTGACGACGCCCGGCTCCACCGCCACCAACATCCCCGGCGTTTTCGCCGCCGGCGATGTCGCGGACGATGTTTTTCGTCAGGCCGTCACCGCCGCTGGCCTCGGCTGCATGGCTGCGCTCGAAGCCGAGAAGTTTCTGGCCGGGCGCGCGGCGCACAAAGTCGCTGCGCAATAAAAAGACTGGCCCACGCCGGGCAGGCCGATGGCGCGCCCGGCGCGCAAATCGCTCAAGAGGCCGCAAAGGCCCTGAATGAAAGAGGGAGGCGCCTTTGGACTGGGACAAGCTGCGCGTTTTTTATGCGGCGGCGGAAGCTGGCTCGTTCACGCACGCTGGCGACGCGCTCGGCCTCAGCCAGTCCGCCGTTTCGCGTCAGGTCGGCGCGCTCGAATCCGATCTCGACACGCCCCTTTTCCACCGGCATGCGCGCGGACTGATTCTGACCGAGCCGGGCGAAATCCTGCTGCGCACCGTCAAGGAAGTGATGGGCAAACTCGAGGCTGCGCGCCTGCGCCTTGGCGAACAGCGCGACAAGCCGCAGGGCGAATTGCGCATCACGACGACGCTCGGTCTCGGCACCAACTGGCTGACCCCGCAGCTCGGCGCCTTCATGGAGCTTTATCCGGACGTGCGGATCCATGTGATCCTGTCGGACGACGAGCTTGACCTTGGCATGCGCGAGGCCGATGTCGCGCTGCGACTGCGCGCGCCGTCTCAGCCCGATCTCGTGCGGCGCAGGCTGTTCACGGTGCACTACCACCTTTACGCCTCGCCCGACTACATCAAGCGCCACGGCCAGCCGCGCACCCTCTCCGATCTCGACGGACATCGCCTGCTCGCCTACGGCGTCGCCAATGCGAACTTTCTCAACACGCTGAATTCGCTTTTGACGGCCGGACGCGATCCGAAAAACCCGCGCTCGCCCGCGCTCGTCGTCAACAACATCACCGCGCTGCGCAAGGCCGTGGACGCCGGCGTCGGCGTTGCGATCCTGCCCGAGTATCTGATTCAGGCCGATTCCACGCTCGTGCGTCTCCTCCCTTCGGCGGATATGCCGGAACTGGAATGCTACCTTGTCTACCCGGAAGAAATGAAGAATGTCGCGCGAGTTCAAGTGTTTCGAGACTTTCTCGTTTCGAATGCGCAGCGCTGGAAGTATTGACCGTCATAAAACGCATGGCGCCCATGCGCGCGCGTGCATTGGCGCCGTTCAGACACACGCCATAATCGATTCGTCGGTTGCAAACGCCAACTCTCTCCCCGGCGCGAGCGACCGATCATTCCCTCTTGAAGTCCTCCGGCCGTTGGCCGGACGCCGGGCGGCGACGCCCGGCTCTTTTTTTGCGCTCAGTTCAGTGCAACGCCGCATTCCGTGAGATAGCGGCGCAAATCCTCGCGCAACGGCTGGCGATCGTCGCCGCTCTCCAGCATAGGCGCAAGGAATGCGGCGATCGCGCCGATATCGGCCGACAGGATCGCCGCCTTGACCGGTCCGATCGACGAGGGCGACATCGAAAGGCCGCGATAGCCAACCGCTGCAAGCGCCAGAGCATCGAGCGGTTTGCCGCCGATCTCGCCGCACAGCGTCACCGGCTTGCCGGCGCGCGCGCCCGCTTCCGCGACAGCGCGCAGCGCGCGCAGCGCGGGCGGCGAGAGCGGATCGAACCGGCTGGCGACGCGCTTGTTGTCGCGATCTGCGGCGAAAAGATATTGAATGAGATCGTTGGAGCCCACCGAGAGAAAATCGGCGCGCGCGCAAATCGTCTCGAGCTCCCACAGCAACGAGGGCACTTCCACCATAACGCCGAGATGCAGCGCGCTCGGCGGTTGGTACCCGTGCTTTTCGAGGTAGCGCATTTCGCGCATGGTGATCTCGCGCGCCGCCTCGAATTCGCCGACCGTCGCCACCATCGGGAACATGATGCGCAGCAGACGGCCCGCGCCCGCCTTCAGCATGGCGCGCAGTTGCAGGCGCAGCAGGCCAGGCCGGTCGAGGCCGATGCGCAACGCGCGCCAGCCGAGCGCCGGATTTTCCTCTTCCACCTTCGCCATATACGGCAGCACCTTGTCGCTGCCGATGTCGAGCGTGCGGAACGTGACCGGTTTATCCCCTGTCATGTCGAGCACGGTGCGATACAGCGCCTCCTGCTCGCTGGCGCGCGGAAAGCGCGAGGCGAGCATGAATTGCAATTCGGTGCGAAACAGGCCGATCGATTGCGCGCCCGTCTCCTCGACATGCTGCACGTCGACGATCAGCCCCGCATTCATGCCGATTTTAACCTCGACGCCGTCGCGCGAGACCGCCGGCGTGTTGCGCAGGGCGCGATATTGTTCCTGCCGCTTGGCCCGCAGCTTGGCCTTTTCGCCATAAGCGATTTCAACGTCCGGCTGCGGCCGCAACTGCACTTCGCCAGCGCCGCCGTCGACGATGACCGCGTCGCCCGTATCGACGAGATCGGTGACATTGGCGACATCGCCGACGACCGGAATGCCGATCGCGCGCGCGACAATGGCGACATGGCTCGAAACGCCGCCATGCTCGAGAACGAGGCCGCGCAATTTGTGGCGCGGATAGTCGAGCAAGGCCGCCGGCCCCATCGTGCGCGCAACCAGGATCGCATTGTCCGGAAGAATTTCGCGCGCGGTGACGAAGGATTGTCCGGTCAGCTGATGCAGGAGCCTGTGCGCGAGATCGTCGAGATCGTGCAGCCGCTCGCGCAGATAAGGATCCGTCTGACGCTGCAATTTTGCGCGCGTGTCGTTCTGCACGCGCTCAACAGCCGCCTCCGCCGTCAGACCCGTGGCGACGGCTTCATGCAACTTGCGGATCCAGCCGCGATCATTGGCGAACATGCGCACTGTTTCCAGCACGTCGCGATGTTCGCCCGCCCCCAGCCGCTCGCCACCCTCGATCAGCGCGTCGATCTCGTTGCGCAACGCCTCGATGGCCGCATCGAGGCGCGCGTTCTCGGCCGCCAGATCCTCGGCGATGATCTGTTTGATGACGATGCGCGGCTCGTGCAACACGGCGTGGCCGAGGCCCACGCCATCCGACACCGCCTGCCCGCGCAGGCCGATCGGGCGGCGCAGCGCGGTCGAATCGCCAGGCCGGACGAGCGCCTGCAGCGCGCCGGACGCCACCATCTCGGCCAGCAGCATGGCTGTGGTCTGCAGCGCCTCGATTTCTTCCTCGAGATAAACGCGCCGCGCGCGGTTCTGCACGACCAGAACGCCGAGCGTGGTCCCACCGCGCAGGATCGGCACGCCGAGAAACGAATGATAGATTTCTTCGCCCGTTTCCGGCTTGTAGGAGAAGGCCGGGTGCGATTGCGCGTCCGAAAGCGCCAAAGGCTCCGCGCTCTCGGCAATGGCGCCGACAAGCCCTTCGCCCGCGTGCATCGTGGTCAGATGCACCGCCTCGCGATTAAGACCTTCGGTTGCATAAAGTTCGAGCGCGCCATCGCCGCGCAGCACGTAAACCGAGCAGACTTCCGCCACCATGTTGGAGGCGATCTGCGTGACGATCTTGTCGAGGCGCGTCTGCGGGCTGACCGGCTCCGCCATGATCTCGCGGAGACGGCGCAGCAACAGGCGAGGTCCGCCAAGTCCGCTCCGCACAGTCATCGTTTTATCCGGTCCGCGCGCCGCCTGGCGCTCTTTCGCCCGTATAGCGATGCAATCTGCGGACCACAAGCAAACCGCTCACTGAAGCCGATAAAGCGTCCATTTAGCGCCGGAAATCTCCGCAGAAGGGAAGAATTGCCGCTTTTCGTAGGTTTTTGCGCAATCGGGCGCGCCCAGAGCGAGGATAGGGGGCGAAGGCGCGCGGTCTTCGGGATCCTGCGCGCGAACGAACCATTGGGGCGGCGCGGCGCACCAGGCGGCGGGACTGGAAAAATCGGCAGGCCGCAGATCGGCGCCGGCGAGGCCAGCATAATAGCGCACGACGCGGATCGTCTCCGGCCGCCCGTTCGAATCATAGAGCGCCGGCCCGGCTGCGCTCATGGCGGCGACGGCGGCGGCCGGCTGCCCACGCCCAAAAAGCAAAAGATGGCGCAGCTGCGCGCCATCCCCCGCCAGACAGGCGGCCAGGACAGCAAGGGCGCCGACGCGCGCCGCTGGCCTGGAACGCGCGAAAAGCGCTCCAAGGCCCTCGGCGACGGCGAGCGCGGCGGCGACCGCGCTGACGAGGTGAAAGCGCGGGATGTGCAAATTGGGCAATTGCAGAAAGACGGCGAGCGACGGCGCGGCGAGGATGGCGACGGCGAAAAAAACGCGGCGCGGCGCTGGCAGTAGAGCAAGCGCCGCGGCGATGACAATGAGGGCGAGGATCAGCGCCGTCGCATCGGACCAGACGAAGGGCAGCCCAAAAACAATGCGCGCCGCGCTCGCCAGTCCCGCCGCCAGCCGCTCGAAGGCGAAAGCGTGCTGATCGCCGGTCTGCATCTTGTGTGTGTAGAGGATGCTCGCCACAACGCAGGCGCCAGCCGGCGCAAGACCAAGCGTCCCTGCGCCCGCCAACGGCAGGGCGAACCGCATCGCCGCGCGAGCATCGCGCGTTTGCGCATGAAAGCGCGCGAATGCGGCGAGCGACAAGGCGAAGACAGCGAAAACCATCGTCAGATGAAACAGCGCGCCAAGGAACGCCGCCGCGCCAAACATCACGAGCGGCCGCCGATCGCGCGGGTTTTCCGCATGCCTGTCCAGCGCAAAAATCGCGACCAGGGCTGCGAGAATAAGCCCCGCATAACCCCGCGCCTCCGACCCGTAGAGGACAAACGCATAGCCGAAAGCAAAGAGCAGCGCGGCGCAAACGCCGGCGGCGGCGCCTCCCGCGCGCCGCGCGATTTCGGCTGCGAGCGGGATGGCCGCAGCGCCAAGCGCAACCGACAGGATGCGCGCAACGAGTGGCGCCGGCTGCGGGCCGACGCACCACAGCCACAGCGAATTCAGGAAGTGATTGTTGTCCTGCGAGACGCCGTAAAAAATTTCATCTGCGCGGCTCAGCTTTTCGAGCGTCTGCAACGACCAGATTTCGTCGAGCCACAAATCGCCGCGCGCGGCAGCCACGCGCACGAGGATTCCCGCCGCCGTTATCAGGGCGAGCGCGGCGACGTAGAAGCGCGCGGGACGGTCTGAAAGGGCGGCGTCCATGCGCCCATTGTGGACGCAAAGATTTAAATGCCCATGAACGGGCGCTTACGCCTTGTCGAGCCCGTAGAGCGTGTGAAGCGTGCGCACCGCCAGCTCGGTATAGGCGGCGTCGATCAGCACCGAGAATTTGATTTCCGAAGTCGTGATGGCGCGGATGTTGACGCCCTTTTCCGACAGCGCCTTGAAGGCGCGGGCGGCGACGCCGGCGTGGCTGCGCATGCCAATGCCGATGGCGGACACTTTCACCACATCGGTCGCGCCGGAAATCTGCGCGGCCCCGATCACGTCCCTGTTCTTGTCGAGCAACGCGAGCGCGCGCTCGTAATCGGCGGACGGCACGGTGAAGGTGATGTCGGTGGTCGCCGCATCGTCCGAGACCACCTGAATGATCATGTCGACATTGATGTTGGCGTCCGCCAGCGGCACGAAAATCGCGGCGGCGACGCCCGGCTTGTCGGCCACGCGGCGCAGCGTGATCTGCGCCTCGTCGCGCGAAAAGGCGATGCCGGTGACAACCTGGGCTTCCATAATGTCCTCCTCGGCGCAGATCAGCGTGCCGGACTGGGGATTGTTCGGATCGTCGAAGGACGAGCGCACATAGGTCGGAACCTTGTGCACCATCGCCACCTCGACCGAGCGCACTTGCAGAACCTTGGCGCCGAGCGAGGCCATTTCGAGCATTTCCTCGAAGGCGACGCGATCGAGCCGGCGGGCCTTGGGAACGATCCGCGGGTCGGTCGTATAGACGCCGTCGACGTCGGTGTAGATGTCGCAGCGGTCGGCGCCGATGGCGGCGGCCAGCGCAACCGCGCTCGTGTCCGAACCGCCGCGCCCGAGCGTGGTGATGCGGCCCGTTTCGCGATGCACGCCCTGAAACCCGGCGACGACCGCGACTTCCTTGCGCTCCTTGAACCGCTTGACGATTTCATCGCCCTCGATCCCGGCGATGCGCGCCGAACCATGCGCGTCGCTCGTCAGGATCGGGATTTGCCAGCCCTGCCAGGACCGGGCCTGAATGCCCATGCTCTGCAGCACGATGGCCAAAAGGCCGGATGTCACCTGCTCGCCCGAGGCGACGACAGCGTCATATTCGCGGGCGTCGTGCAGCGGAGAGGCCTCCTTGCACCAGCCGACCAGTTCGTTGGTCTTGCCCGACATGGCCGAGACCACCACCGCGACGTCGTAGCCCGCGTCAACCTCGCGCTTCACATGCTGGGCCACATTGCGGATGCGCTCGATATTGGCGACCGACGTGCCGCCGAATTTCATGACCAGACGAGGCATGGAGCATCCAGTTGGAGGGGCGGCTCGCGCCGCAGGCGTTGCGGGCGTATAGAGAGAGGCCGCGCGCCCTGTCAACGCGCCTGCCAGCCAAGAGAGCCGGAGCACCCATGCAAGCCGCAAGAGCCGCCAGCGTCGATCAGGACGATGTCGCCCGTTTCGAGCGCCTCGGCGACAGATGGTGGGACGAGTGGGGGCCGATGCGCGCGCTTCACAAAATGAACCCGCTGCGGGTCGATTACATCGCCGGAACGCTGAAGCGGGAGCTGAAACCGGCGGGCGCCACCCCCGTCCGCCCCCTCGCCGGGCTGCGTATTCTCGATATCGGCTGCGGGGCGGGCATCTTGTCCGAGCCGCTCGCCCGGCTTGGCGCGCAAATGACGTCGATAGATCCGGGCGCGGAAAATATCGGCGTCGCCCGCGCCCATGCGGAAAAGGGCGGCCTGCCGATCGACTATCGCGCCGTGACGGCGGAAGAACTGGCCGCGCAGGGCGCTTCCTTCGATGCTGTTTGCGCGATGGAAGTGGTCGAACATGTGTTGGACCGGCCTGCTTTCGTCAAAACGGCGGCGAGCCTTGTGCGACCTGGCGGCTTCTTCTTCGCCGCAACGCTCAATCGCACCAAACGCTCCTATGCGCTGGCGATTCTGGGCGCTGAATATATCCTGCGCTGGGTCGAACGCGGCACGCACGACTGGTCGCAATTCGTCACGCCGGAAGAATTGACTGCGGACATGCGCGCCGCCGGCCTCTCCGTTTATGATCGCACCGGCGTCGTCTACAATCCATTGTTCGGGGAATGGCGCACCAGCGAGGATTGCGCGGTCAACTACATGATGACGGCGGAGAAAATTGCATGACCGAGGACAAACGCGTGATCGTGTGCGCCCATTGCGGCGCGCTGAACAGGGCGCCCATGGCGCGGCTGGCGGCCGGCGAGCGGCCCGATTGCGGCCAGTGCCACAAGCCGCTGTTCAGCGGTCACCCGATCGAACTGAAAGACGCCGCCGCCTTCGACAGGATGATCGGCAAGAGCGAAATTCCGGTGCTGGTCGATTTCTGGGCGGCATGGTGCGGGCCCTGCCGGGCGATGGCGCCAGAATTCGCCGCAGCAGCCCAGCAGGTGGAGCCGCTCGCCCTTCTGGCCAAACTCGACACGGAAGCCGCGCCCGAGGTCGCCGGGCGGTTCGACATCCGCGGCATTCCCACGATGATCCTGTTCAAGAACGGCCGCGAAGCCAAACGGCAGAGCGGCGCCGTCGGCCGCGCAGCCATTGCGGCGCTGGCGAAAAGCTGAGTTCGCAGCCGCACAGCAACAGAAACGGCGTTCAACCGCCATTATCGCACGCGCAGGCCGAAAAATCCCTGGTCGACGTAATAGGGCTTCGGCTGCATGGTGACGCGCATTTCGCGCTCTTCCACCAGCGACCCGCGCTGAGCATAACCGGGAGCCGGCGGCGCGCCGCGCAGATCATACAGGGCCGCGCGCGATTCCGGCCGGTTGTAGATCGTGTCGAAATCGTCGGCCAGAGAAGGCGCAACCAGCGCCGCGGCGGCGCACAGAGACAGGAAAAGACGGTTCATCGCGGGCTCCGCGCAATATCTGCGCCGAAGATGCGCGATGGCGGTTAATTTTCGATTTCGCGCGGCGCTACGCCCCGATCTCCCGGCACATGCGCGCGGTTCCAGACGACATTATGGGCGCTATGGACCAAATCGTCCCTCGGAGTCGAGCGTGATTTCATATTGGAATGAATCTCGATCTCCTTTGAGTTCGTCGAAGAACACAACCGTCCAGTCCGGCAAGGCTTCCTTGATGCGGCGCGCGATGAAAAGACCGAAGGCGTTGTGAGCGGCATGATCGAATTGCCCGACGCGCGCCGAAGGCGGCGCTGGGTCATGCCAGTCGAACCACGCCTGCCAGCCGAGAAGCATGTTGCGAATGTCCTGCGAGACCGGCAGATTCTGCGCCGAGCAGGCGCGACCCGCCGCGTCCCAGACGCCCTCCGCATAATAGTCGCACATCACGCGAACCCATTTTTCGCGATTGAGAATGTCTTCGTCGTTCATGTGCGTATGCTTTTGCGGTTGACCCGGCGGCGCCCGGTTGAACCACACGCGCAGCAGGCTGGCCGGCGCGAAGGAGCGCATCCACCAATTCTGCCACAAAAGCCTCTGGCCTCAAATCCAGCGCCTGCACCGCCATCGAGGCCAGAATGAAGCAGATCGGCGGGCCCCCGGCGACGGGACTTAAAAAAGCGGGGATGAAAGCGGGATGGATGGTGCCCCTGGCCGGGATCGAACCAGCACTCCTTGCGGAACTCGATTTTGAGAGGCCCCAGATGCCCTATCCTTTGTTTATCCGGGGGTATCCAATTTCCCGATAACCGACTATCAGCACTATCTTTTTTCGGTTCTCGATCCAACCATACCTAACCGGATGTACGCGACGGTTGGCTTTCTAGGTGCACCTATGTTGCACCTGAAATCCGACCTCAACGGAGGTTAGGAATGTCCAAAATCAAACTCACCAAGACTGCTGTCGACGCCGCGACCCCGAAGGAGCGCGATTACGAACTACGGGACACGACGATACCCGGCTTCCTCGTCAAGGTCACGCCGGCTGGCCGTAAGATCTTCATGGTGGCCTATGTCGCTCACAACGGTCAGCGTCGGAAGCCAGCGATCGGCCGGTATGGAGAGATCACGGTCGAGCAGGCGCGTGGAATCGCCCAGGATTGGCTCGCCGAAGTTCGACGCGGTGCGGACCCCAGCGCCGAGCGCGCGGCAGCCCGCCAGGCGCCGACGGTCAAGGAGCTGTTCGATCAGTTCATGACCGACTATTCCGAAAGCCGGAACAAGCCATCGACCGTCTCGTCGAACCGCGGCTACGGAAAGCGCTACATCATTCCGATCCTTGGGCATCTCAAGGCGCCTGACGTGACGCGCGCCGACATCTCGCATCTTATGAAGAAGATGGGTCACAGCCCGACCAACGCGAACCGTGTTCTCGCCGCCGTCCGCAAGATGTTCAACATGGCCGAAGTCTGGGGCATGCGTCCTGATGGCTCGAATCCCTGTCGCCATGTTCCGAAATATCCCGAGCGCGGCAAGACCCGTCTCATCACCGATACGGAGTTGCGCAAACTCTTCGAGTATCTCGATCGGGCTGAAGCTGAAGGGCTCGAACACCCCTTCATCCTTCTCGCAATCAGGCTTCAGTTCGAATTCGCCGCACGCATGTCGGAGATCCTTGAACTCGAATGGGCCTGGATCGATTTCGACAATCGGCGTGTCGTCTGGCCCGACAGCAAGACCGGCGGCATGTCGAAGCCGATGAGTGCGGAGGCGCTCCGGCTGTTCGAGACCGCTCCCCACCTTGAAGAGTCGCCCTTCGTCTGCCCGTCCGTATTCGACCCGAACCTCCCGATGTCGAAGCACACCTATTATCAGGGCTGGCGGCGTATCCTTGAACGTGCCGGTCTGCCGCATATCGGCACGCATGGCATCCGGCATCGCGCCGCAACTGACATCGCCAATTCTGGCGTGCCGGTGAAAGTCGGCATGGCGCTCACGGCCCATAAGACCGTCACGATGTTCATGCGCTACGTCCACACCGAGGACGATCCCGTGCGGGCGGCGGCCGAGACCGTCACGCAGCGACGTCTGTCCCTCGTTGGGGGCGCGCAACCGCCCGCGCCTGCACCTGTGCCGCAAGCGCCAGAGCCACCGACCGTCGCGCCCGTCGTCACAGCGGCGGCTGCCCTGACAACGGAAGGCAAGCCCCTCGGTTTCGAGGACGGCAAATACACCTCCCGGACGAAGCTCGGAAACTATCGCCCCTTCCGTCACCGCGGCGGCGAGAACCGGACCACGCCGCCCGGCAGCAAGCGGGCCGAAGAACAGGGGGCAAGCCATGCGTGAGGAAGGCAAAGCCCAACGCCGCTGGCCGACGCCCGACATCCTGCGACGCGCCAAGTTCGTCGCGGACGCCGGACCGATCCGGTTCGTCGATACCGAAGCCGCAGCGCGATACCTCGCGCTGGAGGCCCACACGCTCGAATGCTACCGCTCGCTCGGCGGCGGTCCCGCCTACCATAAGTTCGGCAAGTGGGTCCGCTATGCGGTGGACGATCTCGACGCCTGGGCCGCGAGCTGCCGCCGGTCGACGGCAGCCTCGCCCGAAGCACCGCGCGTCCTTCCTGTTGACCTGACATAGCTTGGAGGCTATATGGAGTGGGAGGTCCAATTCCATGCAGCCTTCGAGGCCGAGGTTCTGGCCTTTGAGCGCGAGGTCCGTATCGCATTGATCGCAGCCACCCGGCTGCTGTCGGACTACGGACCTCAGCTTGGTCGGCCCCATGCCGACACGCTCAAAGGGTCAAAGCACGCCAATATGAAAGAGCTGCGATTCGAAGCGGCCGACGGCGAATGGCGTGCAGCCTTCGCCTTCGACCCTGAACGGCGGGCCATCGTGCTCGTGGCGGGCGATAAATCCGGCGGGAGCCAGAAGCGCTTCTACCGGCAGCTTATCGCAAAAGCGGATCTCCGGTTTTCCGAGCATCTGGAAAGCCTGAAACCCGCAAAGAAGGGACGTTGAGATGGCACGGAGCCTGAACGACATCATTGCCGCGCTTCCCCTGGACGAGCAGGAAGCCATCGAAGCGCGGTATCAGGAGCTGAAGCAGGAGGTCGAGAGCCTGCGCGAGCTTCGCCATATCGCGGGCAAGGCTCAGGAGGACATCGCTGCGGCCCTCAACATCAAGCAGCCGTCGGTCTCCAAGATCGAGAAGCAGGCGGATATGTATCTGTCCACCCTGCGCGGCTATGTCGAAGCCATCGGCGGCGAACTGGAACTGACCGTGAAATTGCCGTCCCGTCCTGTGCTGCATCTGCGCAGCCTCGGTGACTTAGAAATTGGGCAGGCAAGATCGTCGGCGGCGCGGCGCGGCAAGCGCTCAGCCGCGGCGGGTCGTGTGTAACGGATTCCGGGCCGGGGGATGCGTTACAGATATGGGGGAAAGCCTTCCCCCTAGTCGGCACTTTGTTGCCGACACACCCCCATCTGCGGGGAGACCCCGCAACGCCCCCTTTAGAGTAAGAGTGCGGACGGGTTTTGCCGTGACGGGTTGAGGACCGGAGGAGAGGCTTCCGGCGCCCGTCGCGGAGAACCGCGATGTCCAGATACGATCGCAGCCCTCGCGCCGGTTCCGACCGGGCGAACCTCTATGACGAGATCACCAACAAAATCATCGCCGAGCTGGAAGCCGGCCGGGTGCCGTGGGTGCAGCCCTGGGGCACGTCGGCGGCGAAAGCTCCGCTCGGCTTGCCGAAGAACGCCAGTACCGGCCGGAGCTACAGCGGCATCAACGTGCTTATCCTCTGGGGCGCCGTCATCGAGCACGGTTTTCCTGGCCAAGGCTGGCTCACATTTCGCCAGGCCCTCTCGCTCGGCGGCAATGTCCGCAAGGGCGAACGCGGCACCACGGTCGTCTATGCCGACCGCTTCACGCCCGAGGACGAAAAACGCCGCGCCCGCGAGGCCGGCGAGGATGCTCGCGCCATCCCATTCCTCAAACGCTTCACCGTCTTCAATACAGCGCAATGCGAGGGCCTGCCCGACGACATCGCGACCGTTGTTCCGCCGCCTCCGCCCCGCCTGATCGAGCCGAGGGTCGAGGCGCTCATCAAGGCCACCGGCGTCGATGAGACCGGCGCCGATCTCGTGATCTCGCGCGACTATATCAGCCGGGGCCTTCGCTCCCGCGCCGTGGACCTGGTCGACATCGAACTCGGCCCGAAGCCCGAACACGAAATCCGCAGCGCCCTGGAAAAGGAAATCACCGCCGAACGCTGGACCCGCATCGATGGCGAGATTCAGCGCACCGCCGACGAGACAGGCTTCATCGATCTGCGCCCCGATCAGCCTGGGCCTTCCGATCCCGAACTGCGCCGCCTCATGGTCGGCCGTCTTCAGCATCTTGAGAAGATGGAGCTCGCGTTCGAGGGCAATCCCGGCCAGTGGACGGTCGAGCTCGGAACTGAGCGCACGCTGCGCGATCTCGCTATCCGCGGCGACATCATCAAGACCATGCACCGCGCCTTCGCCGGGCACGGCCAGGATCGCGGTTTCTCCGATTTCGTGATCGACGGCGCTGCATCCGAGGCGCCGATCATCGGCCGTCTCGTCGATCGCGGCATGTATGACGAGCTGAGCGGTGAGGCCTACGCGGTCATCGATGGCGTCGACGGGCGCGCGCATCACGTCCGCTTTCGCGACATCGACGCCTTCGAACGCGCCCCGCCTAATGGCGGCATCATCGAGGTTCGCCGCTTCGGTGGCCCCGAGGACGAACGTCCGACCCTCGTGCTTGCGACGCGCTCCGATCTCGATCTTCAGGCGCAGGTCACGGCGCCCGGCGCGACCTGGCTCGACCATCGCCTCGTCGAGCGCGAGGCGATGCCGCTCGCACAATCAGGCTTCGGGCAGGAGGTGCGCGACGCCATCCATGCGCGGGCCGATCATCTCGCCGATCAGGGACTGGCGCGCCGGGACGGCCAACGCATCGTGATGCAGCGCGATCTTCTTACGACGCTGCGACGGCGCGAACTCGATGCCGTCGGCGAAAAGCTCGCGGCCGAGACCGGCCTGCCGCATGTGAAGGCGCAAGCAGGCGAATACGTCGCCGGCACCGTGCGCCAGCGCCTCACGCTCTCCTCCGGCCGCTTCGCGATGATCGATGACGGGCTCGGCTTCCAGCTCGTGCCGTGGTCCCGCGACCTCGAACGCAAACTCGGCCAGCACGTCGCCGGCGTCGCCAAGGATGGGGGCGGCATCGAATGGGCGATCGGCCGCAAGCGCGATCTCGGCATCTGACAACCGCACATAAGGACCTCGCCATGTCCGCGACCAAAATCCTCTGGGGGCAGATTCTCGTCGTCACCCTCATCGTGCTCGCCACCACCTGGGGCGCCACGCAATATGTCGCCTGGCAGCTCGGGTTTCAGGCGCAGCTCGGAACGCCCTGGTTCAAGCTCGGCGGCATTTCGATCTACTATCCGCCAGCCTTCTTTTGGTGGTGGTATTTCTACGATGCCTATGCGCCAGGCATCTTCACCACAGGCGCCTTCGTCGCCGCCTCCGGCGGCTTCATTGCGATCGCCGTCGCCATTGGCATGTCGGTCTGGCGGGCGCGTGAGGCCAAGAATGTCCAGACCTACGGCTCGGCGAGATGGGCCGAGAAGAAGGAGGTGGTGGCAGCGGGCCTGCTCGGCGCCGATGGCGTGGTGCTGGGACGGCTGGAACAGGACTACCTGCGCCATGACGGGCCGGAGCATGTCCTGTGCTTCGCGCCCACGCGCTCCGGCAAGGGCGTCGGCCTGGTCGTACCCTCGCTGCTGACCTGGCCAGGTTCAGCCATTGTCCATGACATCAAGGGAGAAAACTGGCAGCTCACCGCCGGCTTTCGCTCCCGGCACGGCCGCGTGCTGCTATTCGATCCGACCAATCCGAAATCGGCCGCCTACAATCCGCTGCTCGAGGTCAGGCGCGGCGAATGGGAGGTCCGCGACGTGCAGAATGTCGCCGACGTCCTCGTCGATCCCGAAGGCTCGCTCGACAAACGCAACCATTGGGAGAAAACCAGCCACTCGCTTCTCGTCGGCGCGATCCTGCATGTCCTTTATGCCGAGGAGAACAAGACGCTCGCCGGCGTCGCCGCCTTCCTCTCCGATCCGAAGCGGTCGATCGAGGCGACGCTGTCCGCGATGATGGCGACGAAGCATCTCGGCGAAGCCGGTCCGCACCCCGTCGTCGCCTCGACCGCGCGCGAGCTCTTCAATAAATCCGATAACGAGCGCTCCGGCGTGCTCTCGACCGCCATGTCCTTCCTCGGCCTCTATCGCGATCCCGTCGTCGCGGAGGTGACGAGCCGATGTGACTGGCGCATCGCCGATCTCACGACAGAAGCAAAGCCCGCGACGCTCTACATGGTGGTGCCGCCGTCCGACATCTCGCGGACAAAGCCGCTGATCCGCCTTGTCCTCAACCAGATCGGCCGGCGCCTCACCGAGGATTTGCACGCCAAAGAGCGCAAGCACCGCATCCTGATGATGCTCGACGAATTCCCCGCGCTCGGCCGCCTCGATTTCTTCGAGAGTGCGCTGGCTTTCATGGCCGGCTACGGCATCAAAAGCTTCCTCATCGCCCAGTCGCTCAACCAGATCGAGAAAGCCTACGGAGCCAACAATTCGATCCTCGACAACTGCCATGTCCGCGTCAGCTTCGCCACCAATGACGAACGGACCGCCAAACGCGTCTCGGATGCGCTGGGCACCGCGACCGAGATGAAGGCGATGAAGAACTATGCCGGCCACAGGCTCTCCCCCTGGCTCGGTCACCTGATGGTGTCACGCTCGGAAACCGCCCGGCCGCTGCTCACCCCCGGCGAGATCATGCAGCTCCCGCCGACCGACGAAATCGTCATGGCCGCCGGCACGCCGCCCGTGCGAGCGAAAAAGGCACGCTACTACGAGGATGTGCGGTTCCGCGAGCGCGTGCTTCCGCCCCCCGATCCGACGAAATCCGGGCGCACCCGTCATAAGGCTGGCTGGTCGACGCTTCAGCCGCAAAAGCCTGATCCCGCGCTGGTAGCCGCCCACAAGCCCGACAAGGCCAATGCGGGCCTGCGCCGCGAACCCGAGCTTCCCGACCATGTTGCCATCGTCAAGGAGACGACCGAGATGCGTCCCGCCGAGGAGTTCACGCGCATCCTCGACGACGAGCCGGAAGATGTGGCGCGTCAGCGCCAGGCGCTGCGCCGTCAAATGACCGGCATCGCCCGCCAGGTCTCGCTTGATCCCGGCGACGGCATGGAGCTTTGACACCATGCGCGACCGTCTCAATCTCACTTTGCCTGTTGAGCTGATCGGGCGCATCAACGAGCTTGCCGATCGCAAGAAGCTGCCCCGGTCCGCGATCGTCGAGGCGGCGGTCAGCTCGTTCCTGTCGCCCGACCATGCCGATGCGCGGGAAGCCGCCTTCGCACGCCGGCTCGACCGATTGTCCAGACAGGTGCAGCGGATGGAACGCGATCTCGGCGTCACCGCGGAAACGCTGGCGCTCTATGTACGCTTCTGGCTGTCGACAACACCACCCGTGCCGCCGGACGCCCATGCCGCCGCACAGGCCAAAGGCCGCGAGCGGTTCGACGGCTTCGTGGAAATGCTCGGCAAGCGGCTCCAGAAGGGCCAGAGCTTTCTTCGGGAAATCCCGGACGATGTGCCGGGCGTCGCGTCGAACGAAGTATCTGAATGACCGCACTGCTTTTGCCGCAGTCGACCATGGTGTCGCGCTGAAACCCAATCCCGATCTTCGCCCAGCGAGCGACGGCAGCCGGCAAGAAACAAATGGCACAGCATCAATGCCGAATCTGTCCGCCGATCATCATCAAATCCTCCCTTCCGCAGCCCTTATCCTCACGCATCCCGGACACTTGATTCCGCCGATCTCCTGTATTTGCGCGCTACACTACTACGACGCTTGTTTCTTGTTGAAGTAGCCTCAAATCTCGCTCTTTTAATCAGCCCCGCATGGGGATGCATCTGTCAGTCCCGGCTGGAAATCGGGGCGACATGGCGGCTGCACATCATCATTCGGAACGTAACGCACGCGGCGCGCGCATGCTGCGCACCGCGCTCGGGCCCGCCATCGCGCGGTTTCTGGAAGATGCTTCCGTCGTCGAGGTGATGCTGAATCCGGACGGGCGCATCTGGATCGACCGCCTCTCCGAAGGGCTGGCCGATACGGGCGAGCGACTGTCCGCCGCCGATGGCGAACGCATCGTGCGCCTTGTCGCCCATCATGTCGGCGCGGAGGTTCATGCACGAAGCCCGCGCGTCTCTGCCGAACTGCCGGAAACCGGCGAGCGCTTTGAAGGACTGCTACCGCCCGTAGTCCTGGCCCCAGCCTTCGCCATCCGCAAACCCGCTGTCGCCGTCTTCACGCTCGACGATTATGTCGCAGCCGGCATCATGACCGCCGATCAGGCGGCGACGTTGCGTGCCGCCGTCGCATCTCGCGCTAATATCCTGGTCGCTGGCGGCACCTCGACCGGCAAGACGACGCTGACCAACGCACTGCTCGCCGAAGTCGCGAAGAGCACGGATCGCGTCGTCATCATCGAGGACACGCGCGAACTGCAATGTGCGGCGCCCAACCTCGTCGCCATGCGGACCAAGGATGGCGTCGCTACGCTCTCCGATCTTGTCCGCTCCTCGCTGCGCCTGCGACCCGATCGTATCCCGATCGGCGAGGTGCGCGGCTCCGAAGCGCTTGATCTGCTGAAAGCGTGGGGCACCGGGCACCCCGGCGGCATCGGCACCATCCATGCCGGAACTGGCATCGGTGCGCTCCGCCGACTTGAACAGCTCATTCAGGAGGCGGTCGTCACGGTCCCACGCGCGTTGATCGCCGAGACCATCGACCTTGTTGCCGTCCTCTCCGGCCGCGGCTCCGCGCGCCGGCTCGCCGAACTCGCCCGCGTCGAAGGGCTCGGTCCTGACGGCGACTACCGCATCACCCCAGCCACTTCGAACTCCATGGAGCCCGCATGATCCGTACAGCAATCCGTATTCACCGCACTATCTCGACGGCTGCTGCTGTCGCCACCATCAATCTCATCCTGCTCCCGGCCGCCCATGCCTCCGGCTCGTCCATGCCGTGGGAGCAGCCACTGCAGAAAATCCTCCAGTCGATCGAAGGGCCGGTCGCCAAGATCGTCGCCGTCATCATCATCATTGCGACGGGCCTGGCGCTCGCATTCGGCGACACCTCCGGCGGCTTCCGCCGGCTGATCCAGATCGTGTTCGGTCTGTCGATCGCCTTCGCGGCGTCGAGCTTCTTCCTGTCGTTCTTTTCGTTCGGCGGCGGGGCGCTCATCTGATGGCGACGGCCTTCGAGCAACTGGACGCCGTGCCGGGATACGTGGTCCCGGTCCATCGCGCGTTGACCGAGCACATCCTGCTCGGCGGCGCGCCGCGCTCCATCGCGATCCTGAATGGGACGCTCGCGGGGGCCGTGGGCCTCGGCCTGCGGCTATGGCTCGTCGGCCTCGCCATCTGGGCCATCGGGCACCTGACGGCGGTGTGGGCCGCCAAGCGCGATCCGCTCTTCGTGGAGGTCGGCCGTCGGCATCTGCGTATCCCCGGTCATCTGTCGGTGTGAGGGCGCGGCCATGATGAACCTCGCCGAATATCGCCGCGCCGGCGCGTGCCTCGCCGACTACCTGCCTTGGGCTGCTCTCGTCGCCGAAGGTGTCGTGCTGAACAAGGATGGCAGCTTCCAGCGCACGGCGCGCTTTCGCGGGCCTGATCTTGATTCCGCCGTCGCCGCCGAGCTGGTTGCCGTCGCCGGCCGCATCAACAACGCCTTCCGCCGTCTCGGCTCGGGCTGGAGCATTTTCGTCGAAGCGCAGCGCCATGAGGCCGCCACTTATCCCGATAGCACGTTTCCCGATCCGGCCTCCGGCCTGCTCGACGCCGAACGCAAGGCTGACTTCGAGGAAGCCGGCAGCCATTTCGTATCCAGCTATTTTCTGACTTTCCTCTATCTGCCGCCGGCCGAGGAAGCGGCGCGCACCGAAGCCTGGCTATACGAAGGCCGCGAGCGCAGCGGCGCCGATCCGCACGAGATCCTGCGCGCTTTCACCGATCGCACCGACCGCGTGCTGGCGCTGCTCGACGGCTTCATGCCGGAATGCGCCTGGCTCGATGATAGCGAAACGCTGACCTATCTGCATTCCACCATCTCGACCAACCGGCATCGCGTTCGTGTGCCGGAAACGCCGATCTATCTCGACGCGCTGCTCGCCGATCAGCCGCTGACCGGCGGGCTGGAGCCGAAATTGGGCGCGTCGCATCTGCGCGTTCTCACCATCGTCGGCTTTCCGACCGCGACCACGCCTGGTCTGCTCGACGATCTCAACCGGCTGGCGTTTCCCTACCGCTGGTCGACGCGGGCGATCCTGATCGACAAGACCGACGCGACGAAGTTGCTGACGAAGATCAGACGGCAATGGTTCGCCAAGCGCAAGTCGATCGCGGCGATCCTCAAGGAGGTGATGACCAACGAGCAATCCGTGCTGGTCGATACCGATGCGTCGAACAAGGCGGCTGACGCCGATATGGCCTTGCAGGAACTTGGGCAAGATGTGGCCGGCATGGCCTATGTCACCGCGACCATTGCCGTCTGGGACGCCGATCCGCGTCTCGCCGACGAGAAGCTGCGCCTCGTCGAGAAGGTCATTCAGGGCCGCGATTTCACGGCCATGGTGGAAACGGTCAACGCGGTCGATGCCTGGCTCGGCAGCTTGCCCGGACACGCCTACGCCAATGTCCGGCAGCCGCCGATCAGCACCTTGAATCTCGCCCACATGATCCCCCTCTCTGCCGTGTGGGCGGGCGAGGGGTGGGACGAGCACTTCGCTGCGCCCCCGCTGCTATACGGCAGAACGGAAGGCTCGACCCCGTTCCGGCTATCCCTTCACGTCGGCGATGTCGGCCACACGCTGGTCGTTGGTCCGACCGGCGCCGGCAAGTCCGTGCTGCTCGCGCTGATGGCCTTGCAGTTCCGGCGCTACGAGAATTCGCAGGTCTTCGCCTTCGATTTCGGCGGCTCGATCCGTGCGGCAGCGCTCGCCATGAGCGGCGACTGGCACGATCTCGGCGGTGGTCTGACCGAAGGCTCGGACGCTTCCGTCTCGCTGCAACCGCTGGCGCGCATCGACGACACCTATGAACGCGCCTGGGCCGCCGATTGGATCGTCGCGATCCTAATGCGCGAGAACATCGCGATCACGCCGGAGGTAAAAGAACATCTCTGGACAGCGCTGACCTCGCTCAGCAGCGCGCCGGTCGATGAACGCACCATCACCGGCCTCTGCGTCCTGCTCCAGTCCAACGACCTGAAACAGGCCCTTCGACCCTATTGCGTCGGCGGTCCCTATGGCCGGCTGCTCGATGCCGAGAGCGAGCATCTAGGCTCTGCCGACGTGCAGGCCTTCGAGATCGAGGGACTCGTCGGCACCGGGGCCGCGCCCGCCGTGCTCGCCTATCTCTTCCACCGCATCGGCGATTGTCTTGATGGCCGCCCGACCTTGCTCATCATCGACGAAGGCTGGCTGGCGCTGGACGATGAAGGCTTCGCCGGCCAGCTCCGCGAATGGCTGAAGACGCTGCGCAAGAAGAACGCCTCCGTCATCTTCGCTACGCAGTCCCTCTCTGACATCGACGGCAGCAACATCGCGCCGGCCATCATCGAAAGCTGCCCGACACGGCTGCTGCTGCCGAACGAGCGCGCGATCGAGCCGCAGATCACCGCGATCTATCGCCGTTTCGGCCTCAACGACCGTCAGATCGAAATCCTCGCGCGGGCGACGCCCAAGCGCGACTATTACTGCCAGTCCCGGCGCGGCAATCGCCTGTTCGAGCTGGGCCTCAGCGAAGTCGGTCTCGCGCTCTGCGCCGCATCCTCCAAATCCGATCAGACCTTGATCGCGAACCTTGTCGCCGAACACGGCCGCGACGGCTTTCTCGCGGCCTGGCTGCGCGCCCGCGACGCCGGTTGGGCCGCCGATCTCATCCCGACTTTCCCGTCCCTCATCCCCCAAGCCGACAAGGAGATCCGATCATGAAGACCCGTTTTGTCCGCTCGCGCGCCGCAATCCTGGTCGTGACCATGCTTGCCGCGCCGATCGCGGTGTCGCCGATGCTCATCGCGCCGGCGCAGGCGCTCATCGTGTTCGATCCGTCGAACTATGCGCAGAACGTGCTGACGGCCGCGCGCTCGCTCCAGCAGATCACCAATCAGATCACCTCGCTGCAGAACCAGGCGCAGATGCTGATCAATCAGGCGCGCAATCTCGCGAACCTGCCGTTCTCTGCGCTGCAGCAGATTCAGCAGTCGGTGCAAAAAACGCAACAGCTTCTGAACCAGGCGCAGAATATCGCCTTCAACGTCCAGCAAATCGATCAGATGTTCCAGCAGAAGTATGCGAACGTCTCGCTGTCAGCATCAGACCAGCAGCTCGTCGCCGAAGCCCGCTCGCGCTGGCAGAACACGGTCGGCGGCTTGCAGGATGCGATGCGCGTGCAAGCCGGCGTCGTCGGCAATATCGACACCAACCGCACGCAGATGTCGTCGTTGGTCAACCAGAGCCAGAGCGCGACGGGCGCATTGCAGGCGGCGCAGGCCGGCAACCAGCTTCTCGCCCTCCAGTCGCAGCAGCTCTCGGACCTCGTTGCGCTCATCTCAGCGAACGGCCGTGCGGGCGCGCTGACAGAGGCCGAACGCTCCGCCGCCGCGGAACAGGGCCGCGAGCAGCGCCGCCGCTTCCTGACGCCGGGCGCGGGCTACCAGCCCGGCAACGCGCAGATGTTCAACAACGGCAATTGAGGGCGGGAATATGGACGGCAAGCTGCTGGCCCGGATCGGCGCAATCATGTTCGTGGCAGTCGCGATCACCGCGACGGTGATCGAACTGACACGCAAGGATGAACCGGCGACAATACCGTCGGTGCGCATCGTTCAGCCCGAACGAGATCCCCTGCGTGAAGAACAGCGCCGCTGCCAGCAGCTCGGCCAGAAAGCAGCCGACGATGCCGAATGCCTGCGCACCTGGGCGGAAACCCGCGACCGCTTTCTTGGTCGTGCTTCCTCTCCGTTCTCCAGCGAAGGGTGGTGACGCATGGGTAGCGGCGTCATCGACAATTTCCTCGGGGTTTTTACCCGCTACATCGATTCCGGCTTCGGGCTTCTGTCCGGCGAGGTCGGCTTCATCGCGACCACGCTCATCGTCATCGACCTGACGCTGGCGGCTTTGTTTTGGAGCTGGGGCGCCGATGACGACATCATTGCTCGCCTCGTCAAGAAAACGCTGTTCGTCGGCGTCTTCGCCTATCTGATTTCCAACTGGAACAACCTCGCAAAAATCGTCTTCGACAGTTTTGCCGGCCTCGGCCTGAAGGCGAGCGGCACGAGTTTTTCGACCGCCGACCTGATGCGCCCTGGCAAGGTCGCGCAGACCGGCCTCGACGCCGCCCGGCCGCTGCTCGAAGCGATCTCGCCCCTGATGGGCTGGATCTCGGTGTTCGAGAACCTGATCCAGATCGTCTGCCTGCTCTTCGCCTGGGCGCTGGTGATCCTCGCCTTCTTCATTCTGGCGATCCAGCTTCTCGTGACGTTGATCGAGTTCAAGCTCTCGACGCTGGCAGGCTTCGTGCTGATTCCCTTCGGCCTGTTCGGCAAGACCGCCTTCATGGCCGAACGGGTGCTCGGCAACGTCATCTCGTCGGGCATCAAGGTGCTGGTGCTCGCCGTCATTATCGGCATCGGCTCGACGCTGTTCAGCCAGTTCACGCAAAGCGCCAATGGGCAGACGTTGACCGTCGATCAGGCCATGGCCGTCGTGCTGGCCGCGCTGTCGCTGCTCGGTCTCGGCATCTTCGGTCCCGGCATCGCCAATGGTCTCGTTTCCGGCGGTCCCCAGCTCGGCGCGGGCGCTGCTGTCGGAACCGGCCTTGCTGTCGGGGGTGCGGCAGTGGCCGCCGCCGGAGCTGCGGGCCTGGCCGCCAAGGGAGGAGCAGCAGCCATCTCGGGCGGCGCGGCAGCCGTTCGTGGTGGCGCCACGGCCGCAGGTAGCGCTTCGTCGGCCTACACCCTCGGTTCTCTCGGCCAGTCCGGCGCATCCGGTGTGGCGTCCGGCCTTGGCGGCGTCGCGCGCGCCGCCGGCTCTGCCGTCGCATCCCCGCTGCGCCGTGTCGCCGCCCGCGCCGCCGAGAGCGTCAAATCAAGCAACGCCGATGGCGCGAAAGCCGGCTTCAGCATGACAGGCGGCTCCTCGACCATGGGAACGGTCGGGCAAGCCCCGGCGGGCGGCCCATCATCCGCCGAAAGCCCGGCAACGGCAGGCGGCGGGGCGCCCAATTGGGCCAAGCGCATGAAACGCAATCAGGCGGTGAGCCATGGCGTCAGCGCCGCCGCGCATGCCGTCCGCTCCGGCGACAGCCACGGCTCCGGCTCCTCCGTCAACCTCTCCGAAAGCGACCGCTCATGAACCCCTTCAGACGACCCGCCACGCATTACGGCAAGACACCGCAACCTGAAACGCCCTATCAGAAGGCCGCGCAAGTCTGGGACGAACGCATCGGTTCGGCCCGCGTGCAGGCCAGGAACTGGCGCATCATGGCCTTCGGATCACTGATCCTGTCGGCCGGTTTTGCCGCTGCGCTCGTCTGGCAATCCGCGCGCGGGACCGTCGTGCCGTGGGTCGTGCAGGTCGATCGGCTCGGCGAGGCGCGGACGATCGCAGCGGCAAGCGCCGACTATCGCCCGACCGATCCGCAGATCGCATGGCATCTCGCCCGCTTCGTCGAGCAGGTGCGCTCGATCCCGGCCGATCCCATCATCGTCCGCCAGAACTGGCTGCGCGCCTATGAATGGACGACCGATCGCGGCGCCGCGGCGCTCAACGACTATGCCCGCGCCAATGATCCTTTCGCGAAGGTCGGCAAGCAGCAGGTCGCGGTCGAGGTGTCGTCCGTCATCCGTGCTTCGCCGGAGTCCTTCCGCGTCGCCTGGACGGAACGCCGCTACGAAGACGGCAAGCTCTCCGCAACAGAACGCTGGACCGCGATCCTGACCATCGTGCTCCAGCCGTCACGCGATGCCGACCGGCTCAAGGCCAATCCGCTCGGCATCTACATCAACGCAATCTCATGGTCGCGGGAGATGAGCCAATGACCGGGCCGACGATCCGCAAAGGCGGGACGCCGTCTTTCCGTAAATCTGCAATCGCGGCTTTGTTGCTTTCCGCAAGCGCGCTTGCGGGCTGCGCCAGCAAGCCGCCGGAGATCAGCTACGACGCCGACGTACCGCCTCTACCTTCCGTACCGGCCGCTATCACTGACAACAGGCCCAAACCGTTGCATGTCCCCCCAAGCTGGACGCCGGCGCGCGGCGGAGGAGGCGTCGCGGCCACGCCGACCGCTCGCGTCGAGAATGCCAATGCCGCCGCCCGCGTCCAGCCACGCCGCGAGGGCTATTACAACGCCATCCAGATCTACCCCTGGTCGGAAGGCGCCCTCTATCAGGTCTATGCGGCGCCGGGGCAGATCACCAACATCGCGCTCGAGCCCGGCGAGAGCCTGACCGGAGCAGGTCCGATCGCGGCCGGCGATACTGCGCGCTGGATCATCGGCGACACCGAGAGCGGATCGGGCGTGACCCGGCGCGTCCATGTGCTGGTGAAACCCTCGCGCGCCGACATCACCACCAATCTCGTCGTCACCACCGACCGGCGCACCTACATGCTCGAACTGCGCTCTGGCCAGAAGCCCTATATGCCCGCCGTCGCCTGGGCCTATCCGCAAGTCCCCGGCCAGCGCCAGGCCGTGCCCGCGACGCCGATCATTCCGGCCGTTGCCGCGCGCAACTACCGCTATGGCCTCACCGGCGGCAATCCGCCGTGGAAGCCGGTCGCGGTCTATGACGATGGCCGCCGCGTCTATGTCGAATTCCCGCGCGGCATCGTGCAGGGCGAGATGCCGCCGATCTTCGTGATCGGCCCGGAGGGCGAAGCGCAGATTGCCAATACGCGTATCCATCAGCACATCCTGATCGTCGACCGCCTGTTCGGCGCGGCCGAGCTGCGCCTCGGTAGCGGCGACCGGCAGCAGACCGTCCGCATCGTCCGAACCGATGGGAGGCCGTCATCATGAGCGACAACCCAACCGACACCGCCGCCCCGATGCGGCTGCGCGCCGAACAGCCGCGCGTCACCCGCCTGTCGCGCAAGGTGCTTGCGAGCGTCGCGGCCGTCGCGCTGGTCAGCATCGGCGGATCGCTGATCTACGCCCTCCAGATGCGTCATGGTGGCAAGGATGGCGAGGAGCTGTATTCGACCGGCAACCGCCAGCCCGCCGACGGTCTCGCCGGCCTGCCGCGCGACTATACCGGCCCCGTTCTCGGGCCGCCGCTGCCGGGCGATCTCGGTCGGCCGATCCTCGACGCGCAGAACAAGGGCCAGCCTGTCGTACCGCCGACCATCGCGGCGCCGGCCGTTGACGAGGCGGAGCAGCGACGCCGCGCCGAGGAAGAGGCCGCACGCACCAGCACCGTGTTTTTCCAGTCGCGTGCAGGCTCGCCAGCCGCGGCCGGAACGCCCGGCGGCACGACGATGCCGAACCTTTCCAGTCTCGACTTTACCGGCCAGCCCGGTCAGCAGACCGCTCAGGACAGGCAGCTCGCTTTCCTCAACGCGCCCGTCGATCGCCGCACGACCTCATCGGATCGCGTCATGGCGCCGGCATCGCCCTTCGTGCTCCAGGCTGGCGCCGTCATTCCCGCCGCGCTCATCACCGGCATCCGCTCGGATCTGCCCGGCCAGATCACGGCGCAGGTGACGGAGAACATCTACGACAGTCCCACGGGACGCATCCTGCTCGTGCCCCAGGGCACGCGCATCATCGGACAATACGACAACAACGTACAGTTCGGGCAGCGGCGCGTGCTGCTCGTCTGGAACCGGCTCATCCTCCCCAACGGCCGTTCCATTGTGCTGGAGCGTCAGCCCGGTGCCGACACGCAGGGCTATGCCGGGCTGGAAGATGGCGTCGATTATCACTGGTGGGATCTTGCCAAGGCCGCCGGTCTCTCCACCTTGCTCGCGGTCGGCTCGGAACTCGCCGTCAGCGACGAAAATCGCCTGCTGCGCGCCATCCGCAATGGCGGCCAGGACACCATCAACGACGCCGGTCAGCAGATCATCCGTCGTCAGCTCAATGTCGCGCCGACGCTGACGATCCGGCCAGGTTTCCCGGTCAGGATTGTTGTCACGCGAGATTTAGTGCTCGAAGCCTACAGGGGATGACAATGACCAAGCTAAAACTCGGTCCCATCGCCGACGACAAGCCAGTGAAAGTCACAGTGGAGTTGCCGGCGGCGCTGCATCGCGATCTCACAGAATACGGTCGCTTGCTCGCCGAAGACGGGAAGCCGGTAGAACCTGCAAAACTAATCGTGCCGATGCTGGAGCGATTCATCGCCACGGATCGCGGCTTTGCGAAGGCACGGCGCACCTCCAGTTCCGAGAAGCTTTGACCTGGATTGATGCCGGATTTCCTGATCCCTCGACCGCTCTCACTCCCCCGATCGTGTCGCCATTGGCGCGGGTTCTATGTCCCTGTCTTCGAGACCATCGAACGCGCGAGCTTCAACAGCCGGTCGGCAGCCGGATTGTTGTTCTTCGGCGACCACACGGCGCTGAACGGCAGGATTTCGTTGCGCATCGGCCTATAGCTGATCCCTGGAATCTGCATCGCCGTCGTCGCCTCGCTGGTCAGTGTTAATCCTCGCTCGGAAGAGACGAATGCGAGGAGATTGTCCCGCCCGACGAATTGCGCATTGATCTCCGGATGCTGGCCCAGGTCCGCCAGGTGCTGGACCAGATAGTCGCGGATCTCCTCGCCGGGCGCCGTATCGCTGACGATGAACTTTTCTCCCGTTAGGTCCGCCCATTTCAGCTCGTTGCGTTTGCAGAGCGGATGTTCATTCGGCAGCACCAGAAACACACGTTCGGACCAGAGTTGCTCGGTCTCGCATTCCGGCCAATGGGTCGTTCCGGTAATGAAGGCTACGTCGAGTCGAAGCTGCCGGATTGACGCGATATGTTCGGAAGGATTGCCGTCGATCAGTTCGACATGGACTCCAGGGTGCTCCTTCTCGAAAGCATGCAGAAGTTCGCGCAGAAAGCCGGAGGCGATCGAGGAGAAAATGCCGGTTCTGATCCTTCCTTCTCGCCCGCGCCCGACGACGGCGGCGTCTCCAACTCCTTCCTGAACATGGCGAAGCGCGCGTTTCGCTCGCGGCAGAAATCGTTCGCCGGCGCTTGTGAGCCGGACGCCCCAACTGCATCGCTGGAAAACGGCGACGCCGAGATGGCCCTCGAGATCGCGAATGCGGCGGCTGATCGCCGATTCCTGGACGCGCAGCGCAACGCTGGCCTTGCGGAAGCTGCCATGCTCGACCGCCGCTACAAAATAGCGCAGGTGCCGAAGTTCAATCGCCGAAATCTGTCTGCTATTCGCACAATCTCCGCACAGGGAGGCGGCAACAGCACTCCCTGCGCGGAACGTTGTCATTTTGCCTTTTCTATTTTCGTGACAGTGAGACGACCGTTGACCCTATCCGCCTCGAACTTCACCTTGTCTCTAACCTTTACCGCTTTCAGTATTTCCGGGTCGGCGACAACGAACATCTTGGTCATGCCATCCATATCCAGATTCTTGATCGGCCCGTGCTTGAGCGTCACCTTGTTCTGGCATTGATCGATTTTGGTCACTTGACCTTCGGACAGCATGACAGCGTTCACGTCTTGCCCTCCTCACGCAGCCGCTTGTAGAGGGCTTCGACGGCATCGGAAAAATCCAGCGACGTATTTTTCGCGCAGTGATCTTCCAGAAACTGCAGTTGATTGACGAGGCCGAAGGTTGCGGGATTGAGATCCAACTCCTCATCGATGCCGGGAGGCCTGCTCAGGATGATTCCGCTCATGTAGCCTTGAGCCCACGCCAGATAGTCTCTCCGAACCAACGGCTTCGATCTGACGTCATCGTTGAACTGGCGACATGTCGCAGCGCCCAAGCCGACAATTTTTGCCTTTGGCGCTTCCGCCCGCAGGTCCCGCCCTGCGTCGACTGCAAGCAACGCAATCGACGACAGGGTCAGTACACGGAGCAAGCGGCCGACGCTCCGGCCGGCGAGCCGTGCGAATTTGGTCGCAGTGCGGATGCGGCAGCACGATGCTGCGTTTCCAATCACCATTCGATCCACCACGGGATTCGGCTCACGATCGGCGCTCCTATTTTTTGAATTTGGCCTGGCCGGATTTTCCGTCCGCGGTCTTGATGGTCAATGTGATAGTCGCGCCCGCAGCTATCGCGTTCTTCGCGTCTCCCTTCAGCGAATTTTCGCCCTGGGGAGCGAGCGTGACCGTCTCCCGTCCACTACCGCCCGCGATAAGCACCGCCGCAGTAAAGCCCTTTGTAGAAACCGGCTTTGGGGTGTTTGGGACGAAGACGTTGATGGTGATGGTATTCCCGGCGGTAAGAAGCTCAGCGTCGATGCCGGCGACGTCGAGCATGAGGCCGCCGTTTGGTCCTTTTTCGTATTCTTCGGCGCAAACCGGGGCGGCAAACGTCAAAGCGGCGATAAGCAGCAAAACGTATTTCATGATTTCACTCCGTTCGGTTCCGGCGTTTTCAATTCACCGTTCTCGATGTCCTCGCGCCGGAACAGGACATAGAGAGCGGGCAGCACAAGCAGCGTAAGAATTGTTGACGAGATGATTCCTCCGATGACGACCGTGGCCAGCGGCCGCTGCACCTCCGCGCCGGCGCCGGTCGCGATCGCCATCGGCACGAACCCAAGGGAAGCAACGAGCGCAGTCATCAGGACGGGCCGCAGCCGGGTCAGCGCGCCCTCGCGGACCGCATCCACAAGGGCGTGTCCTTCCCTGCGCAGGCGCTCTATGAACGTGATGATAACGAGGCCGTTGAGCACGGCGACGCCCGATAGAGCGATAAAGCCGATGCCCGCACTGATCGATAGGGGAATGCCTCGGAGCAAGAGGGCCACGATGCCCCCGGTAAGGGCCAGCGGCACGCCGCTGAACACCAACAGCGCGTCAGGCATCGAGCCAAGGCTGATGAAGAGCAACAGGAAGATCAGCGCCAGCGCAATCGGCACCACGATCGTTAGCCGCTGCGTGGCCGAAACCAACTGTTCAAATTGGCCGCCCCAGCCAATCCAGTAACCCGCCGGCAGCTTCACCTTTTGCTCGACCTGGCGCTGAGCGTCGGCGACGAACGACCCGAGGTCGCGGCCTCTGACGTTCGAGGTCACGACGATCCGCCGCTTGCCGTCTTCGCGACTGATCTGATTAGGGCCGGGCGCCAGATCGATTTGCGCGAGCTCCGACAACGGCACGTAACGGATCTGGGCAAGTGGCGAGTGGCCCCACACTGCAGGCACCGCCTTGGATTGGTTCTCAAGGGGTGGTAGCGGTATCGGTAACGACCTGATCGCCTGAATATCCGCGCGCAAATGCTCCGGAAGCCTGACGACGATGCTGAAACGGCGGTCGCCCTCAAAGACCAGCCCAGAGCTCTTTCCTCCGACAGCGATTTCGACCAGGTTTTGGACATCACCGACGCTGATCCCGTAGCGCGACAAAGCCTGACGGTTGAGCTTGACCGTGAGAACCGGAAGACCCGCGGCCTGTTCGGTCTTTACGTCCGCTGCTCCCTGAATCGTCTGCAAAACGGCCTGCACCCGTGCCGCAGACTGGACCAATACATCGAGATCGTCTCCGAATATCTTGACCCCGACGTCGCTTTTGACGCCGGATATCAGTTCGTTCATGCGTTGCTGGATCGGCTGCGAAATCCCATAGACGCTTCCCGGAACATCTTCGGCCGCCTGCTGAACTTCCGAAACCACAGTCGCCTTCGATTTTTCTGGATTGGGCCAGTCCTTCCGTGGCTTCAGCATCACGTAGCAGTCCGATGATGATGGCGGCATCAGGTCGGTCGCAACTTCCGCCGTGCCGGTGCGCGCGAACACCTCCTTGACTTCGGGCAACTTGAGCAGCCGCCGCTCGAGCATTGCCTGCATCTCAACCGACTGCGTCAAGCTCGTCCCCGGGATTCGCACCACCTCCATGGACACATCGCCTTCATCGAGACTTGGAATGAATTCACCCCCCATCCGTGAAGCGGCGATTCCGCAGACAACGATCAACAATGCAGCGATCGCAGCGACGCCAAACCTGTTGCGGATGGAAGCGGCGAGCAGCGGCGTGTAGATCCGACGCGCTCCACGCATGAAGAAATTCTCATGTTCGGAAACCTTGCCGGTGACGAGGAGGGCAACGGCCGCCGGAACAAACGTCAGAGAGAGGATGCTGGCGCCGGTAAGCGCCATCAGCACTGTCAAAGCCATCGGCGTGAACATCTTCCCCTCGACGCCGGTGAGCGTCAGGATCGGGATGTACACCACGCCGATGATCAGCGTTCCGAAGAGACTTGGGCCGATGACCTCTCGGGATGCCGCCAGGATCGTCTCGAATCGCTCTTGGCGGTCAAGAACGCGCCCCAACCGGTGCTGCTCTGTTGCCAGCAGGCGCAAACAGTTCTCGACGATGATGACAGCACCGTCGATGATGATGCCGAAATCGATGGCTCCGAGACTCATCAGATTGGCACTGACCTTGTTTTGCACCATGCCGGTGATGGTGAAGAGCATGGAAAGCGGAATGACGAGCGCGGTCGCGATAGCGGCCCTAAAATTCCCCAGGATCATGAACAGAATCACGATTACAAGAAGCGCGCCTTCGACGAGATTTTTCTCGACGGTTGCAATAGTGGCTTCGACCAGCTGCGTCCGATCGTAGACGGCCCGTGCAACGACGCCGTCCGGCAGAGAGCGTCCGATTTTCTTGAGCCTGGCCGCCACGCGCTGCGCCACCGTTCGGCTGTTCTCGCCTATCAGCAGCATGGCAGTTCCAAGCACAACCTCCTTGCCGTTCACCGTGGCTGCGCCAGTGCGCAAATCCTTGCCTTCCGTGACGTCGGCGACATCCGAAACCCGAACCGGGACGCCGTTTCGCGATCCGATCACGATCTCCTTGATTTCTTCGATATCTGCGACCTGTCCGGGTGTACGGACGAGATATTGCTCACCGTTGCGCTCGATGTAGCCAGCGCCAACGTTGGCGTTGTTCGACGCCAGCGCCGTCATCACGTCGCGGAAACTGAGCTTGTAGGCCATCAGTTGCGCGGGATCCGGCAGCACGTGAAATTGTTTCTCGAATCCCCCGACAGTGTTCACCTCGATGACGCCGGGTACATTCCGCAACTGCGGCTTGATGATCCAGTCTTGGATCGTGCGCAGATCGCTCGGCGTGTAGGGCTCGCCGCTCATTTTGCGGGCATCCGACTTCGCTTCCACCGTGAACTGATAGATCTCGCCGAGACCGGTCGAGACCGGCCCCATCGCCGTTTCGATCCCGGGCGGAAGCTGGTCCTTGACCTGCTGGATCCGTTCGTTGACCAACTGTCTGGCGAAGTAGATGTCGGTGCCATCCTTGAAGATGACGGTGACTTGGCTCATGCCATATCGCGACTGCGATCTAGTGCTGTCGAGATGCGGAAGCCCGCCCATGGCGGTCTCGACCGGAAACGTGATGCGCTGTTCGACTTCCAGCGGCGAATAGCCCGGCGCGCGGCTGTTGATCTGGATCTGAACGTTGGTGATATCGGGAACGGCGTCGATCGGAAGCCGCGTGAAATTCCAGGCGCCGAAGGCGGCCATGCCCAGCACGCCGATCATCACAAGCCATCGTTGACGGATGGCAAACGAAAGAATTCCATCAATCATTGCGCTTCTCCGGGTGTCGGCCGATTTCCCTGATGCGTGCAAATTTATGGACCGCTGTCGTGAATACGACGCCGTCGCCCTTCCTGCCCGTCCAGGCAGCCGACGCGATGCGTTCGCAAATCTGATCCGCTAACTCGGACCGACAGACCAATCTCATTTCCAGAAAGTGGTGATAGGTTAGATCGGTATCCGCCGAAACGTAGCCCCCGCCTTGCCCGCGGCCGCGGCCCTGCCCTCGGACCTCATCGAAAGTGAAGCCGGGAAAGTCGGGCAAGTCATGCAACGCGCGCACCACGTGGCCTTCCATGTGCGGCCTGATGAGGGCGGTGATCAGCGTCATTGCAGCGTCATCAGTCATTGTCTCCCGATCCTTTCCCAAGTTCAGCCTTGATGATGAAACTGTTCTGCGCGGCATAGACGTCGCCTTCCAGCACGCCGAAGGTGATTTCGACGAACTGCGGATCCCGCTCGCCGACCTCGACATCCCGTGCTTCGAATTTCCCTCCGTTGCGGACGAACACGACCGTGCGATTCTCCCAGGTCTGTAGCGCCGACGACTTCACTGCTACGCTTACCTGCTTCGCAGACAGGGTCAGCCGGCCCGTGATGAACAACCCGGGACGCAACCGCTGTTTCGAATTCATCACCACAGCTCTGGCAATCGCGCTCTGGGTGTCGCTGCTGCCAACCGGCGACAAATACGAAACCTTGGCCTCGATCGCGGGGCCGCCGTCGGCGGGATCGATGAACACCTGGTCGCCGATGCTGACCCGCTTCAGGTCGCGGCGGTAGACGGAGAAGTCCACCCACACGTTCGATAGGTCTGCGACGACGAAGGCCGGTTTCTGCTCGGAGACGTACTCGCCCAAGGTCGTCTGGCGATCGATCACCGTACCGCCGAGCGACGCCTTCAATTCATACAGCGTTAGGCTCTGATTGCTCTCGATGACAGCTAGGACATCGCCCTTTTGGACCACGTCGCCGATGCGTTTGCGCACGTCGCGAACGATCCCCGGAAATCGGGGCGTGACTTGCACCAGCGATTCCTGGTTGGGCTGGACCATTCCGTTCAGTAATAGGCTGTCGCGCAGCACGCCGGACGATGCTTTCGCAAGCTCTATTCCTGCCGTCTCGATCTTGGCATCGCTCAGTGTGACGCTGTCGGCATGCTCTTCCTTTTCGGTCTTTTCTGTTGGGGTTGGTTTCGGCGCCGCGGGCGTCAGCATCTGATAGCCGCCGTAAACAAGCGCGGCGGCGATCAGAATGAACATGGAATAGCGGACAATAGCCTTCATCATCGGGAACTCTGGTGCGTGAGCGAAAACGGATTGCCGACGAGACCTTCGATCGTGGCCACGGCGATATGGAAATTCTGCAGGGCCTCCTGTTCGCGCAGCAGCGCCTGCAACAGCGATCCCCGAACGTCGAGCAATTCGAGCAGGGTGAAGCGGCCCTGCGAGTAGCCGTTGAGGATCGTCTCGGCGGCGCTGCGGGCGTTGGGAATGACCGACGACCGCAACAGCTTGAGCTCGGCCAGGGCACCAGTCAGAGTATCGTAGGCGCGGCCGGCGATGCTGAGCAGCACCAGCTTGTTGATCGCCCGCTCCGCATCCGTCTTCGCGAGCGCCTCATGTGCCGCGATGATGTTACCGGTGTTTTGGTCGAAGACCGGAAGCGGGATCGAAACGCCAAGTCGCACCGCGTTGTCGTTCGTGTCCTGGTAATGCCGCCAGCCGGCCGAAATGCGCAGGTCCGGAATGGCCTTCAGCCGGGCGATAAGGAGTTCGGCATTGCGCTGCGCGGTGACAGCGGTCCAGCGCGCCAATTGCGGATTGGCGTCGATCGCCTGGAGTACGGCGTTGAACGGTGGCGGCTGACCGGTACTTGCCAGCCGTCCCACGGCTTTGCCGAACTGCGGGCTGGCATCCCCCATTAGGACCGCGAGATCGCGACGCGCCGTGGCCAGCAGCGCTTTGGCGCGTTCCCGTTCGACCCGGAATAGGTCGGCGGCGACCTGCGCCCGCAGCGTTTCGGCAGGCGAGGACGCGCCCTCCTGGACGCGTTTTTGCAATAATGGAATCAGCGGATCGAAGCTCGCGATCTGCTCATCGAAGATCTCGATGCGCCGCTGCGCGCTGATGATCGTGATGAAGGCAATCGCTGTTTCGGACAGGACTTCCAGCCGCGTCGCTCGCCGCTGCCAGACGGCCATGCCGATGCCGGCCTCGCCGGCCGCAACGCGTGCTTCCCGCTTGCCGCCCAGTTCGACGAGTTGGCTAAGCTGCAGGGTCGTCTCGGCCGACCGAACCCCTTTGTACGGCCCCGTTCCGAGCGCGTTGTCGAGTTCGAACGAGGCCTCTGGGTTGGGAAGCGCGCCGGCTTGAACGCGGAGGCCGCCCGCGATGCCGATATCACGCTCGGCCGCGGTCAATCGCGGATTCGCAGCCAACGCACGCTGTAATGCCTGCGGCAGCGAGATGGCGCGCGAAGAACGTTCGGCAGCCTCGACGGGAACTATTATGAGCAGTGCGCACGTCAGGCGCACGGCCACTCGAACCAAAAGCATATTACCGACCTGAATAGCGAAAAGACTACAACGCGACTGAGTTGCGCGCTGCGGCTAAGGCTTCAGATCAGATGTTTGGGGGGTGGCAACTCCGGCAGGCGCGCTTCAAGGTCAACAGCAGTGTCGCTTGAGAACGACATTTGCAGGGACATGCTGGCCGGTATGTAGACTAACGCGGCTACGGGCACGGTGATGGGGGCGCAAGTGGGACAATGCTCGACCACCGTCGGGGCCTTTTTCGAGCCTTCGTCGGCCTTGTCAGAAGCGGCACTTATGCTGGTCGAGACGAGGGTTTCCTCCGCGCACGCAATCTCGCCCGCAAATCCAACCACCAGATATACCGCAGCAAGGAACGCCATCAGCACCCGGCGAAAAGCCGATGCCCGGGTCGTCCCTCTCTGGGTAGATGTTCGCTTCATCGAGGCCTGCAATATCAAGTTTCAGGGCGCAACACTACCACGATTTTAGGGCACGAAGCGCCGCCCTTCACATCGGCGTCATTGGTGTCGGGCCCGAGCCGCCGGCGCAAACACTGCCAATGCTAGCGGCAGCAATGTGAACCTGGCGGGCGTGAAGGTCGTAATTTCACCGTCGGTATTGACTGGGAGCGGAGGGTCCGTGTGGACTTCAAGAGGCCCTGAGCTGCAGAAAGCCCGCATGCCGCCCAAATTTCGGTTACGCCCGCGTCGAAAGGCAGCCAGGAAGAGCGGCCATTGCCAAAATTGTCGCGGCGCAACACTGTAGAAATCCAAGCATTGGTCGTCGATTGCCGCTGCCTCGTAGACGGCCATGCCGCCGCCGTAATACACGCCATTGCCGACAGCGATCTGCAAGCTTCGAAGTTGAATGGTGCTGTCAGTAGTAACGACTTCAGCTGCAAAGGGCCTCATATAGATTGCGGTTTTAACCGCCGCTAGCGGGTAGCTAAGCCGCCCCAAATGCCGTTTGAGGTTACCAGTCATCCTACGCGCAAGTTCAACGCTTAGCCCCATGCTCGCAACGTTGAGGAAGAACTGGTCATTGACTTGGCCGACATCAATCCGGCGCTTGTAACCTGCGGTGATAATTGTAGCCGCCGCTACTGGGTCAATCGGAATGCAAAGTGTCCGAGCAAGGTCATTTGTCGTGCCGAGTGGCAATATGCCAAGCGGCAGTCCAGTATTCACCAAGCTGGAGAGAGCCGCGTTAACTGTTCCGTCGCCGCCGCCGACGATCACACAATCGACTTCTTGTGCTCTGCGGGCGATCTCGTGCCTCATCTCTTCCGGTTTGTGGCACAGGCTTGGTGTGAGCGTGATCCCGCCGACCTCAAGTTGTCGAACGGCGTCATTCGCCGCGCGACCGCTCCCGTTGCGACTCCGCGGATTCAAGAACAAGAGCGCACGCATTTTATCTGGGCGATGGTCCACCGTTACTTCCTCGAAGGTCAAATTGCAGTAAGCTAACGTGCAGAGATTCGACCACACCGCCCATCAAATGCGGCCGCGTGCGCATCAACCAATCGCTCCCAGCGCCGGAAACGTCGTCAGCATCCAAATTGCGATTTCCTGCAATCTGCCGGTCATCAGCAGGACGCCAACACCGATCATAATGGCTCCCCCGCCGATATTCAGTGCGACACCGAAGCGGCGCATGCGCTTTAGTGCGGCGGCGGCGTTTCCCATGAGAATGGCCGTGAGAAGAAACGGCACGCCGAGTCCGAGACCGTAAGTTCCGAGAAGAATCGCGCCATTGCCCGACGAGGTCGCGGTCACCGTGAGGATCGAGCCTAACACCGGGCCAATGCATGGCGTCCAACCGAAGGCAAAGGCCACGCCCAGCAGGAAGGCACCGACCGGTCCGTTGACCTGGCGCGGCCCATTCCATCGGTGGTCGGCCATCAGCATCGGGAGGCGGAGGAGCCCGGTCATCGCCAATCCGAAGACGATGACCAGAGCCCCACCGATCAAGTTGGTTTCCGTCTGGAAGCGTTGGAGAACGCCGCCAAGGGCCATCGCGCTGATTCCAAGCAGCACGAAGATGGTCGTGAACCCAAGCACGAACAGGAGCGCCGGGCGGAAGATGTGAAGCCGGGATACCGCACCGCCGCTGCCGGTCGCGCCGGCTCCACCAGCAACATAGGACAGGTAGCCCGGCACGAGGGGCAGGACGCAGGGAGAAAGAAAGGAGATAGCGCCAGCGGCCGCCGCTGTCGCCAAGCCGAGCAGGGATATATCCGGCGCGACCGTCCTCAGCGCTTTCCGTTACTGGACCCTTCCTGCGCGCGGAGCGCCGATCGGGATGAAGAAAGTGATCCCGCCAAGAGGAGCGCGACGCCAGTGCTGATCGCAACGTCCGCCATGTTGAAGGCAGGCCAATGCCAGTTGCCGACGTGAAAATCGAGAAAGTCGGTCACCACGCCTTGATGCACGCGGTCAACGATGTTGCCGGCGCCGCCGCCGGCTATCAAACCGAGAGCCGTGGCTTCAACAATCCTGTGGGTCCGCATTGCCCAAACGAGAAGACCGACCGTGATCGCCACTTTGATCCCGGCAAGAACCAGCGGACGCTCGAGAAAAATATCTTGGAACATGCCGAAGCTGACGCCAGTGTTGAAGCCGAGCGTCAGGTTCAAAAAGGGCGTAACCTCGATCGTGCGCGGCGAGACCATGGCGACATTTAGGATCAACCACTTTGTAGCGACATCGAGCAGAAGCGCGGCGGCAAGTCCGCCACCAACCCATATCGCGCGATCTCGACGGGAGCTTCCGGCCACGACAATTCCTCATATTATTGGAGTTCAGGTCGGCATTTCTCTGCCGGCAGCGGCCGCCCCAACACAAGGCGACTGCTGTTAATTCAATGCGCGGGTGCGGGGCTAGCCGCAGCAGAATGCCCGCGCTCATCTGTCCGAACCTTTGCGCCGCCGGTTGGGCCACCTTCCGTCTGGCGCTGTCCACGATTGAGAAGGCGCAACCCGTTGGACACGACCAGCAGAGATGCGCCGACATCGGCGGCGATCGCGCCCCAAAGCGACGCGAGACCGATTATGGTCAGTACAGTGAACAATAGCTTCACCGCGATCGAGAAGGCGATATTTTGTCGAATAACGGTGAGCGTGGCTCGTGAATGACGCACCAGCCAGGGCAACCTCGAAAGATCATCCGACATCAGCGCAACGTCGGCGGTTTCAATGGCCGCATCGCTACCCATCGCGCCCATGGCAATGCCGAGATTGGCGCGGCCCATGGCAGGAGCGTCGTTGACTCCGTCGCCCACCATCGCGACCGCGCCATAGCGCCGAACCAGGTCTTCGACGGCGGCGACCTTATCACCGGGCAAAAGTTCCGCGCGAACCTCGTCGATGCCTGTCTGCTTGGCAATCGCCTCGGCGGTGGCCCGATTGTCGCCTGTCAGCATCACGACCTTTTCGATGCCAGCACGATGGAGTGCGGTTACGATGTCCTTGGCTTCAGCCCTCACAGCGTCGGCGACGGCGATCAGTCCCCAGACCTCCTGGCTGTCGCCGACCGCGACAATGGTACGGCCAGCCCAGGAAAGAGCGTCGGCCCGCTCCAGAATGGCCGTCGAGCTGATCGCGCGTTCATCGAGGTAGCGACGCGACCCGAGCCAGACTTCGCGACCGGAAACGCGGCCGGTCATGCCGCGCCCCGTGATGGCCTGGACCGCCTCAGCCGGTTGCGTGGCGATCCCACCTTCAGTTGCCCTTGCTAGAATAGCGCGCGCTATCGGATGCTCGCTGCGGGCCTCGAGGGCCGCGGCCAGCCTAAGAACGTCCCCTTCGCTGCGATTACCGAGCGCCACGATCTCCACAACCCGCGGACGCCCTTCGGTGAGCGTTCCAGTCTTGTCCATGGCGATTGCCTTCAGGCGCGCCGGCGTTTCGAGATGGACACCACCTTTCACCAGGACGCCCTGCTTTGCCGCTCCGGCGAGGGCGGCCACGATCGTCACCGGTGTCGAGATTACAAGGGCGCACGGGCAAGCGATCACCAGCAGCACGAGGGCGCGATAGAACCAAACCTCCCAGCCACCGCCAAGCAACAGCGGCGGCACCAGAAAAATGGCGATCGCCAGTGCCATCACGACCGGGGTGTAGATCCTGGCGAACTTCTCGACCCACTGCTCGCTGGGTGCGCGTCGGCCCTGCGCGGAGCCGACCATGCGGATGATCTGCGCGAGCGTGGTGTCGTTTGCGGCCTTGGTGGTCACGACATCGAGCGCGCCTTCACCGTTGATGGTGCCGGCAAAGACCTCGTCCCCCTCGGACTTGAAAACGGGAACGCTTTCGCCGGTGATCGGCGCCTGGTTGACCTCGCTCTCGCCAGCGGCCACCCGGCCGTCGAGAGGAACCTTGTCGCCGGGTCGAATGATGATGTGAGCGCCGACACGGACCTCGGCGGCCGGAATGTCACGCTCGGTCCCGTCTTCGAGCTTGATGCGCGCTGTCGGCGGCGCGAGCTCCATGAGAGCCGCGACCGCACGCCGCGCCCGGCCGAGGCTCCAAGCTTCGAGCGCCAGAGCCAGCGCGAAGAAGAACGAGACGGTTGCAGCTTCGAACCAGGCGCCGATGCCGATCGCGCCCGCGACGGCAATCACCATCAGGAGATTCATGTCAGGGCGCAGTCTTCGCGCCGCAAACCATGCCTTGGGAGCGACGTAGCGCACGGCACAGAGCACCGCGAGCGAATAGAGGATGATGCTCGGCAGCGGCGTCGCGCCTACAGCGTGTTCGCCGGCCTCGAAGGCAGCGATAATCCCGCCTGCGAGCCAGGCATGCACCGCAAAGCCGAGCGCGGCGAAAACGCCGCTTGCGCCTGTCAGCCACGACTGAATACGCCGCCGGCGTTCTTCTGCCTGCGCGGCTTCGCTGGTCACGCCTTCGGTCCATGGCTCTGCGCGCAGACCTGCGCGAGAGACGGCTTTCTCGATGCGAGCTTCCAACGCCGCGTCGGGTGTAATGTCGATCGACATGCGGCCGTTGAGGAGGTCAAAGGCGAGCCTGTCTTCGCCGACGAGCGGACCGACTTCACGCTTCAGCGCGGCGATCTCATCGGCACAATCCATGCCGTGGATTCGATAGACGACGCCGCCAGGCAGATTGGTTGGGAGCGGCAGGCTAAGGGCTTCTTGCACCTCGGCCGTGCAACTGCACGCGGAGCCTGCGGCATCGCAAGTTGCCGGCTCAGCAACGGATGGCGACGACCACGGCTCAGCTCGCATCCCCGTTCGCGCGACGGCCTGCTCGATCTGCTGGAGTGTTGCCCGGTTCTGGGGTGCAACGGTCATTGCGCCCTGCGCAGTGTCGAATGCGAGGTTGTCTTCGCCGACGAGCGGTCCCAGTTCCCTGGTTAGAGCAGCCACCTCGTTCTTGCAGTCGAGGCCGTGCACGCGCAGAAACACGGCTTCATCGGAACCATCTCCGACGAGAGAGCCGGACATTCCGGTCTTTGAGAGGCCGCGCAAGAATTCGTCGATCGAAGTACGCTGTCGAGGCGCGACCGTCATCAACCCCTTTGTCGTGTCGAAGGCAAGCCGGTCCTCGCCGCCCACCAGTGGACCGATTTCGCGCTTGAGGATCGCGACCTCGTTCTTGCAATCGAGCCCTTCGACCTTGAACAGCCACGCAGATGCCGTCGGCTTGTCCGACTGCGGCAACAGCTTGGCTTGCATCCCGGTGGAGGCGACCGCCTGTTCGATTGCGCCGAGAGCCGGGGCGCTCTGACCCACCACCTCCATGACGCCGCCCTTGGTGTCGAACGACAACTTGTCCTCGCCACCCACGACCGGACCGACCGCGGCACGAAGCATCCGAACTTCGTTCTGGCAATCCAAGCCGTCGACCTTGAAGCGTAACGGGCCTGAAGTGCTCCTTGTCCCGGCATCTGCGGTCATCGCGACCTCCTGAATAGCTTAACTGTCTTGAGCGTGGCTCGACTCCTGAGCGTACCCAACATTCTGTAGTCGCTGCAAAATCAAGGAGCCCAAGCCAAGTTTGCTGTTGGCTGCCATTGGGGTCACCTCGACAAGTTCGACATGACGACCCATATGGACCCTGTAGCAACTATAGGGTCAAGGCCATGACAGGCGACTTCCTGGCGATCGGGGAACTGGGGCGCAGAACCGACACCAAGGTCGAGACCATCCGCTATTACGAGCGGATCGGTCTGCTGGCCGCGCCGCGCCGGACGGCCGGCAATTATCGCGCCTATGGAGCGGAGCACCTGATTCGCCTCAGCTTCATCCGACGCTCGCGAGACCTTGGATTTTCGCTCGACCAGGTGCGCGCATTGCTCGATCTGGCCGATCAGCGCGACCGGTCTTGCGACGCCGTCGATGCGATCGCAAAAGAACACCGGGCCGAGGTTGACCGAAAGATCGCCGACTTGCGCGCGTTGCGTCGCGAATTGGATAGTATGATCGATCAATGCCGCTGCGGCACCGTTGCCGATTGTCGGATCATCGAAGCTCTATCGCCCCAAGCTCAACTGCGACCAAGATAACTGGGGCGTCTTCTTCTCTGGCTTGCCGCAGGTTTTACGACGGCTCATCGACCATCTTAATGCGGCTCACGAAATAGCTGGACGTCGCCACTATCACACTGGCGCTAAAGAATGCTGGTGATCAGCCGATCGGCCCGCGTTCCTTCCCGATAGAGTGAGCGGACCAGAATGGCAGCGACAATCCCGGTCGAGGCCCCGCCGAGAATGTCGCCGACATAGTGCGTTCCGACATAGACCCGGGAGATCGTCACAAGCACGGCGACGGCTAGGAACCACCGACCAAGTCGCCGCATGCCGTGTAGCAGGAAGGCTGCCGCGACGGCGAAGGTCGCAGTGGCGTGATCGGAGGGGAATGACGGATCGACGCTACGGTCGATCAGAAGATGCGTGATGCCGCCATCATATGGCCGTATCCGATGGACGAACAACAGTATGATCTGGTTGATCGCAAGGCCAAGGAGAAAGGAAAACCCAGCGGCGACGAGAACGTGCCTGTTATGCGATCTGTCCGGACCTCGCCACCATTGTCCGGCGACAGCCAGGACAAGAAGCGGGATGCCGACCGCCGAGACCCAGATCATCAGGAAATCGATCGTGGCGCTCGCTCCGGCGAGGCAGTTGATGGCGCGAGTCGTTGCGGCGTCGACGTCGTATAGCTGCAAAGCTAAATCCTCATCTCGTTGTCGGCACCTTACGGACATGTCGGTGCATAGCGTGAATGATGTTCTTGTCAGACTTGGCGTAGACCTTTCAGCCGGCCGCGAACAAGCAGCAGACCCAACGTGGTCAGCACGGCGAAAGCAACGCCTGCGAGGAAGGTCGCTTGCGGTCCGATCGCATCCCAGAGTGTTCCGGCTATCACGCTGGCGGCCAGCAGCATCAGACCGGTGACGAGATTGAACATGCCATAGGCGGTACCTCGAAGCTCGCCGGGAGCAGCCTCAGCGATCAGTGTCGCGAAAAGCCCTTGGGTGAAGCCCATATGCAGGCCCCAGAGCACGACACCGAAGCCGATTCCCAAAAGGGAGGTGGCGAAAGCGAGTGTGAGATCGGCGAGGACAAGTAAGACCATGCCGAGGATCAGGATTGTCATCCGGTCCATCCGGTCGGACAGAATGCCGATCGGATAGGCCGAGAGCGAATAGGCAAGGCTCATCAGCACTAGCACGATCGGGACGAGCGCCAGCGGCAGGCCGATCGACTGGGCGCGCAGGACGAGAAAGGCTTCGCTGAAGCGCGCGAGCGTGAACACCGCCGCGACTGCTACGACCCACCAATAGGCCGAGCCGAGGCGGCGCAGTTCCGCGCGATGCAGCGGCATACGGACTTTGCGCAGCTCCTTCGACCGCTCCGGCTCCTTCACGGCGACGAGAATGAGCGCGACCGATAGGAAAGCCGGAATGACGGCGATCCAGAACACGGTCTGGAAATGGTCCGCCGTCAGCCACATCAGACCGATGGCGAGAAGCGGGCCGATGAAGGCGCCCACCGTGTCGAGCGACTGGCGCAGGCCGAAACTGGCGCCGCGCAGTTCGGGCGGCGCGATGTCGGCAACGAGTGCATCGCGCGGCGCGCCACGGATGCCCTTGCCCACGCGATCGATAAAGCGCGCGGCGACGAGCCAATCGAGTGAGGAAGCGAGCGGAAAGATCGGCTTGGTGAAAGCGGCGAGCCCGTAGCCAAGGGCGGCGAGAAACTTGCGCTTGCCGAGCCAGTCGCTGAGAGCGCCCGAAAAAACCTTTGTAATCGAGGCGGTCGCTTCGGCGATGCCCTCGATGATGCCGACGGCCAGCGTCGAAGTCCCGAGCACCGTCACCATGTAGATGGGCAACAACGCGTGGATCATCTCCGAGGAGATGTCCATCAGCATCGAGACGAAGCCCAGAGCCCACACGCCGGCTGGAATGCTCTGCCGCTCTCCGGAGACCAGGGTCTTCTCCGTAATCTTATCCATCTCATCGGTTCTCTTCGTGAGCGTTGAAGGCGCGCCGGGCATAGTTGTCGAGAAGGGCTTCACAGCTGTAGGCGGCCAACTGCTTCAGGTGGAATTGGTGCTTGAGCTGCTTGAGCGGTTTTCGTCCTGCGCCTCAAATACTTCGCGCGCATAGTCATCCAACAGGGTTGCGCAACGAGCGAGTCGTTCCTCAGCTTCGGAGCGGAGGGAGGCATTGTAGAAGTCGAGACGGATGATTTTCTCGATCCACGCGCGCAGCTTCGTCAGATCCTCTTCGTTTTCTTCAACCTCGGCATAGGTGAACTTCCCGTTTCCGCGCTCCTTCGCTATTTCGCCGTCAAAGTCGTCGCAGCGGCTGATGAATTCGCGATAGGCCTCATCCCGCTCGGCTGAAAATCGAGCGATCACCTTCTGCTCCTGCGTGTGGTCAAGCCCCACGGTTTCGAGAAGCACTGCGTCGCCATCCATCTCGGAGATCTCGTTCTGCAGGACCTTCAAACGCCGCTCATGTGTGTCAATCTTGGGTAACAAGCACACGCCATTTTGCAGATAGATGGCCCCCATAGCCTTTAATTTGCGCCATAACGCGATGCGTCGCTTTGCCGGTTCAGCGGGCACCTTGTACGTCAGAAGCAGCCAGGACCGAGAACCGCCTTGGCGGGCTTTTTCGGATTTCAACCTGACGGTCTGCGGCCCTTGTTTGATCTCCGGGCGGCGCACTCTTTTTGCGCGGCTGTGTTCTGTTGTCATGATTTTTGATTCGACTTCGGAAACCTTGGCCGGTCCCCTGACAGTCGCTCCTTGAACCGATTCAATATCCACGATAGATGTTACGGCCGTAACATTTTATCTGTCCATATATTCCAAAAAATCGAGGCTGGCCATATATGTCTTGCCAACAAATGCGCGCCGTGGCCGCACTCCGCGTAGCGCTGCTTGTGCTGACCATTTGGGGCGGCGCCGTCCAAATCGGGCAGGCTCAGCCCGCCGCTCGGTCGCAGCCGACCGATTCCGCCGCAGGCGACCCGACAATGGTCAAGCTTTCTCCGGAACAGCAGAAGCAGGTTGGGCTTCAGACCACAGAGCTGATCGTGGAACCCCATCCCGAGCAGTTCCGTGCCTACGGCGCCGTCCTGGATATCGCCCGCGTAACTGAACTCACGAACAGTTATGCCAATGCCCAAGCGCAGCTCCAGATGGCGCAGGCAAGATTCGACGTCGCAAGGAGCGCATTCGAGCGCGCGAAGAATCTGGCGCAGTCCGCAGCGCTTCCCAGGAAGGATGCCGAAGCCGCCGAGGGAACGTTCCGTGCTGAACAGGCCGCGCTGACGGCCGCTGAATCGCAGGTGAGGACCTTGGCGGCGACGGCGCAACAGGAGTGGGGTCCGCTGATCGGCAAAGCAATCGTCGAGCGCTCGCCAACCGTTGTCCGGCTGATTGAGCGTGAAAGGTTTCTGGTTCAGGTGACGCTACAGCCCGGCGTCACCTTGGCGGACCCTCCTCGGACGGCCCTCGCACAGGCACCCGCGCGCGACGCCAACATCGACCTTCAGTACCTCTCCCCGGCAACCCGGACGGATGCGCGCATTCAGGGCGTGAGCTACTTCTTCACGGCGCAGGGGGACAGCGGCCTGCTGCCAGGAATGAACACGACGGTGTATGTGCCGTCTGGCAAGACCTACGACGGAGTGTTCGTCGAGGACACAGCCATCGTGCGCTGGCAGGGACGCTCCTGGGTGTACCTGCGCGTCGGTCCCGAGGCGTTCAAGCGGCACCCGATCAGCACTGACCAACCGGTCTCCGACGACGATTATGTCGTGCGAGACCTTCCAGCCGGCGCGGAAATCGTGACCCGTGGCGCGCAGGTCCTCCTTTCCGAGGAGGCCAAGAGCGAGCTTCGAGGCAACGCCGACAATGACTGACGGCGATCTCGGCACCCACGCGGGGCCCCAAGCAGCTCTGGTCTCGTCTGCCATTCGCTTCCGTGGAATCGTGCTCGCTTTGGCGTGCGCGCTGTTGGGCTACGGATTGTATTCGCTTGCGAGCGCCAAGTATGGCGTCTTCCCCGAATTCGCGCCACCGCAAGTCGCGATTCAGACGGAAGCGCCCGGGCTGAGCCCGGAGCAAGTCGAGATTCTTGTCACCCAGCCGATCGAAACGTCCATCAACGGATTGGCGGGCGTCGAAAGTATGCGTTCGTCCTCGATTCAGGGCTTGTCGGTCATCACGGTTGTATTCCGCCCCGGCAGCGAGATTTACCGCGCGCGCCAACTCGTGAACGAGCGCGTCGCGGTGATCGCCACCCGGCTCCCGCAGGGCGTCCAACCTCCCGCGATGACCCCGTTGACCCCAACCGCCGGCACGGTTCTGGTCATCGGTCTGACGTCCGATCAGCGCTCGTTAATGGATTTGCGCACCATCGCGGACTGGACCGTGGCGAGGCGCCTGTTGGCCGTGCCAGGTGTCGCGCAAGTTTCGACCTACGGCAGAGACGTGAGATCCCTACAGGTGCAGGTCCGCCCGGACGATCTGATCCGGTTTCGGGTTGGCATGAATGACGTCCTGGCCGCCGCGCGCAAGGCCACAGGGGTGCGGGGCGCCGGTTTCGTAGACACGGTCAATCAGCGCATTACGCTCCAGACCTTTGGCCAGTCGTTGACACCGGAGCAAGTCGCCCGCACCGTTCTGATGCATGAAGGCGGCGCAAGCGTGGTGCTCGGGGACGTCGCGAACGTCGTTGTGGCTCCCGAACCGCCGATCGGCGCTGCTCTCATCAATGGCAGGCCAGGCATCGTGCTGATGTTAAGCCAGCAATACGGAGCCAACACGCGGGAAGTCACAACGCGGGTGGAAGTTGCGCTGCAAGAACTGCGACCGGCGCTTGAGCGTGAAAAGGTTCAACTTCATGCCGATTTGTTTCGGCCGGCCAATTTCATCGACACGGCAACCCAAAACGTGCTGCACGCCCTCCTGATCGGGGGCGCGCTGGTGATCATCATTCTGTTCCTTTTCCTGTTCGACTGGCGTACCTCGATCATCAGTTGTACCGCGATCCCGCTCTCGCTGGTCGCGGCGGTGCTTGCCCTGCAATGGATGGGTGAGACCCTCAATACCATGACACTCGGTGGGCTCGCCATTGCCATCGGCGAGGTGGTCGATGACGCGGTGATCGGCGTCGAGAACGTCGTGCGCCGATTGCGCGAGAATCGCCGATTGGCTGAACCGAGAGCCGAGGGCCGCGTCGTGTTCGACGCGATCCTCGAGGTCCGCAGCGCCGTCGTGTACGCGACCTTCGCTGTCTTGCTGGTGTTCTTTCCTGTCCTCACGCTCTCAGGCGTCGGTGGACGTCTGTTCGGGCCTTTGGGTATCGCCTACATCCTTGCGGTGCTCGCCTCCCTCGCGGTCGCGCTGACCGTTACGCCCGCGCTTTCGATGTTGCTACTCGTCGGAAAGAACCGAAGGGAGCATCGGGACCCGCCAGTGGTTCGCTGGTCGCGCGGCTATTATGAAAAGCTGCTCCGGCGCATTGAGCGCTTTCCGAGGCTCGTCGTCGCAACAGCCTTTGCCCTTACCATCGCGGGCGCGGCGATGTTGCCGTTCTTTGGCGGTACTTTCCTGCCCGACTTGCGAGAAGGACATCTCATCCTCCACGTCTCGGCGATACCGGGCACTTCGCTCGACGAGTCACTTCGGATCGGAGGCCTGATCACTGAAGCCCTCCGAAAGGTTCCGGGCGTGCGCAGCGTCGCACAGCACGCAGGGCGTGCCGAAGCCGGCGTGGATACCGTAGGTCCGCACTACAGCGAGTTCGAGGTTGACCTACAGCCGGGGCTTTCCGGCCACGATCAAACCGTGGCCGAAGCGCACATGCGAGAAGCCCTTGCGAAGTTCGCCGGCATCAGTTTCTCGCTCAAGACCTATTTGGCGGAGCGGGTGGAGGAAACGGTATCGGGCTTTACCGCCGCGCTGGCCGTGAACGTGTACGGGGCCGATCTCGATTCACTGGAGAGAGCCGCGCGAGACGTAGCGCGCGAGTTGAGCGAGGTTCCAGGCGCCGTGGATGTCCAGCAACAATCTCCGCGAGGGATGCCGCAGATCAACGTGACGCTACGTCCCGCCGACCTGCAGCGATGGGGACTCGATGCCGTCGAAGTGCTCGATCTGATCCGCACAGCTTATCAGGGTGATGTCGTCGGGCAGGCATATGAAGGCAATGCGGTCTTCAATGTGACCGTGATCCTCGACGCACAGGCGCGCGTCAGGCTCACGCAGATTGGCGATCTCCCTCTGCGGACGTCGGGCGGAGCCTACGTTCTTCTGAAGCAGGTGGCCGATGTCTACGAAACATCCGGTCGGTATCAGGTCTTGCATCGAGGCGCGCAGCGCGTTCAGACGGTGACCGCGAACGTAAGCGGACGTGATCTCGCGTCCTTTGTCAGTGACGCCAAGCGCAAGATCGCCAAAGAAGTCGTGTTGCCACCCGGAGCACACGTGGAGTTCGCCGGCGCTGCCGAGGCACAAGCTCAGTCGCAGCGTGATCTGCTTGTGAATACACTGCTGGCTGCATTCGGCATCGTTCTTCTGCTTTCGATTGTCACCGGCCACTGGCGCAACCTTGTTCTGATTCTGGTCAACCTGCCATTCGCGTTCGTGGGCGGGGTCTTTGCGGTCGCTTTGACCGGCGGACTGCTCTCGCTCGGATCTCTGGTCGGCTTCGTAACCCTGTTCGGCATCACATTGCGCAATTCCATCCTGATGATTTCGCACTACGAACATCTCGTTATGGTCGAAGGCCGCGCGTGGGTTCTCGAAACTGCCGTCGAGGGTGCGGCGGATCGACTCGTTCCGATCCTCATGACATCTCTGGTGACAGGCCTCGGCTTGCTTCCGCTCGCGCTTGGTGCGGGCGAGCCGGGGCGAGAAATTGAAGGCCCGATGGCGATCGCTATTCTGGGCGGCCTCATGACGTCGATGGCGCTCAACCTGCTGGTCCTGCCGACACTGGCTCTTCGATACGCTCGCTTCGATCGTGGAAAGACAGGTGCGGTCCGAGGGAAGGAGATGGCCTGATGGTCGGCGCTGTTTTCAGGCCACGGCCTGGACGCGACGAGGTGGCAAAACGGATCGTGGTGGGCTTGAAAGCAGGTGATGAGGGAAAGCTTCGAGTTCAACGGATGCAACTATCCGAAATCAACTCGCAACCCGGCGAAGAGAGACTGGTGCGGGCGGTCGGACTCGAACCGACATATTGTTGCCAACGGTGGATTTTGAATCCACTGCGTCTACCAATTCCGCCACGCCCGCACTTTGCCGCCGATTCCAGCCAAGGCTCACAGCTCCTATGCTGCACCTAGCGCCGTTCCGGCGATTTGAACACCCTACACTCCCACCCCATCAGCCCCTTGAAAACACGACGATTTCAACTCGTCGTGATTTCCTGTGGATTGGTAGACAAACCCCTTTTTGAGTCGAGCGCGTCTACCAATTCCGCCACAGGGGCCTTGCCGGCCGGGGGCCGAAAAGCGCGCGGATCATAGCCGCCGAAGGCCGCGCGTCAACCGGGCTGGCGCGGGCCGGCGCGCGGTGCTATGCGGGCCGCGATTCCAAAAGCGGCGCCCTCATGTTCAAACGACTTTATCAATGGACCCTGTCGCTGGCCGACAGCCCGCGCGCGACATGGGCGCTAGCGGCGATCGCCTTTGCGGAAAGCTCGTTTTTTCCGTTGCCGCCCGACATCATTCTGGCGCCGATGTCTCTGGCCAGGCCTCAAAAAGCCTGGTTCTACGCTATCGTCTGCACCATCGCCTCCGTCACCGGCGGCGCGCTCGGCTATTTCATCGGCTCGGGCCTCTACGACACCGTCGGCCAGTGGCTGATTCACTTTTACGGCTATGATTCGAAAGCGGACGTGCTGCGCGGCTGCTACGACAAATACGGCTGGATCATCATCCTGCTGAAGGGACTGACGCCAATTCCCTACAAGCTTGTCACCATCATTTCGGGTTTTGCGGGCTATAATTTTGCGCTGTTCATCCTTCTGTCGCTCATTACGCGCGGCGCACGGTTTTTCATTCTCGCCGGCATCCTCAACCGCTTCGGCGAGCCGATCAAAGCTGCGCTCGACCGCCATTTCGCCGTTTTCATGGGGCTCATCCTCTTCATGATCGTTTTCGGCTTCTGGCTGGTTTCGCGCATGGGCGGCAGCGGCGCATGTTGACGAGGCTCGACCCCCAGCGCGCTGCAACGGCGATTTTCGTCGTCGCGCTCCTGTCCATCGCCGGCGCGCTGATCATCGAAAGTCTCGGGTACAAGCCCTGCGAACTCTGTCTGTTGCAGCGATGGGCCTATTACATCGGCGTTCCGCTGGCGGGCGCAGCGGCGCTGACGGCGCGCGGCGGCAAAACGAACGCAGCCAGCGCGCTGCTGGCTGCGTTCGCGCTGTTGTTTTTCGCCAACGGGTTGCTCGGCCTCTATCACACCGGCGTCGAACTGCATTACTGGCGTGGTCCGGAAGCCTGCACAGGCGCCTATCAAGCCGCGCGCGACGCCGGCGATTTTCTCAAACAGATGCAGGAAACGAAAGTCGTGCGTTGCGACGAAGTGGCGCTGCGGCTTCTTGGCCTGTCCATGTCGACATGGCAGGCGATCGCCGCCTTCTTCCTGTCGACGGTCGCCTTTTTCGGCTGGCGAAAAAGCTGAAACCACCCCTCAGAACGAGCGATAGCCCAGCATGCTCGTCATCAGGCGCATGTCGTTGAGACCAGCGCCAGCGCCTTGCGAGAAGCTCAGCGACAGCGCATTGGCCGGCGCGCTGCCGGACCCCGCATTGGGATTGTTGGAATCATACATCGCGGCAAAGCGCGAAATGAATTTCTGCAGTTTCGCCGGATCCTGAAAATCGGCAAAATTGATCTTCGCGGCGAGCATCTTTGCCTGCGTGTCGATCGGCTCGACGGAAGTCATCGACGAAATGCCGAGCGCGGTCTGCGCGACCTGCAGCAATTGCTTGTCCGCCAGCAGACCATAGGCGCTGGTGACCTTGGGCGCATTGCGCTGAAAATAGAGCGCGAGCTGAACGCCCGGATTGCTCTGGCCCTGATCGGTCTCGAGCTGGTTTTCGGTATAGGCGGCGACGACATTGCTGACGAGCGTCGATGAAGATGTCGTCTGCGCGCCATTGCTCGCAAAATTGAACGCCTTCGCGAAAGCAAGAATTTTCGGGTCGTTCAGCTTGTTGGCGAGCGCTGTCGAACTGGACACGCCCTGTTGCAGCACCTGGCTCATCAGCGCCTTCGCATAGGTGCGGTCGCCAAGCCCGTAAGCTGTCATGGCGTAATTGAACAGCCGCGGATTCTTCACCAGATCGGCCGCCGATTTCACGGAACCGATATTGGCCTGAAAATATTTCGTCTGCGTCGTCACCGCCGCCGATTTCGCAGTGATCTGCTGCCACTTCGCCAGATTGTTGGCGACGGTGAGATAGGATGAAAGCGTTGTCATGCGCGCCTCGCAGTTGGCGTGAGGCTAGCTGCGAGGCCTTTCGCAAGCCTTACGATCGATTCGCTGCGTCAGCCGGCGCCGCAGCGGAACGCGGCGCAATGGAGGGATCGGCGGCGACCGCTTCTGCGATCAGCGCATTCGTTTTCGTTTCGAGCCGCTCTTGCAGCGCGCTCAGAAACGCTTCCTTCTCAAGGCCGCGCGGCATCGCCGGCAGCACCTCTATCACGGCGGTTCCGGGCCGGCGCAAAAAGGTGCGACGCGGCCAGAAAAGGCCGGTGTCCAGCGCGACCGGCACGACGGTTGCATCGAGCTCGCTGTAAAGATGAGCGACGCCGTATTTATATTTCGGCGCGCCGAACACCGGGCGGCGCGTGCCTTCGGGAAAAATGAAGATGACGCGCCCTTCCTTCATGGCGGCGCCGGTTTTCTCGGTGATCTGTTTCAGCGCGGAAGAACCGCTGCTGCGGTTGATGCCGATCTGATCGGCCGCTTTCAGGTACCAGCCGAAAAACGGAATCCACATCAGTTCGTGTTTGAGAATATAGGAAAAATCGCGCGCGAGCAGCGTGATCGCGAAAGTTTCAAGAACCGACTGATGCTTGGGCGCGAGGATGTAGCCGCCTTCCGGCAGGTTCTCCAGCCCCCTGAATTCCACATTCATTTTGCAGACGACGCGGAGCAGCCAGATGGAAATGCGCGCCCAAAGACGGGCGAGATCAAGCACCGCGATGCGCCCCATGACCATGCGCGGAAAATTCGTCACGCATAAAACGACGAGCACGATGTAGAACAAAATATTGAAGACCGCCGAGCGCACGATCACGCTGAAAGATGCGGGCGGCTGCGGCGTTGCGTCTTGCTCTCGATCGGTCACGACAGGTTTCTCAAACGGTGGAAAACGACGATTCGCGAGGTCAGACCCGCGATGGCGGCGCTGGCGAGCGCGATAATGGCGATCGCGAAATAGCCGAGCCAGCCAATGGAAAACGAGCCAAACAGCGCCTCCACCTGCCCGCCGGGCGAAGCGGTCAGACGGCGCGAAAAAAGGCCCGCCAGATAGAAGAACGCGCCGGCGAGCCCGCCGCCGATCATCGCGCCGCGCGTGGAAAGCCCCAGCACATGCCGCTGGAATTCGCGCGAAATATAGCCGTCGGTGGCGCCGGTGAAATGCAGCACCTCGATAATGTCCTTTGCGCCCGCCATCGCGCCGCGCGTTGCAAAATACACCGCCACCGTCATCGCCGTCAGCACCAGCGCAAGCAACAGGATGGCGACCATCACCAGCGCATTGGCCATGCGCGCAAGCCGCTCCGACCACATGCGGTGATCGTCCAGCGTCGCTGTCGGCGCAACCCGCGACAGCCGCGCCTGAATGTCGACGAGATCGATCGGCGCGCCGGACAGTTTGACGACGATCATGCGCGGCACCGCCAGGTCGTCGAGATTGAGGCCGCCGCCGAGCCAGGGTTCGAGCAGCTTCTCCGATTCGGCTTTAGACATGGCGCGCGCTTCGGCCACGCCGGGCGTGTCGGCGAGCAGCTCCTGCGCAGCGCCCACGTCCGTTTCGATGTTGCGCCCGGGCGCCGGCATCACCTGCACTGTCGTTTCGCGCGAAACCGCCGAGCGCCAGTCCGCGCTCGCCTGCGAGACAAGAATGGCGCCGCCCATGGCGAGCGCGGCCAGAAACGTCATGATCGCGACGACGAACACCAGCGCCCGGCCTGCAATCGTCTCTGGCGGCACAAGCGGCGTTTCGGCCGGGCGCGCGCCCAGCAGGCTGACGCGCGTTTCGGCTGGCGGAAAATCCGCGTTCATGGCGTCGCGCTGCATATCGTCGGTCATGTCATTCATAGATGTGCAACCGCCCCTCGCCGAGCACAAGCCGACGCGCGTCGTCGAACTGATCCATGAGACTGAGGTCATGCGTCGCCACGATCACGGAAGTGCCGCTGCGCTGCAACTCGACGAACAGGCGAATGAGGCGGCGCGCCATCGTCGGATCGACGTTGCCGGTCGGCTCGTCCGCAAGCAAAAGCTCCGGCTGCATGATGAGCGCGCGCGCTATGGCGACGCGCTGCTGTTCGCCGCCCGACAACACCGGCGGATAGGCGTGCATCCTGTCGCCGAGCCCGACCCATTTCAGAAGTTCGACCACTTCGGCGCGATAGACCGCCTCTTCCTTCCCGCGCACACGCAGCGGAAGGCCGACATTCTCGTAAGTGGTCAGATGATCGAGCAGCCGGAAGTCCTGAAACACGACGCCGATGCGGCGACGCAACGCCGTCATCCGGTCCTGATCGAGCTGCGTCGCCTCCTGTCCGAACAGGCTGATGAGGCCGCGCGTCGGTTTCAGCGACAGCAGCATCAGCCGCATCAGAGACGTTTTGCCCGCGCCCGACGGGCCCGTCAGAAATTGAAACGTGCCGGGCTCAATGGAAAACGAAAGGTCCTGAAGCACTTCAGGACCCATGCCATAGCGCAGACCGACATTCTCGAACCGAACCAAATCGCGTGCCTCCAGGCCGCAGAATCCGTCCCCGCCCTTAACGCGCAATTAACCATAAAGCGGCCATCTATCAACGAAGACTGAAAAGGCGCGCCGAGCTTTGCATTCCACACTTTATGCGCAGGACGACCATGCGCTCGCTGCGGCGGCGGCAAGGCGCACGCCCTGGGTGGCGCTGGGCGCGGCGCTGATGCTTGGCATGGCGCTTGTCGGCCTGCGCAATCCCGTTACGCGCCTCGTCCCGCGCGCCGCCGGCGTTTACGCAGCGGTCGGCCTGCCGGTCAATCTGGTTGGCTTTGCGCTGTCGCATGTCGGCGCGCGCATCGTCATGGATGAATCGCGCCGCATCCTCATCGTCGATGGCGACATGGCCAACGCCGGCGCTGTCACGCTCACCGCCCCGCTCGTCAAGGTTTCTGTGCGCGGCCCCGATGGCGCGCAAATCTACACATGGTCGGCCCGCCCGCCCAAGCAGCAGTTCGGACCCGGCGAGAAAGCGGCTTTTATCGCTCGCCTCGCCGCTCCTCCTGTCGACGGCGCCGATGTCGTGGTTGAATTCGACCAGCCAAGGCACAATGCATCCGCGACGCCAAAAACGCCCGCGCGCGCCAGGGCGCATGCGCTGAAGCTGGAATCGCACAGCGCAAGTCTTGCGCCTCACGGCTCGAGTTCGGAATCCCAGTAAAGGTAATCCATCCAGCTTTCATGCAGGTAATTGGGCGGAAACGACCGTCCGTTGCGATGCAGATCGCTGATCTCGGGTTGATAGGGCTTGGTCGCAGGCCACATATGCGCTTCGTCGGGCAGACGATCGGCCTTGCGCAGATTGCAGGGCGAACAGGCGGCGACGACATTTTCCCAGATAGTCGTGCCGCCCTTCGAGCGCGGAATCACATGATCGAACGTGAGATCGTCGCGCCCGCCGCAATACTGACAGGTAAACCGGTCGCGCAGGAAAACGTTGAAGCGCGTGAAAGCGGGATGGCGCACCGGCTTTATGTAGGTCTTCAGCGAAACGACGGATGGCAGGCGCATCTCATGCGTCGGCGAGCGCACCGTGCGATCGTAATGCGAAAGAATGTTCACGCGATCGAGAAACACCGCCTTGATCGTGTCCTGCCAGGACCAGAGCGAAAGCGGGTAATAGGACAGCGGCCTGAAATCGGCGTTGAGAACCAACGCCGGACAGGCTTCAGGCGACACCTGCGGTTGGAAATGCGCCGTCACGCTTTTCTCCACCCAATGCGCCGGCGCAAACGCCAGCGAATCTGACCTTTGGAGAGATAGTCTACAGGCCCCGTGACGCAATTGTGAAGCGAGGCGGCTCAGACCCGCACGATCGCCCGCCGCGCCAGCCGCGCCGTCAGCTTGCGCATATCGGCCGCGCTGACGGCCAGGCAGCCGGCGGTCGGTCCATAATCGGCGTCGGCGATGTGGAAGAATATGGCGCTGCCTGCGCCCTTGCGGCGCGGGCGGATGTTGTAATCCAGCACGCCCACCGCGTCGTATTTGCCATCTGCGCGCCACAATTCCTCGCAGCTGGCCGCAAAAGGCAGACGCACCGGACGATTATAGGCGCCGCTGGCGGGCGCATCGCACCAGCCCGCATCGCGCCGGATCGCGCGCGCGGGCAAGGCGCCGCGCGGCGGTCCAGCAGGATGGGGCCGAAACAGCCATCCGAGAATCTGACGGCTTCCGCGCGGCGTCGCCCCGTCGCCCTCGCGCTTGTTGCGCGTCAATCCGCCGCGCCCGATCGCGCAGCGCATCGACCAGCCATTGCCCGCCACGAGCCGGAACGGCGCGCCCGCCGCGCCCCCGCGCAAGGTCAGACCTTTAATCCTCATGCGATCCATTTGACGTAAACGCGCCGCGCGCTAGGGTCGAATCGAAGACACAATACCATGCCCGAAAGCCCCCTCATTCTGGCCGCCTCGCCCGATGCGGCGCTGCGCAGCGCGCTCGCCGAACTGCTGGCGCGCGACGGGTTCCGCGTGGTCGAGGCGCATTCGACGCAGGAGGCGGGCGCCGCCGAGGGCCTCGCCGCCGCGATCCTCGATGCGCCCTGCGCCAGCGCGCAGGAGCGGCTGCGTGCGGCCGGTTTCGACGGCCCGGTCCTGCTGCTGGCCGAGCCGGGCAGCGGCGCCGGCGCGCTGGAAAAGCCGCTGCGTTACGCCGCGCTCAGCGCCCATCTTGCCGGCGCGCTCGCCGCCGCCCGCCCGCTCGCCATCGGCGATGCGCTGTTCCACCCGGCCGCCAAAATCGTCGAAAGTCCGCGTGGCCGCCGCCGGCTGACGGAAAAAGAGGCGGCGATTCTGGCCTTTCTCCACCGCAGGGCCCCTTTGCCGGCCTCGCGCGAGATTCTCTTGCGCGAAGTCTGGGGGTATAACGGCCGCGTTGCGACTCGCACGCTCGAGACGCATATTCACCGCCTGCGCAAGAAAATCGACGCGCAACTGGTGAGCGAGGACGGCGGCTATCGTCTGGCGCTATAGGAAAGAGGCGGCATGGCGCTTGAGGGCGACATCAGATTGTTCAGGGAGCTTTCGGTGTTCCGGCATCTGGAGCCCGACGCCTTGCGCCTGCTCGCATTTTCGGGCGAACAGAAATTCTACGCCGCCGGCGATGTCGTCGCCATGTCGGGCCGGCTCGGCGGCGGCACGCTGTTGAGCGCGGGCACGCTCGCCGTCTTTCCCGGCCCCGAGCCCGAAGGCGATCCCGTGAAAATCCTGCGCGCCCCCGCGCTCGTCGGCGAACTCGCGATGATCGCGCCGATCGAATTCGAAGGCTGCGTTTACGCTTGCGAGGAATGCGCCGCGCTCTACCTGCCGCGCGACACGTTCCGCCGCGTGCTGCAGGAATATCCGCGCAGCGCTGCGCGCATTCGCGAAACGCTGAACGAGCGGCTGTCCGATCTCGCGCGCCTGCTCGCGCCGTTGCAAGCAGCGCATTGATGAACAAGCCCGCATCGTCGAAAGGCGCGCTCAAGGTCGCGACCTGGAACATCAACTCCGTCCGGCTGCGCATGCCGATCGTCGCGCGATATTTGCGCGAACACAGCCCCGATGTCCTGTGTCTGCAGGAAACGAAGGTGCGCGACGCCGAGTTCCCGCATTCGGCCTTTCGCGAGCTTGGCTACGAGCATATCGAGATCAATGGCCAGAAGGGCTATCACGGCGTCGCCACCGTTGCGCGCGTGCCGCTGGCGCGCGCAGACCGCCGCGATTACTGCAAGAAGGGCGACGCGCGCCATCTGTCGGTGATCGTGAATGTCGGCGCGCGCGAGACCGAGCTGCACAATTTCTACGTTCCGGCCGGCGGCGACGAGCCCGATCGCGCCATCAATCCGAAATTTGGCCACAAGCTCGATTTCGTCGATGAAATGGCGGCGTGGGCGAAAGAAGCGCAGACCCATCGCCGCGATGCGATTCTCGTCGGCGACCTCAACATCGCCCCGCTCGAACACGACGTCTGGAGTCACAAGGCGCTGCTCAAGGTCGTCAGCCATACGCCGATCGAGGTCGAAAAGATGAATGCCGCCATCGCAGCAGGCCAATGGGTCGATGCGATGCGCGCCTTCGTGCCGCATGGCGAGAAGCTCTATTCTTGGTGGTCCTATCGCTCGCCGGACTGGGCCAGGGCCGACAAGGGCCGCCGCCTCGATCACATCTGGGTCAGCCCCCGCCTAGGCGGCGGCCTGTCCGATCTCCACATCCTGCGCGAGGCGCGCGGCTGGGAGCGCCCGTCCGATCACGTTCCCGTGTCGGTGGTCATTTCCGACAAATAGCGGCGAGCCTTTCGGCGAGCGCCGCGCTCTCGCCCGCAATCTCCAGCGTCTTGATGCGCGCTGTATGGCCGGCGCCGATGACGACGGCGCTGTTCGGCACCCCGAGCGCCTTGGCGAGCAGCTTGCACAGGGCGGCGTTGGCGGCGCCGTCTTCAGGCGCCGCGCGCACGCGCGCTTTCAGCACAGGACGGCCGTCGTCGCGCGTCTCGACGCCCTCGATTGCATCGCGCCCGCCCTTGGGCGTCAGGCGAACGGCAAGCGCTGCGCCGTTTTCCGTCTCGCGCCAGGGTTTCAAGACTGTGGCCGCAGACGTCAGTAACCCATCGCCATCGGGTAGAGATAATAGATGATCACGCGCTGGGCGAAGAAAATGCCGAGCAACAGAATGATCGGGGAAATGTCGAGCCCGGCCATCGGCGGCAGCATCCGGCGGATGGGTCGCAGCAGCGGCTCGGTCAGGGCGTTGAGCGAATTCCAGATTGCGCTGACGACATTGTTTCGCGTGTTGACCACGTCGAAGGCGATCAGCCACGACATGATGGCCACCGCGACAATCACATATTGGTAGAGCTGGAGACCCAGGAGAACAACGTCGAGAAGCGCGCGCATGAAAATGACCTGACGAGACCGAACCTGACGAGACGGAGCCGTTTCTAGCCCATCGCCGCCCAACCGCAAACGCCGGCCCGTCTGCGCCATTGACAGGAGCGGCCCGGAAAGCCTACATCCCGCGCCGGAGCGGGGCTGTAGCTCAGATGGGAGAGCGCTGCAATCGCACTGCAGAGGTCAGGGGTTCGAATCCCCTCAGCTCCACCAAAATCAATCGCAAGGCTCCGGCCTGAGATGTCGCCGATCCCTCTTTTGCTGGCGAAGACCCGATAGTCTGGCGACGACCCGACGGCGCAGCGCTGCGCCCTCGCATGCGTCAGAATTCCGACCAGTCCTCAGCCGCCGCCGCTTTCGCTGGCGGCGCGCGGCGTGGCGCGCGGACTACGGCGCTCTTGGCCTGTGGAACGGGCCGCGCCGGGCGCGCAGGCGCCGCCGGAGCGGGAGTGGGCGACGGCGCGGCGCGCCCCGCCGCAGGAGCGACGGGGGCTGCGGGCCGGACGGGGCGAGCGCGGCCGCCCGAAAGCGCAAAATCGCCCACGAGCGCGGCGAGCGAGGTCGATTGTTCGCGCAAACGCCCGCTCGCGGCCGTCGTGTGCTGGGCAAGGGCGGCGTTTTGCTGCGTTTGCTGATCCATGTTGGCCACCGCCGCGCTGGCCTGCGCCAGCGCATTGGCCTGCTCGCCGGAAGCCTGCGCGATCTGCGCGACAAGACCGGCGATGTCGTTGACGCGCGCAGCGACGCCCTCCAGCGCCTTGCCTGTATCGGAAACCAGCACGACGCCGCCGGCGACTTCGCTGGAAGACGCGGCAATCAGCTGCTTGATCTCTTTGGCCGCCGCCGCCGAGCGTTGCGCCAGCGCGCGCACCTCGGAGGCGACCACGGCAAAACCGCGCCCCGCTTCGCCGGCGCGCGCCGCCTCCACGCCGGCGTTGAGCGCCAGCAAATTGGTCTGGAACGCGATTTCATCGATCGAACCGATGATGCGTTCGATATTTTGCGAGGATTTTTCGATCCGGCCCATGGCGGCGACCGCCTTGCCGACGATCTCGGCGCCCGAACGCGCTTCGTCACGGGCCTGCGACACCAGCGTGTCGGCCTCGCGCGCGCCCTGCGCGTTGAGCTCGACAGCGCTCGTCACCTGATTGACCGCCGTCGCGGTCTGCTTCAGCGACAGCGCCTGCCGTTCCGTGCGCCCGGCAAGATCGCTGGCCGTACCCGCAATTTCCGCAGCCGCATCGGACAAAAGCCCGGCTGCGGCGCCGACTTCGCCGAGCGCCGCGCCGAGATCTTCGGCGGCGGCGTTGAAATTTCTTTGCAGCGGTTCGTAGGCCTGCGGCAGATCGTCGTCGATGCGGCTACGCAAATCCTTTGCGGCAAGTCGCGCCAAAGCCGCGCCGATGGAATCGCTGACCGCCTTGCGTTCGGCCGCAAGCGCCGCGGCGACCTGCTCATCGCGCGCCGCATTCGCCGTATCGAAATAGGCGGTGGTCGCCATGTCGATGTCGAGCAGGCACGCCTTCACGAGCCAGACCAGCGCATCGATCGAGTCCTGCGGCATGTCCGGCGCGCGTCTGATGATGCCGCGCCCTTGCGAAGCCGCGACCGTCGAGGCGATCAGGCTGCGGATCATCTCTTCAAGAATGAGTGTGTAACCGCCGATATACCAGCGCGGCGACAGGCCGATGCGCGCATGGGTGGCGCCAATCCGGTAAGCGCGCCCTGCGTAGGCGTCGTCGAAGGCGCCCTGTGCGATGACGCTCCAGTGCGCAGCGAGCGCCCTCTTGTTTCTTTCCACCAGTTCGGCGCTGGACAGCACGTTCGAAAGATGCGGGATGCGCGCGACCCTGGCGTAAAAAACGTCGAGCGCACGGGGCAGATGAGCGTCGACGAGCGGGGCCAGCAGGCGCGCCGCCTGCTGGTCGCGCCGCAAGCCCACGAAATCCATGCGTTCGGTCAGCTGGAGCGGAGAAGCAGAATCGGTTGCCGGTGCGTTGGTCATGGGCGCTCGCCAGAATCGGCCCCACGGCGGGGCAGCCAGCAATATCGCCCCGGCATTGCCTCTGCCTTGCGCGCGCCCCCCTTCGTGACGCATTTGCGACGCCGTTGCGTTTTTTCTTTATTGAAAACGGACGAATCAACGTCCATCTTGACGTTGCGGCGCGGTCGGATGGTCTGAGTCGCGCCGCGTCAAACGAGGGTGCAGCACTGACGTCAGTCGCTCTTCAGCAAGCGCGCAAAAAGCCGCTTGGACCAGCTCGCGGACGCAAATCGCCCGCAGCCGGCGCGCAACCGGGAAAGCCGGACGCTCCTCAACAAGACCCCCAACTCTTGCGCCTTGTTCTCGAAAGCCTGGAAGACGCCAAGGCCGAAGACATCGTCTCGATCGACCTTGGCGGCAAAACCTCGCTGGCGGACGCCATGGCGATCTGCTCTGGACGCTCGAACACGCATGTCGGCGCAATCGCCGATCGCGTCATCAAGGCCTGCAAGGCGATGGGCGTTTCGCCACGCATCGAGGGCATGCCCCAGAACGACTGGGCGCTCATCGATGCGGGCGATGTGATCGTCCATGTTTTCCGGCCCGAAGTGCGCCAGTTCTACAATCTTGAAAAGATGTGGGCCGCCGATCGCCCGGGCGAGCGCAAGCAAGGCTGACATGCGCCTCACGATTGGCGCGGTGGGGCGGCTGAAGGTCGGCCCTGAGCGGGACCTGTGCCAGCGCTACGCCGAACGCGCCGCCGCCGCTGGCAAGGCTCTGTCGTTGAGCGGTCCGGTCCTGCGCGAGGCCGAGGAAAGCCGCGCGCGCCGCCCCGAAGACCGCAAAAGCGAGGAAGCCGGCTTTCTGCGCGCGTTCGTCCCGTCCGGCGCGGCGCTGGTTGCGCTCGACGAGCGCGGCAAGACGCTCACCAGCGCCGATTTCGCCGCGCTCATCGCCCGCTGGCGCGATTCCGGCCGCAAGGATGCGTGTTTCCTGATCGGCGGCGCCGACGGGCTTGATTCGCATTTGCGCGATCAGGCGGAGATGACCTTGAGCTTCGGCGCCATGACATTGCCACACCAACTCGTGCGCGTTCTGGCGCTGGAGCAGATCTACCGCGCTGTTTCCATTCTGTCGGGCCATCCCTATCATCGCGCGTGACGATTCGGCGCCAAAAGCGCCGCAATTACCGGCGACTTCTCACCCCGTGCGCGCTCTTCCCCTTTTGCTGTGCCTTGCCCTCGCCGCTCCCGCTTTCGCCGAGCAGGCGCCCGCGCAACCTGACGCCGTCGAAAGCAAGAAGCGCGAATTGCAGGGGCTCGAACAGACAATCGGCCTTTCGCTGACTGAACGCGCGCGGCTGGAAAGCGAGATCAAATCCATCGCCGCCGACCGCGCCAAGCTGGCCGCCGCGCTGACGGGCGCTGCGCGCGCCGTGGGGCAGGCCGACCAGACGCTGACGAAAACCGAGGATCGCCTCAATGCCTTCACGGCGCGCGAAAACGACATCCGCGCCTCGCTGTCCGCCCGCCGCGCGACCATCGCGCAGGTGCTCGGCGCCTTGCAGCGCATGGGCCGGCGCACCCCGCCCGCGCTGCTCGTTCGCCCCGAAGACATGCTCGAGGCCGTGCGGGCGGCGATGCTGCTTGGCGCGGTGATGCCGGGCCTGCGCGCCCAGACCGAGAAGCTGGCGGCCGATCTTCAGGAGCTGGTCGACCTGCGTCGCCAGATTGCGCAAGAGAAAGAAAACCAGACAACACAACGCGCTGCGCTGGAAACCGAGCGCATTCGCCTCTCCCTGCTGGTGGATGCCCGCCAGACTGCGCTCGGCTCCGCGCAGGCCGCGCTCGAGATCGAGCAGCGCAAGGCGGCCGATCTGGCGCGCGCCGCCACCTCGCTGAAAGACCTGATCTCGCGCATGGAGGCCGAATCGGAGGCCGCCCGCAAGGCGGCCGAGGCCGCGCGCAAGGCCGACGAGGACCGCAAGCAACGCGCCGAGCAGGAAACGGCCGAACAGCAGGCGAAAATCGCCGCGTCTCCTTTCCGCGATCCCGCCCGCCTTGCTCCCGCCTTGTCCTTCGCGCAAATGAAGCAGCGTCTGCCCCTGCCGGCCGAGGGCGACATCGTCAAAACCTATGGCGATCCGGACGGACTTGGCGGCGTGGAAAAGGGATTGAAAATCGCCTTGCGGCCTCAGGCCCCGGTTGCAGCGCCCTCGGACGGCTGGGTGATGTTCGCCGCGCCCTATAGAACTTACGGCAAGTTGCTTATTCTCAATGCAGGCGATGGCTACTACATACTCCTGGCCGGCCTCGACAGAATCAACGTCGATGTCGGACAATTTGTTCTGGCTGGCGAGCCGGTCGGCGCGATGGGACAGGCGCAGGCGCAAGCCTCCGCGCTGGCCTCGACTGCAGCCGTTGGCGATATGCGGCCCGTCCTCTATGTAGAGTTTCGCAAGGATGGGGCGCCGATAGATCCGGGTCCGTGGTGGGCCAAAATCGATACGAAAAGGGTTCGTGGATGATGCGCAATCAAAAATATCTGGTTCTCGGCGCCGTCATCGGCGTCGCGGGCGCCGTCGCTGGCCAGAATATTCCCCTGACCGCGCCGGCCAACGCGGCGGCTTCGGACACCTATCGCAGCCTCAATCTTTTCGGCGACGTCTTCGAGAAAGTGCGCGCCGATTATGTCGAAAAGCCCGACGACAAGAAGCTCGTCGAAGCGGCGATCAACGGCATGCTCACCTCGCTCGATCCGCATTCGAGCTACATGGACGCCAAGAGCTTCCAGGACATGCAGGTCCAGACGGGCGGCGAATTCGGCGGCCTCGGCATTGAGGTGACGCAGGAAGACGGCGTCGTGAAAGTCGTCACGCCGATCGACGACACGCCCGCTTCGCGCGCCGGCGTTCTTTCGGGCGATTTCATCGTCGCGATCGACGGCGAAAGCGTGCAGGGCATGACGCTCAATCAGGCGGTCGACAAGATGCGCGGCGCCATCAACACGCCGGTCACGCTCACCATCGTGCGCGGCGCCAAGAAGGACAAGCAGGACATCAAGCTCGTCCGCGCGAAAATCGTCATTCAGTCGGTGCGCTCGCGCAAGGAAGGCGACGACGTCGGCTACATCCGCATCACGCAGTTCACGGAAAAGACCTACGACGGCCTCAAGACGGCGATCCACAAATTCCAGCAGGAAATGCCGCAGGACAAATTCAAGGGTTACATCCTCGACCTGCGCAACAATCCGGGCGGCCTGCTCGACCAGTCGATTGCGGTGGTCAACGCCTTTATCGACCGCGGCGAAATCGTTTCGACGCGCGGCCGCAACGCGGACGAGACGCAACGCTACAACGCGCGCCCCATCGACATGTCGAAGGGCAAGCCGGTTGTCGTGCTCATCAACGGCGGCTCGGCCTCCGCTTCCGAAATCGTCGCCGGCGCGTTGCAGGATCACAAGCGCGCCACCATCCTGGGCACGCGCTCCTTCGGCAAAGGCTCCGTGCAGACGATTCTGCCGCTCGGACAGAACAACGGCGCGTTGCGCCTGACGACGGCGCGCTACTACACGCCCTCGGGCCGCTCCATCCAGGCCAAGGGCATCGTTCCCGACATCATGGTGCTGCAGGATGTGCCCGATGAGCTGAAGGGCAAGGACGACACCAAGGGCGAGGCCTCGCTCAAGGGCCACCTGATGAACGGCGACAAGAACACCGAAGAGCACGGCTCCCAGGCCTACGTTCCGCCGGATGCGGCCAAGGACAAGCAGTTGATCGCGGCCGAAGAGCTTCTGCGCGGCCAGAAGACAGCGGCGCAGCTCGCAACGCCGACGCCCAAGCCCGATGACAAGAAGGCCGACGACAAGAAGGCAGACGCGCCCAAATCGGATGCTCCCAAGACGGATGCTCCCAAGACGGATGCGCCCAAAACCGAGACGCCTAAATCGGACGCGCCGAAACCGGAGGCTCCGGCTGAACCGAAAAAGCCCTGAGCGCCCCGGCGCCTGCTTTTAAAATCCGCAAACGCCCGGCGGCATGGCAATATGCGCCGGGCGTTTTGATTCGCCCTTGGGATGGCTGTTTAGCGCGGCGATGAGCGACCGAATCCAGAACGACGACCTGCATCGCCCTCTTTCGGGCGCCGCGCCGGCCCGCAAAAGCGCGCTCGCCGGCGCCTTTGCAATCTTCACCGCGCCGCGCCTTGTCTATGGGGCCATCGGCCTGACGGCGCTGGCCATCGCCGGCGGCCTTCTGGTCGCCGATCCCGATGGCGGACGTCCGCGCGTTGTGGCGAAGATCGAGCCGCCGAAACCGCCCGAACCAGCGCCCGCCCCGCCCATTGCGATGACGGCGTCGCCCGAGACGACCGCCAGCATCGAGCGTACGACGCGAGGGCCCGCCGGCCGCTCGGCGCAGGAGATCGAACAGGCGAGCGGCGTGAAAGTCACGCGCGCGGGAAGCGAACAGGCGCCCAGCGCCATGATCATCGAAATCGATCGCCCGGCCATGGGCGTGCGTCTGGCGCCGGCGCCCGATCGCCGTCTCGTCGAAAAAACGCCGATGGGCCTGCTGCCGCGCGTCGGCGCCGACGGCTCCAAGCCTTATGACATTTACGCGCGCCCGATGGTTGTGCCGCAGAACGTGCCGCCCGGCGCGCCGAAAATCGCCCTCATCGTCGGGGCGCTCGGCGTCTCGCAAACGACGACCAGCGCCGCGCTGAGCGAATTGCCGCCCGCCGTTTCTTTCGCATTCGCGCCCTATGGCGCCGATGTGCAGACGCAGGCGATGCGCGCGCGCGCCGACGGTCACGAAATTTATCTGCACGCGCCGATGGAGCCGTTCGACTATGCGCAGAACGACCCCGGCCCACACACTTTGCGCGCGCAGGCCTCGAGCGAGCAGACCCTTGAGGACTTGCGCTGGCTGATGAGCCGATTCACCGGCTATGTGGGCGTCATGAATTTTCTCGGCGGGCGCTTTCTCGATTCCGAAACCGTGCTCACGCCGCCGATGCGCGAACTCGCCAACCGCGGCGTCGCCTTCATCGACGATGGGTCCGCGCAAACTGTCTCGCAACTCGTCGCCTCGCGCGTCGGCGCGACCATGGCGCGCGCCGATGTCGTGATCGACGCCAATCCCGCGCCGCCAGCCATCGCTGCCGCGCTCGCGCGCCTCGAACAGATCGCGCGACAGAAGGGCTTCGCGCTTGGCGTCGCCGCCGCGCGTCCCGACAGCATTCACGCTCTGGCCCATTTCGCCACGCAACTGGAAAAGCGCGGCATCGCGCTTGTTCCCGCCAGCGCTGGCCTGACGCGTCCGGCGGCTGTCGCTGGCGCACAATAGGAAACGCGAGCCATGGCGAGGAAAATCGAGCGCGCGCAATTGCCTTACCGCCCATGCGTCGGCGTTATGCTCGTCGCCCGCGACAATCGCGTGTTCATCGGCCGCCGTCTCAACAAGCGCCAGCCCGAACATGTCGCGCCTGGCCACGAATGGCAGATGCCGCAGGGCGGCATCGATCCCGGCGAAGAGCCTTATGCCGCAGCCCTGCGCGAGCTGGCCGAGGAAACCAATGTGCGCTCCGTCTCGCTGATCGCCGAGGCGCCGGACTGGTACACCTACGAATTGCCGGACGAGATCATTTCGAAGAGCTGGCGCGGCGGCTATCGCGGGCAGAAACAAAAATGGTTCGCGCTGCGCTTCGAAGGCGCCGAAAGCGAAATCGACATTCGCGATCCTGGCCCCGGCCACAAGCCCGAATTCGACGCCTGGCGCTGGGAAGACGTGCGCCGCCTGCCCGAACTCATCATTCCGTTCAAGCGGCCGGTTTACGAGAATGTCGTGAAGGCCTTCGCGCCCTTGCTCGACGCCTGAACGCAGCGCCCGCTACTCATCCGCCTTCGCATTGCGCCCGAAATTCGGCGCAGGGGATTCCTGACCGCTCTCGATGATCGAGCGGCGAATGGCGCGCGTGCGTGTGAACAATTTGAACAGCCCCTCGCCATCGCCCCAGCGGATCATGCGCTGCAGGGCGGACAGATCTTCCGTGAAGCGCCCCAGGATTTCCAGCACCGCATCCTTGTTGTTCAAAAACACGTCGCGCCACATCGTCGGGTCAGAAGCCGCAATGCGCGTGAAATCGCGAAAGCCGCCGGCGGAAAACTTGATGACCTCCGATTCCGTCACCTGTTCGAGATCGTCCGCCGTGCCAACAATATTATAGGCGATGAGATGGGGCACATGGCTGGTGATCGCCAGAACGAGATCGTGATGGGCCGGCGTCATGAACTCGACATTGGAGCCAAGCGCGCGCCAGAACGCGGCGAGTTTTTCGACCGCGTCGACATCGGCGCCCTCGGGCGGCGTGACGATGCACCAGCGGTTGAGAAACAGCGTTGCAAAACCGGCGTCCGGGCCCGATTGCTCGGTGCCGGCGACGGGATGGGCCGGAATGAAATGCGCGCGCGCCGGAATATGCGATGCGCAGGCGCTGACGACGGCGCCTTTCACCGAGCCGACATCGGAGACGATTGCGCCGGACTGCAAATGCGGCCCGATCGCCTCGGCGATGGCGCCGCAAGCGCCGACGGGCGTGCAGAGAATAACGAGATCGGCGCCAGCGACGGCTTTTTCGGGCAGCGCATGAATTTCATCTGCGAGATTGAGCTGGCCGATGCGCGCGCGCGCTTCGTCGGAATGATCGCAGGCGACAATCGCGCCCGCAGCATTGCGCGCGCGCGCCGCGCGCGCGATCGACGAGCCGATCAGGCCAAAGCCGATGATCGTCAGCTTGCCGAACATCGGTTCGGCAAATCTGGGGCCGAGCCGGTCAGGCATGCGTCATGAATTCCTTCAACGCAGCGATCACGCCGCGATTGGCTTCTTGATCGCCAATCGTCATGCGCAGGCAATCGGGAAGGCCATAAGCGTTGACCGCGCGCAGGATATAGCCCCGCATCGATAAAAAGGCGTCGGCGTCCGCCGCCGTCTTGCCCGGCGTTTTCGGAAAATCGATCAGCACGAAATTGCCGACGCTCGGCGTGACGCTGAGCCCGAGCGCGCGCAATTCTCGCGTGACGATTTCGAGCCATTCCTTGTTGTGCGCCACCGATTTTGCGACATGCGCGTCGTCGCGCAGCGCCGCCACGCCCGCATCGATGGCGGCTGCGCTGAGATTGAAAGGTCCGCGCACGCGGTTCAGCGCGTCGGCGATGCGCGCAGGCGCATAGCACCAGCCGATGCGCAGCGCCGCCAGTCCATGAATCTTCGAGAATGTGCGCGTCATCACGACATTCTCGCGGCTGGCGACCAGCTCGATCCCGGATGCATAATCGTCGTTCGTCACATATTCGGCGTAAGCGGCGTCGAGAACCAGCAAAACATGCCGCGGCAGCCCGTCAGCGAGGCGCTGCACTTCGGCGCGCGGCAGATAGGTCCCTGTCGGATTGTTGGGATTGGCGAGAAATACGATCCTCGTGCGCTCCGTCACGCAGGCGAGCATGGCGTCGACATCGGCGACGCGGTTTTGTTCGGGCGCAACGACAGGAACGCCGCCCGCCGCCAGAATGGCGATGCGATAGACGAGAAAGCCGTATTCCGAGAATACGCCTTCATCGCCCGGCCCCACATAGGCCTGCGTCAAAAGCGAGAGCAATTCGTCCGAACCTGCGCCACAGACGATGCGCGCGGGATCGAGATTGAATTTGCGCGCGATCTCCTCGCGCAGCGCCGTGGCCGAACCATCGGGATAGGCTTCGAGATGGCGCCCGCAGGCCGCGTAGGCCTCGATCGCGCGCGGGCTCGGCCCAAAAGGCGTTTCGTTGGAGGACAGCTTGTGCAGTTTCACGCCGCCCGTCGCCTTGCTCTTGCCCGGCACATAGGCTTCGATTTTCAAAACGCCCGCGCGCGGTTGCGGCCTGTCGTTTTTTGTCTGGATGGTCATCGCGATCTCTTCAAATCTTTCCGGGATGTCCCGGTCAAACGTTGCCGGCGTGTTCGAACCGCGCCGCATGCGAGCCTGCAAAGGCGATGGGCGCCTGCCCGACGCCCGACCCGATCAGCGCGCGTTCGACGCGCGCCCGTCCGCCAGGCCCCGGCGCTGCGAGCAGCAGCGACAGTCCGTAATCGTTCGGCGCATTGCCGACAAGCGCGACATCCTGCGCGCCGAGCGCGCCTGACAGCGGCTCGCGCCAGCGGTCGAGTTGCACCGTAAACAATTCGACATCGGTCGCAGCGGCTTCGGCAAGCGGCTTTGCGATGACGAAGATCGGCGTTCCCGCAGGATGATCGGGCCGCTCCACGAAGGGCAGACGCGCAATGATCTTTGGCGCGTTGTCGCCCGAAAGCCCGTTCCACCACGGCCCGTCAGCGGCGCTGGAATTGACGCGCACGAGGCCGAGATCGCCGCCCGATTGCGCAACGGCCGCGATGACCGCGTCCGCTCCACGTTCGGGAATGAAGGGCGGCGAATAGCCGAAATGGAACCGCGTCGAATCGCGCATCGCGCCCTCGCCGGTCGAAACGTCGACATGCACGGCGTAATGGGCCTGAACAAAGGTGAAGGTGGAGATGATGATGCGCCAGATGCTCTCCACCGTATCGACCGGCAGGATGCCCTGATGGCGCGAGACGATGCGCCGCATCATCTCGGCCTCGCGGCCCGGGCGGAACGCCGAACCGCCGCCCTGCCGCGCCTTGATGGCGATCAGCGCTTCGATAATCTCGCCGCGCTCCATCAAAAGGCGATGAACGTCGCTGTCGATCCGGTCGATGTTTTGCCGCAGGGCGGCGAGCGTCTGGTCGGGAGGCGGCTGGGTCATGGCGAGATGTATTAAGGCGCCGCAAGGCCAAGCGATAGCGGCGTGACATTCTTCATTTCAAACATTATGTTCTGAATATCGAACGCAACCCAGCCGCTCCAAGGCGCCCCGTGACCGCAAACACCGCCCTGCGCGAGGCCGACGACCCGCGCAGCCTCCAAGTCCGGTTTTCCGAGGACCAGCCTCTGCAGATGGATTCCGGCGCCCTGCTCGCGCCGCTGACCATCGCCTACCAGACTTATGGAACGCTGAACGCCGACAAATCCAACGCGGTGTTGATCTGCCACGCGCTGACGGGCGACCAGCATGTCGCCAACATCCACCCGGTGACAGGCAAGCCCGGCTGGTGGGCGGCGATGGTGGGGCCCGGCCGCCCGATCGACACCGACCGTTATTTCGTCATTTGTTCCAATGTCGTCGGCGGCTGCATGGGCAGCACGGGCCCGGCCTCCGTCAATCCCGCGACCGGAAAGCCCTATGGGCTCGAAATGCCCGTCGTGACCATTCGCGACATGGTGCGCGCGCAAGCCATGCTGATCGATCATCTGGGCATCGACACGCTGTTCTGCGTGGCCGGCGGATCGATGGGCGGCATGCAGGTGCTGCAATGGGCCGCGAGCTATCCCGAACGCGTTTTTTCCGCGCTCCCGGTCGCGACCGCCGCGCGCCATTCCGCACAGAATATCGCCTTTCACGAAGTCGGCCGGCAGGCCGTCATGGCCGATCCCGACTGGCGCGGCGGCGCTTATGCCGAATTCGGCGTGCGGCCCGTCAAGGGCCTCGCGGTCGCGCGCATGGCCGCGCACATCACCTATCTTTCCGAAGGCGCCCTGCAGCGCAAGTTCGGCCGCAAGCTGCAGGATCGCGACTCGCGCACCTTCTCCTTCGACGCCGATTTCCAGATCGAGAATTATCTGCGCCATCAGGGCTCGAGCTTCGTCGATCGCTTTGATGCAAACTCCTACCTGTACGTGACGCGCGCCTGCGACTATTTCGATCTCTCCGCCGACTATGACGGCAAGCTGGCGCATGCCTTCCAGAATGCGGTGAAGACGCGCTTTTGCGTCGTCTCGTTCAATTCGGACTGGCTTTACACGACCGCCGAGGCGCGCGCGATCGTGCATGCGCTCAACGCGGCGACAGCGCCCGTCTCCTTCGTCGAAATCGCATCCGACAAGGGCCACGACGCATTCCTGCTCGACGAGCCGGACTTCATGAGCACGACGCGCGGCTTTCTCGAAGCGGCCGCCAAGGCGCGCGGTCTGCGCGAGCGCGCGCCATGACGGCGCGCGTCGATCATATCGCGCTGGCCGAAATGGTGCAGCCGGGCGCCCGCGTGCTCGATGTCGGCTGCGGCGACGGCGCGCTTCTGCAATTGCTGGCCCAGACGCGCAATGTCGACGGGCGCGGCATCGAACTGTCGCAGGCCGGGGTCAACGAATGCGTGGCGCGCGGCCTGTCGGTCGTGCAAGGCGACGCCGACCGCGATCTCGCCGATTATGCGGACGGCGCTTTCGATTACGTCATCCTCTCGCAGACCCTGCAGGCGACGCACCGGCCCAAGGATGTGCTGCGCGACCTTCTGCGCATTGGCAAGCACGCCATCGTTTCGTTTCCCAATTTCGGCCACTGGAAAGTGCGCTCGCAACTGATGTTCGGCGGTCGCATGCCGCGCAACGAAAGCCTGCCCTACGCCTGGTACGACACGCCAAACATCCATTTCTGCACCATCGCCGATTTCGTGCGGCTGACGCAGGAGCTGGACGCCACGATCGAGCGCTCGATGGCGTTCGACCGCGCCGGCCAGAAGCTGCGCGTCAACGCGCCCTGGTGGGCGTGGAACCTGTTCGGAGAACAGGCCGCTTTCCTGCTGCGGCGGTAAAATTTTCAGGCGGATTGCCGACTCGAGCGTTGCGCCCGTCAGAGCGTTGGCAAGTTGGAGAAAAACTCCGCGCAGAGTTGCAACGCCGTCGCCACGCCGACAAGCGCAACGATATAGCCTTGCGCATTGAGGACGCGGATGGTCGCGCCTTTCCGGGCGTTGCGCCGCGCGACGCGACCGATCCAGAGCCACATTTCACGGGAGTTTTCGATTGCGACGGCGTGTTCGACCAGCGTGCGCTTCTCGTGATTGACGACTTCGATATCGAATCGTTCCATCAGATCTCTCCTTTCGGCGCGATCGAGTGAACGAGCCGATGTCGGCGCGATTGCGGCGAAAAAACCGCCGCTAATAATCGAGACACATTCAGCAGAATCCAGCGCAAGAGAACGCTGCGTGCAGGCGCGCAGCGCGAGCGGGTTCACACCTGCCGCACGGCGCCCTTGGAGGCGCTTGTCGTCAGCGCGGCATAGGCGCGCAGGGCGGCCGAGACCTTGCGCTTGCGCGGCGCGGCCGGCTTCCACCCCCGCGCTTCCTGCGCGGCGCGGCGTTCGGCGAGCACCTTGTCCTCGACCGCCAGATGAATCGTGCGGCCGGGGATATCGATCTCGATCCGATCGCCGTCCTCGACAAGGCCGATGGCTCCGCCCTCGGCGGCTTCGGGCGAGCAATGGCCGATGGACAGGCCCGACGTGCCGCCCGAAAAGCGCCCGTCTGTCACCAGCGCGCAGGCTTTGCCGAGACCCTTCGACTTCAGGTAGCTCGTCGGATAGAGCATTTCCTGCATGCCGGGGCCGCCGCGCGGGCCTTCGTAGCGAATGACGACAATGTCGCCGGCTTTCACCTTGCCGTTCAGAATGCCGGAAACCGCATCGTCCTGGCTCTCGTAGACTTTGGCCGGGCCGGCGAATTTGAGGATCGAATCGTCGACGCCTGCGGTTTTCACGATACAGCCGTCCTCCGCGATATTGCCGTAAAGCACGGCAAGGCCGCCATCCTGCGAGAAGGCGTGCCGCGCGTTGCGGATCACGCCCTTCTCGCGGTCGAGATCGAGATCCTTGTAACGGCGCGATTGCGAGAAAGCTTCCTGCGAGGGCACCCCGCCGGGGCCGGCGCGGAAGAATTCATGCACGGCCGCGTCCTTCGTGCGCACGATGTCCCATTGGTCGAGCGCAGAGCCCAGCGTGTCCGAATGCACGGTCTTCACGTCGCGATGGATGAGGCCGGCGCGGTCGAGTTCGCCAAGGATGGCCATGATGCCGCCCGCCCGGTGCACGTCTTCCATATGCACGTCCGATTTTGCGGGCGCGACCTTGCTGAGGCAAGGCGTGCGGCGCGACAGGCGGTCGATGTCGGCCATCGTGAAACCCACCTCGCCCTCGCTGGCGGCGGCCAGGAGATGCAGCACCGTATTCGTCGAGCCGCCCATGGCGATGTCGAGCGTCATGGCGTTTTCGAACGCCTTGAAACTGGCGATGGCGCGCGGCAGGACGCTTTCGTCGTTCTGCTCGTAGTAACGGCGCGCGAGTTCGACCGCCTTGCGGCCTGCTTCCAGAAAGAGCCGCTTGCGATCGGCGTGCGTCGCCAGCGTCGAGCCGTTGCCGGGCAGCGAGAGCCCCAGCGCCTCGGTCAGGCAGTTCATGGAATTGGCCGTGAACATCCCCGAGCACGAGCCGCAGGTCGGGCAGGCCGACCGCTCATATTGCTTCACATCGGCGTCCGAAACGGAATCGTCGGCCGCCGCCACCATCGCATCGATCAGATCGACCGCCTTTTCGCCGGTCGACAGCAGCACCTTGCCCGCTTCCATCGGCCCGCCCGAAACGAAGACGGCCGGAATGTTGAGCCGCAGCGCCGCCATCAGCATGCCCGGCGTGATCTTGTCGCAATTGGAGATGCAGACCATCGCGTCGGCGCAATGGGCGTTGACCATATATTCGACGCTGTCGGCGATGATCTCGCGCGAGGGCAGCGAATAGAGCATGCCGTCGTGACCCATCGCGATGCCGTCGTCGACCGCGATCGTGTTGAACTCCTTGGCGACGCCGCCGGCCGCCTCGACTTCGCGCGCGACCATCTGGCCGAGGTCTTTGAGATGCACATGACCCGGCACGAATTGCGTGAAGGAATTGACGATCGCGATGATCGGCTTCCCGAAATCCTCGTCCTTCATGCCGGTGGCGCGCCACAGGCCGCGGGCGCCCGCCATGTTGCGGCCGTGGGTGGTCGTGCGGGAGCGATAGGTCGGCATGTCTGGCCCTTTTCGATGAAGCTGGCCGCACCTAAGCGCCGGCGACGCGCCAGATCAAGCAAAAGAAGCGGCGGCGGCCTCTTAACGCGGTCTCCACCCATTCCTACATAGACATGTAACGGCCGCCTTTACGGGGCCGAATCACGTTCTAACATTGGCAGGTCCGCGCCGCTTCGGGGCGCCGTCCGGGGCCAGGAGGTCCGTCATGGATTTTGAAAAATACACAGAGCGCGCCCGCGGTTTCGTCCAGTCCGCCCAATCGCTGGCCCAGCGCGAAGGCAACCAGCAATTCACCCCCGAACACATTCTGAAGGTTCTGCTCGACGATCCAGAAGGCCTGTGCGCCGGCCTGATCGACAAGGCGGGCGGAAATGCGCGCGAGGCGCTGAAGCAGGTCGAGGCCGCGCTGGCCAAACTCCCCAAGGTCGGCGGTTCGGGCGCTGGCCAGCTTTATCTTGCGCCCACGACGGCGCGCGTTTTCGACAATGCCGAGAAGATCGCCAAAAAGGCGGGCGATTCCTTCGTCACCGTCGAGCGCCTGCTGCTGGCGCTGGCCATGGAGAAAGGCTCGGAAGCCGGCAAGATTCTGTCCAATGCGGGTGTGACGCCGCAGACGCTGAATGCGGCGATCGAGGATTTGCGCAAGGGCCGCACGGCCGACAGCGCCTCGGCCGAAAACGCCTATGATGCGCTGAAGAAATATGCGCGCGACCTGACGGAGGCGGCGCGCAACGGCAAGCTCGACCCTGTCATCGGTCGCGACGAAGAAATCCGCCGCTCGATCCAGGTGCTCGCGCGCCGCACCAAGAACAATCCCGTCCTCATCGGCGAGCCGGGCGTCGGCAAGACCGCCATCGTGGAAGGTCTGGCCCTGCGCATCGTCAACGGCGACGTGCCGGAATCGCTGAAGGACAAGAAGCTGCTCGCGCTCGACATGGGCGCCCTGATCGCCGGCGCCAAATATCGCGGCGAATTCGAGGAGCGGCTGAAGGCTGTGCTCAACGAAGTGCAGTCGGCCGACGGCGGCATCATCCTGTTCATCGACGAAATGCACACGCTCGTCGGCGCCGGCAAATCCGACGGCGCGATGGATGCTTCCAACCTTCTGAAACCTGCTCTGGCGCGCGGCGAGCTGCACTGTATCGGCGCAACGACGCTCGACGAATATCGCAAGCATGTCGAGAAGGATCCCGCGCTCGCGCGTCGCTTCCAGCCTGTGTTCGTCACCGAGCCGACCGTCGAGGATACGATCTCGATCCTGCGCGGTCTGAAGGAAAAATACGAACTGCACCACGGCGTGCGCGTGACCGACGCCGCGCTGGTGGCGGCCGCAACCTTGTCCAACCGCTATATCACCGACCGTTTCCTGCCGGACAAGGCGATCGACCTTGTCGACGAGGCGGCTTCGCGCCTGCGCATGCAGGTCGATTCCAAGCCCGAAGAACTCGACGAGCTCGACCGGCGCATCGTCCAGCTCAAGATCGAGCAGGAAGCGCTCAAGAAGGAAAGCGACCGCGCTTCGCGCGACCGCCTCGGCAAGCTCGAGCATGAGCTGAAGGACCTGGAAGAAAAGTCCGGCGCGCTCACCGCCCGCTGGCGCGCCGAAAAGGACAAGCTCGGCCAGGCGCAAAAGATCAAGGAGCAGCTTGAAAGCGCGCGCAACGATTTGTTGCAGGCCCAGCGCCGCGGCGAATATCAACGCGCGGGCGAGCTGACCTATGGCGTGATCCCCGATCTGGAGCGCAAGCTGGCCGAAGCGGAGGCGTCGGGCGGCGGCCTCGTCGACGAGGCGGTGACGCCCAACGATATCGCACAGGTGGTCTCGCGCTGGACCGGCGTTCCGGTCGACAAGATGCTGGAAGGCGAAAAGGAAAAGCTGCTGCGCATGGAAGAGCAGCTCGGCAAGCGCGTCGTCGGTCAGAAAGAGGCTGTGCGCGCGGTGGCCACCGCCGTGCGCCGCGCGCGCGCCGGCCTGCAGGACCCCAACCGGCCGATCGGCTCCTTCATGTTCCTTGGACCGACCGGCGTCGGCAAGACGGAGCTGACGAAGGCGCTCGCCCTGTTCCTGTTCGACGACGAGAACGCGATGGTGCGCCTCGATATGTCCGAATATATGGAGAAGCACTCGGTCGCCCGCCTCATCGGCGCGCCGCCCGGCTATGTCGGCTATGAGGAAGGCGGCGCGCTGACGGAAGCGGTTCGGCGCCGGCCCTATCAGGTCGTGCTGTTCGACGAGATCGAAAAAGCCAATCCGGATGTGTTCAACGTCCTGTTGCAGGTGCTCGACGACGGCCGCCTGACCGACGGCCAGGGTCGCACCGTCGATTTCCGCAACACGCTGATCATCATGACGTCCAACCTCGGCGCCGAATATCTCGTCAACCAGAAGGACGGCGAGGATTCGAAACTCGTGCAGCAGGAAGTGATGGGCGCGGTGCGCGCGCATTTCCGTCCCGAGTTCCTCAACCGCATCGACGAGATCATCCTGTTCCATCGTCTGCGGCGCGAGGACATGGGCGCGATTGTCGACATTCAGTTCGCGCGCCTCGCGCGTCTTCTCGAAGATCGGAAGATCGCGCTCGAACTCGACGACAAGGCGCGAGCCTGGCTGGCCGATCACGGCTATGATCCCGCCTATGGCGCGCGGCCGCTGAAGCGCGTCATCCAGCGCGCGGTGCAGGACCCGCTCGCCGAAATGATTCTGGCGGGGGACGTCGGCGATGGACAGAGCGTGCCGGTTTCGGCAGGTCCGCTCGGCGTCATCATCAATGGCCAAACGGTTGGCGCCGCCGTCGCCAACGACGACGACGGCAATGTCGTGAGCTTCCCCAAGGGCGCCGATACGCGGCATTAGGGTCAGCTTGAAAAAGTAGGCCAGTGTAAAAAGCCGCAACGCGAACGAATGCGTTGCGGCTTTATCGTTTCAGCGCGTGGCGATCTGCACGCGCCCGGCGCCGACGCGCGCTGGCCGTTGCGGCGCGGGACGCTGCGGCTCAGCCCTTGGCGCAGGTGGAACGGCCTTCTCGTCGAACAGTTCGGCGAGTTTTTCGGTCATCGCGCCGCCCAGCTCCTCCGCATCGACAATCGTGACGGCGCGCCGGTAATAGCGCGTCACGTCATGGCCGATGCCGATTGCGATTAGCTCGACCGGCGAGCGATTCTCGATCTCGTCGATCACATGGCGCAGATGCCGCTCGAGATAATTGCCGGCGTTGACCGAAAGCGTCGAATCGTCGACCGGCGCGCCGTCGGATATCATCATCAAAATCTTGCGCTGCTCTGGCCGGTGCGCCAGCCGCCGATGCGCCCAGTCGAGCGCCTCGCCGTCGATATTTTCCTTCAGCAGGCCTTCGCGCATCATCAGCCCGAGATTCTTGCGCGCACGCCGCCACGGCGCATCGGCCGACTTATAGATGATGTGCCGCAGATCGTTGAGGCGGCCGGGGTTGGGCGGCTTGCCCGCCTGCAGCCAGGCCTCGCGCGACTGTCCGCCTTTCCAGGCGCGCGTGGTGAAACCGAGAATTTCGACTTTCACGCCGCAGCGCTCGAGCGTGCGCGCCAGAATGTCGGCGCAGGTCGCCGCCACCGTGATCGGGCGCCCGCGCATCGAGCCTGAATTGTCGAGCAGCAGCGTCACCACCGTGTCGCGGAAATTCGTGTCCTTCTCGCGCTTGAACGACAGCGGCTGTTGCGGATCGATCACGATGCGCGGCAGACGCGCCGGATCGAGCATGCCCTCCTCAAGATCGAATTCCCACGCGCGGTTCTGCTGCGCCATCAGGCGCCGTTGCAGGCGATTGGCCAGACGCGCAACGACCGACGACAGATTGGACAATTGCTTGTCGAGATAGGCGCGCAGCCGGTCGAGTTCTTCCGGGTCGCACAATTCCTCGGCGGCGACCATCTCGTCGTATTTATGCGTAAAGGCCTTATAATCGACGCCGCGTTGCGCTTCGCCATATGTCGGCGGACGGCGCGATTCGGCGGCCTCGTCGGCGTCGCCGGCGTCCGCTTCCTCGGGAAATTCGCCGCTCGGCGCCTCGGCCGCTTCGGTTGCGCCTTCCTCCATTTCCTCGTCGGATTCGGCCGCCTCTTCCATGCGCACGGAATCGCCGAGCGGATCCTGCTCGCCGCCATCGTCCTGATCGTCTTCGGGAGAGTCGGGCTCGCCCGCTTCCTGGTCGTCGCTCTGTTCGGTGTCGGCGTTCGCATCGTCGGCCATGTCGAGCGCTGACAGCACATTATGCAGCAGCTTGCCGAAAGCGCGCTGGTTTTCGATGGCGCCGTCGAGCTTGTCGAGCGCAGACCCCGCCCGCGCTTCGATATGTTCGCGCCACAGCGAAACGACATTTTCAGCGGCGGCGGGAACCGCAGCGCCGGTCAGCCGCTCGCGCACCATCAAGGCGAGCGCGTCCTCGATGGGCGCCTCGCCGCGCTGGGTCACCCCGCCGAGATTGGCGCGCGTGTAGCGATCCTCGAGCATCGCGCCGAGATTGGCGGCCACGCCCTCCATGCGCCGTGCGCCGAGCGATTCGAATCGGGCCTGCTCCACCGCCTCGAAAACCGCGCGCGCCGCCGCGCCCTGCGGCGCAATGCGGCGATGCACGGCCGGATCATGGCAGGCCAGTTTCAACGCGAGCGAATCCGACCAGCCGCGCACAATGGCGGCGTCGGCGGCGCTCATCTTGCGCGGAGGCTCGGGAAGGCGCGCCCGCGCCATATCGGGGCCCGAAACCAGCGATGGTTTCTCGGAGGAAAAGGCGACTTCGAGCTGCGGCGTCTTGGCCATGGCGCGCATGCAGGAAGCAACAGCCTGTTTGAAAGGCTCCTGCGGGGCGTCTTTTGGGGAAGCGGGCTTGCGGTTCGTGGGAGCGGACATGACAGGCACCATAACCATTGAAGCGCAATCGGCAATGCGACAGTCTGACGAGCGCGCGAGCTATCGCCTGGGCGCGCGCCTTCCCCGCATTGCGCGCATGGCTTGCATGGATGCGGCGCAGCACACGGGATGGAAAGGCAAGGGAGAAAGCGCCATGCGCCGACCTGCATTTGCTTTTTTTTGCATCCTGTTCGCGGCGCAGGCCGCGCGCGCCGGCGGTGATGAATGCGCGCCGACGCCCGTGGCCGACGCGCTGGCGAACGCGCGCGCCAAAGGCGCGATCATTCTGGAAAACGCGGCGGCGCAGGCTTTTGCAGAGAGTGCGCGCGCGACCGGCGCGCCGATGGCGCAGGCGGCCTATGTTTTTCTTTATCCCGCGCAAGCCGCGCCGGAAGCCGAATGGCTGGACGACGCTTCGCAATCTGTTGCGTTGCAATGCGGATGGTCTGCGCCCGCTGTCTCGCCCTTCGGGCGCCTGGTGATCGCAGCAGCGCGGCGATGATCGACGCGCCGACGCAGCATCGACACACTAACCCTATAACACATAGACTGTTGGCCAGCCGGCATAATGGCCCGGCCAAGAAAGCAAAAGCACCAGAGGAAACGCACATGCAGAAGTCGACTATGTTCGGCGCGTCGTTGCTCGCGCTTGTTTTTTCCGTCGCCGCCCATGCCGATTCCAGCATGGACAAGTTGCAGCAGTTCAAGGTCACCGGGCCAACCACGGATATTCCGCTCATTCCGCAAACCGGCGCCAAAGCCGACGCGATCAAGAAAACGCTCGCGAAAATCAAGCTGCCCGCAGGCTTCAAGATCAGCCTGTACGCCCTCGTTCCCGACGCGCGCCACATGGCGGTCGGCCCGCAGGGCGTCGTCACCTTCGTCGGCACGCGCAAGACGAAAATTTACGCCATCACCGATCGCTCGCATTCGGGCGCGGCCGATGACGTGAAGGAATTTGCGCCTTCGCTGCAGAAATCCATTCCCAACGGCGTCTGTTTCTCGAAGGACGGCTTTCTTTACTCGGTCGAGCAAAATCGCGTGCTCGTTTTTCCAGCGGCTGAATTCTTCTACGAAGGCGGCGACGTTGCAGTGGCCGAAGTCGTCAAGCAGGACGAGCTCATTCCCAAGGAAGAAGAAAGCTTCAACCACACGGCCCGCACATGCCGCATCGGGCCGGACGACAAGCTCTACATAACGCTCGGCCAGCCGTTCAACGTGCCGGCGCCGGAAAAACTCGCGCTCTACAACAAGTGGGGCATCGGGGGCATCATCCGCATGAGCCGCGACGGCAAGGGCCGCGAGGTTTTCGCAAACGGCATTCGCAACTCCGTCGGCATGGACTTCAACCCGAAGGACAAGACGCTCTGGTTCACCGACAATCAGGTGGACGGTATGGGCGACGACATTCCTGCCGGCGAACTCAACCGCGCGACGCAGGCCGGCCAGAACTTCGGCTTCCCCTGGTATGGCGGCGGCAAGACGCGCACAGCCGAATACAAGGACCAGACGCCGCCCAAGGATGTCGTGTTCCCGCAGGTCGAAATGGCGGCGCACGCCGCCGACCTCGGCATGACCTTCTACAGCGGCAAGATGTTCCCGAAAAAATATCAGGGCGGCATTTTCTCCGCCCAACACGGATCGTGGAATCGCACCGTCCCGGTGGGCGCGCGCGTGATGTTCACCTCGCTCAAGGAAGACGGAACGGCCGACAAGACCGAGCCGTTCGCCGAAGGCTGGCTGACAGACGACGGCTCCTATGTCGGGCGCCCGGTGGATGTCGCGCAAATGCGCGACGGCTCGTTGCTCGTGTCGGATGATTTCGCCGGCGCGATCTACCGCATCACCTATGACAGCCCATGAACGCCAAGGGTCTGTTTCTCGCGGGCGCGCTTCTGGGCGCGCCCGCGCTCGCAACAGCCGGCGACATCGCCGCCGGCAAGCTGAAGGCGCGCGCCTGCCAGACGTGTCACGGCATGGATGGCCTGTCGAAAATTCCCGAGGCGCCCAATCTTGCCGGACAGGTGGAGAGCTATCTCGCCAAGGCGCTCGACGAATTCCGCAAGGGCGTGCGCAAGAACGACATGATGAGCCTGGTCGCGCCCGGCCTCAGCGACGCAGACGTCGCCAATCTGGCGGCCTATTACGCGAGCCTGCCGCCGGGCGGATGAATGAGAAGCGCCGCCGTCATTGCAAGGAGCGCAGCGACGAAGCAATCCATCCCCGCACATCGATCGGAAAGCAAAAGCTGATCGAGCATCTGCGGCTGGATGGATTGCTTCGCTTCGCTCGCAACGACGCGCTCGTGCAGCGATAGCGTTACGTCATCACCACATTCACGGCGCTCTCGGGCAATTCCTTGCCGAAGCAGCGCTGGTAGAATTCCGCAACCAGCGCGCGTTCCAGTTCGTCGCATTTGTTGAGGAACGTCAGACGGAACGCAAAGCCGATATCGCCGAAAATCTCGGCGTTCTCGGCCCAGGTGATGACCGTGCGGGGGCTCATGACCGTAGACAGATCGCCCGCCATGAAAGCATTGCGCGTGAGATCGGCCACGCGCACCATCTTCGACACGGTCTCCTTGCCTTCCTTCGTCTTGTCGAAGGATTTGACCTTGGCGCGCACGATGTCGGCTTCCTTGTCGTGCGCGAGATAATTCAGGACGGTGACGATCGACCAGCGGTCCATCTGCGCCTGATTGATCTGCTGCGTGCCGTGATAGAGGCCGGACGTGTCGCCGAGCCCGACCGTATTGGCGGTGGCGAAAAGACGGAAGGCGCCATGCGGGCGGATGACGCGGCTCTGGTCGAGCAGCGTCAGGCGGCCCGAAGATTCCAGCACGCGCTGAATCACGAACATCACATCGGGACGGCCCGCATCATATTCGTCGAACACCAGCGCGACATTGCGTTGATAGGCCCAGGGCAAAATGCCGTCGCGAAACTCGGTGATCTGCTTGCCTTCCTTCAGCACGATCGCGTCCTTGCCGACGAGATCGATGCGGCTGACGTGGCTGTCGAGATTGATGCGGATGCAGGGCCAGTTGAGGCGCGCAGCGACCTGCTCGATATGCGTCGATTTGCCGGTGCCGTGATAGCCGGTGACGATGACGCGGCGGTTGTGCGCAAAGCCTGCGAGAATGGCGAGCGTCGTCTCGCGGTCGAACAAATAGTCGGGATCGGCGTCAGGCGTATGCGGATCGGGCTTGGAGAAGGCTGGAACCTGCATGTCCGAATCGATGCCGAAAGCCTTGCGCACCGAGAGCGTGGTGTCGGGCGTCGGCGCGATGTCAGTCGTCATGATTCCTCCGGCGGAAGGGAAATGTCCGGCGCCAATGCGTCAGACGAGTTTTGCGGTGCGCAGATAATTATAGGCGCGGATGATCTCGCGCAATTTGTCTTCGCCCGAGCGATCCCCGTCGTTGACGTCGGGATGCAGGCGGCGCACCAGTTCCTTGTAGCGCGCCTTGATCGCCGGGCCGTCCGCGCTTTCGTCGAGCCCCAGCGCGGTCAGCGCCTTGCGCGCGGCGATGCCATAGGGGCTCGGCTTGTCCTCGGCGCGCGGCCGGGGCGTGCGCCCCCCGAACATGCCGAAGGGATCGCGGAAGGCGGCCGGGTCCTCCCGGAAATTCTTGCCCGCGCGATTGACGCCCATCGCCCAAGTCGGGCGATGGCCAATCGTGTCCTCTTTCATCCAGCGCGAGACCGCGCCATCGTCCATTCCATTGAAATAATTATAGTTCGCGTTGTATTCGCGCACATGATCGAGGCAGAAGCAGAAATATTGCCCCTCGCGCAGCCGCCCCATGGGGGCCCGGTGCGCGCCGGGCTGGTCGCAGCCGGGGTGGTCGCAAACGACTTTCGCGCGCTCAGGCTCGGCCTGACGCGGCTCCCGTTTGACCCGGATGCGGTCGAAGATGGGCGAGTTCAAATCCATAAGCCGAACATTCTACTCCCGTTAGCGAACCGGTGGCTTAAAAAAATGCGGCCGGGGAAAAATTTTCCCGCCGCGGCGGCGACCGGGCGAGGGTTGGGTTAAAATGGTCTTCGAAAGCGCCGCCGCAAGGCGCCTGACGTCCACGAACCCACGCAGGGACTTCCAATGACCGTGCAATCCGTCCTGACCGCCAAGCTGACCGAGGCCCTCGCGCCGCAATCTCTGGAGGTGATTGACGAATCCGATCGTCACGCCAGCCATCACACGCATCCCGGCGGCGCCGGGCACCAGGGCGAGACGCATTTTCGCGTGCGCATCGTTTCGCCGGCCTTCCAGGGCATGACGCGGCTACAGCGCCATCGCCGCATCAACGAAATCGTCGCGGCCGAACTCGCCGCAGGCGTCCACGCGCTCGCGATCGACGCACGCGCGCCGGGCGAATGAGGGGCGCCGCCCGCGCGCGAGTGTGGGCAATTTGCCATAGTGCCGGGCGAATTGGCGGCAAAGGCCTGATTGTTCTTGTCTGTGCGCGCAGCTTTGGCGCAGAAAAAGCCGGCGCGGGGCGTAATCAGGAGTTTCAGGATGGATCGGCGACGGGCGTTTCGCCATGCCGTAATGGCTGCACTGGCATGTGCGACGATTTCTCTGTCTGCGCCGGCGTCGGCGAGCGCTGAAGGCTACGGCGCGGTTCAGGACGGCAAATTCTATGTGCCCGGCGTCAATGCGCGCCGGTTCAATCCGAAATTCCTTCGCCAGCGCGTTGCCTACGCGACCAGCGAGCCGGCCGGCACGATCGTCATCGATCCGCAAAATCACTTTCTCTATCTCGTGGAAGGCGGCGGATCGGCGATGCGTTATGGCGTCGCCGTCGGCAAGGCGGGCTTTGCCTGGAACGGAGTGGCGTCCATCGGCTCGAAGCAGCATTGGCCCGACTGGTATCCCCCGCAGGAAATGCTCGACCGTTCGCCGGAGCTGATGCGGAAAATGACACAGCTGCGGTCGGGAATCGGCATGGCCGGCGGCCCGCGCAACCCGCTGGGCGCCCGCGCGCTCTATCTGTGGCAGGGCGGCAAGGACACGCTGTTCCGCATTCACGGCACGGTCGAGCCCTGGTCCATCGGCACCAACGCTTCGTCGGGCTGTATCCGCATGATCAATCAGGATGCGATGGATCTTTACGACCGCGTGCCGGTCGGCGCGAAGGTCGTCGTGCTCGGCACCGGTTCTTCGGCGGGCATGTCGCTGTCCGAGGCGCAGCAGCCGCGCGACCTCGAAGAGCGCCGCGAATTGTCGGCGCGCAAGAAACACGCGCGCCGTAGCGCGCGCCACAGCGAGCAGGCCTCGCTGGTGGACGGCGACGGCCCCGAAGTCGTCGTGCAGAGGCCACGCCGTTATGCCGCCCCGCAACAGCAGCCGCAGCAGGATCGTCCCTTCTGGGAACGTCCCTTGTTCGGCGGCGACACGCCGGACCGCGCCAGCGGCTGGTAAAACCTCAAGGCGCCTTTTCGCTCAAACCGGCGGGCGGGCGCGATTTTCGCAAGGCGGCGATCATCGCGTCGAGCCCTGTTGCGCAGGCAAACGCGATGAACGGCCATAGCGCGTTATAATAACGCATCTGCGCGTCGGAAATTGAGCCGAAGGCGACATAGCTGCGCCATCCGTAGACGAGATGGATCGCAAAAAACGCAGCGAGCGCGACGAGAAACGCCGCGTTCATGTCGCGCAGACGATCCCGCTCCGCAAAAAGCCCGGCAATTGCGACGCCCAGGATCGCCGCAAGCAGCGGCGTTGCGTCGAACGAGCCCTCGACCGGCGGAAATTTTTGTCCGAGTCGATGGACGAAGAAATCGGCAAAACTCCAGAACCCGTCGAATTGCCTTCGCGCAGCTTCGGGCACGAACAGGAAATCCGCCGGCGCATAAACGGCGGCGTGAATCGTGACGAGATTGCCGATCGTCGGGACAAAGCCGGCGAGAACGCCTGCCACAAGAATGAAACTGCGCCGGGAAAAAAGGCCGGCGCGCCCGCGCACGATCTCGACGAGATGCAGCGCGCCGACGATCAGCGCCAATGCGACAAAGCCGTTGAGCTTTGTCCAGCCGGTCAAGGCAAGCAGGAGCGCCAGCGCGCCCGGGCGATCTTTTTGCCCGGATAGAACGAAAAAGACAGCGCCCGTTTCCAGGACGACGAGATTGTCATTGTTGATCAGCCCGCCCGTGGCGATCGTGCGCGCAAACGCCGTGACGAGCACAACGGAAACAAGGGCCGACACACGCGAGGGCGCAAGCCGCGCAACCGCAGCCGCCGAAAACGCAACGCCGAGCGTCGCAATCGCGACATTGATGAAGCGCAGCGTCGCAATATCGGCGGGCGTAGGCGCGAGCAGCAGATAATAAAGAGGGGGATGGGCGATATAGTTGATCCGGTCTGTCCAGTGCGACAGATCGGTCGAGAGAACGCGATAGGTCCCATAGTGCGGAAACAGCGTCGGGGCGGACGCCAGCGCGCGCATGAAGGAATAATGCTCCAGCTCGTCGATCGGCGCGGGAAACGGCGTGACGAGAGCGATATTCAGCGCGCCCGCCGCAAACACGGCGACGAGCGCGATGCAGAAAAACACCACCAGCGGGTCGGTCCGTCTGGTCGGCGCCGCCTGTGCAAGCGTCACCGCAGGCGCTCCATCACGCTGACGTAATTGGCGACTGCGGCGCCGCCCATGTTGAAGACCCCGCCAAGCCGCGCGCCCTTCACCTGCATGCCTTGCGGCGCCTGCTCGCAAAGCTGCATCGCCGTCAGGACATGCATCGAAACGCCCGTCGCGCCGATCGGATGTCCCTTCGCCTTGAGACCGCCCGAAGGATTGACCGGCAGGCGGCCTTCCATCGTCGTGGTTCCATCCTTGACGACGTCGGCGCCGCGCCCCTTCGGCGCGAGTCCCATCGCTTCATATTCGATCAGCTCGGCGATGGTGAAACAATCATGCGTTTCGACGAAGGAGAGATCGTCGAGCGAGACGCCGGCGCTCGCAAGCGCGCGGCCCCAGGCGACCGTACAGCCCTCGAAGTCGAGAATGTCGCGCTTCGACATCGGCAGAAAATCCTGCGCATGCGCGGTCGACCGGAAGACGACGGCCCGTTCGGACGCCAGCGCCGTATCCACATCGGCGATGACGAGGGCGGCGGCGCCGTCCGACACCAGCGAACAATCTGTGCGCTTGAGCGGGCCGGCCACAAAGGGATTCTTCTCGCTCTCCGTCCGGCAGAAGTCGAAACCGACGTCCTTGCGCATCTGCGCATAGGGATTGGCGACGCCATTTTTGTGATTCTTCGCCGCTATCAGCGCCAGCGCGTCGGACTGGTCGCCGTATTTCTGGAAATAGCCGCTGGCGATCTTGCCGAAAACGCCGGCGAACCCGGCCGGCGTGTCGCCGTCCTCGGGCAGATAGGACGCGCGCAACAGATTGCGTCCGATCTCCGGTCCCGGCGTGCGCGTCATCTGCTCGACGCCGACGACGAGCACGCGGCGGGCGCGCCGGGCCTCGACGCTCTTGATCGCCGTATGCACGGCGGCCGATCCGGTGGCGCAGGCGTTTTCAACGCGCAGGGCCGGCTTGAATCGGAGCGCCGGATCGGCCTGCAACACGAGCGCGGCGGTGAAATCCTGAGGGCTGAACCCTGCGTTGAAATGACCGAGCACGATCTCGTCGATGTCGCCCGGCGCGACGCCTGCGTGCCTGAGCGCGCCTTCGGCCGCCTTCACGACGAGGCTCTCCACCGTTTCATTGTCGAATTTGCCGAATGGCAAATGGCTCCAGCCGATGATCGCCGCAGTCATTCCGTTTCCCCATTTGCGTCCGGCGCCTTGAAAACGCCCCATGGCGCCAGTCTAAGCCTTGAGCGGGCCGCCGGCAAAAGCGGCCGCGACCCTTTTCCATCTTTTCAATTCGTCGCGCGCCGTTTAGCTCTGGGCCGGACGCGGGCGCGTTTTTCTAACGAGGTTTTCGTGAACAATCGGCTGAAGGCGATTCTGTGCGCGGCTCTGGCCGTTTCTTTGGGCGCAGGCGCCGCGCGCGCCAATCCCGCCATCGTCATCGACGCGGCCAGCGGGGACACGCTCTACCAGCAGGATGCGACGCGCGTCTGGTTCCCCGCCTCTCTTTCGAAGCTGATGACGGTGTTCGTCGCGCTGAAGGCGGTCAAGGAAGGCCGCATCACTCTGGACACGCCGATGCGTGTCTCCGCCAAGGCCGCAAAACAGAAGCCCTCTAAAATGGGCTTCCGCCCCGGCACGCTCGTGACGCTCGACAACGCGCTGAAGATGCTGATGGTGAAATCGGCCAACGATCTCGCGGTCGTTGTCGCAGAAGGCGTCTCTGGCTCTGTCGACGCCTTTGCAGGGGAAATGAACGCCGCCGCCGAATCGCTCGGCATGCGCGATTCCCATTTCGTCAATCCGAACGGCCTGCCCGATCCCCGTCAGGTTTCCTCGGCGCGCGACATGGCGATCCTCGGCCGTGCGCTTTACACCTACTTTCCCGAGCAGTCCGGCCTGTTCAACATCGGCGCCATGCAGCTCGGCGACCGGGTCATTCCGACGCATAACGGCATGCTCGGACGCTACCCCGGCGCAGACGGCATGAAGACGGGCTACACCTGCGCGGCCGGTTTCAACATCGTCGCCAGCGCCACGCGCAACGGGCGGCGCCTGATCGTTGCCGTCCTCGGCTCCGATTCGGCAAAGGACCGCACGGCGCAAGCCGCCAGCCTGCTCGACAATGTCTTTGCCGGCCGCACGCTTTCGTCAGGCGCGGCGGCCGCGCTGCCCTCGACGGGCGGCCAGGCGCCGGACATGCGGCAGGAAATGTGCAGCCACCGCACGAAGGCGCAGCAGGCGGTCGCGGAAAACGAAGATTTCGCCCAGCCGATCCAGAGCGCCTATACGCCCGAAGGCCAATCGATCTACGGCAGTCCGACCGCCGTGATGCGCCCGACCGGCGCGCAGATCGCCGCGCTGCCGCGCCCCAGCTTCGAGCCAATCCCCGTCTATATCGGCGCAGCGCCCGGCTGGACCGGCCGCATCGCAGGACCCGTCAGCGACGGTCCGACGAAAGCGGCGCGTGCAAAACCGGAACGCAAGGTCGTGGCCGCAACGCCCGCAAAAGCCAGGCCGACCCACGCCGCTAAAAACAAGCCCGTCAAAACCCAGGCCGCCAGAACGCCCGCGAAGGCGCAGCCAAAAGCAAAGCCCGCCAAAACAGCCGGACGGGTTGCCGCCAAGCCGCGCGCGGCCAGCGCCGAATGACCGCCGAACCGCGCCGGCGGCCGCCGCCGCCTGTTCCCATCACCATACTCACCGGCTTTCTCGGCGCCGGAAAAACCACGCTCCTCAATCGCCTGACGGCCGATCCCGCGCTCGCCCGCACCGTCGTTCTCATCAACGAATTTGGCGAGATCGGGCTCGATCATCTGCTCGTCGAAAAGGTCGACGGAGACATGCTGCTGATGGCGTCGGGCTGCCTGTGCTGCACGATCCGCGGCGATCTCGTCGCAGCGCTCGAGGATTTGCTGCGCAAGGTGGACAACGGGCGCATGCAGCCGTGCGATCGTCTGGTGATCGAAACGACCGGCCTCGCCGATCCCGCCCCGATCCTGCAGGCGATCATGGGCCATCCCTATCTCACGTTGCGCTTTCGACTCGACGGCGTCGTGACGCTGGTTGACGCCGTGAACGGCGCAGCCACGCTCGACCGCCACAAGGAAGCGGTGCGACAGGTCGCGGTCGCCGACCGCATCGTGCTTGCCAAAACCGATCTCGCCACGCCGGAGGCGACTGCCGCGCTGCGGGCAAGGTTGCGGACGCTGAACCCCGCCGCCCCCCAACTGGACGCCGCAGCCGGCGAGGCGACGGCGCGCGCGCTCCTGGACGCGGGCCTGTTCGATCCCGCGCGCAAGATTCCCGATGTTGCGCAATGGCTGCGCGCCGAAGCATACGATCATGCGCACGACCGCCATCATCACGATCATGATCATGATCATGGGCGCGGACATGGTGGCGATCATGCGCACGATCCAAACCGGCACGACGCCGCCATTCACGCTTTTGCGATCACGCGCGATCAGCCTTTGCCGCCCGCCGCCGCGCAATTGTTTTTCGACGCTCTGCACACCGCACAGGGTCCGAAGATCCTGCGCATGAAAGGCATCGTCGCGCTGGCCGACGATCCCGCGCGGCCTCTGGTGGTGCACGCGGTGCAGCACCTGTTTCATCCGCCCGTGCGGCTCGACCAATGGCCGGACGCCGACCGCCGGACGCGCATCGTCTTCATTCTCGACGGCCTCGACCGCGCTTTCGTTGAAGGCATGTTCGCCGCCGCGCTGAACGAGCCCGCGCCCGATAGGCCGGACGCCGCCGCGCTCGGCGCCAATCCGCTGAAGCCGCAAACCGGCGGCCTGCTCGGCTAGAGCGGATAGGCGACCTCGACCTTGTAAGGGCCGCCCCCGCGCGATTCGCGCGAGGAATAAAGAACGAAACGTTCGGGCTGGAAGGCGCTGCGCGGAAAGGCGCCGCGCAGGGCGATGTGATTGGCGACCGCCTCGGGCGTGACGCCGCGCAGGCGCGCCAGCGTGACATGCGGCGCGAATTTGCGCGTCTCCGGCGGCGCGCCGAGCCGCCGCATCAGGCGCTCGTGTTCGGCCTGCAATGCCGTCAGGCTGTCTGTATTGGCTGCCTGCGCCACCAGCGAATGGGGCTTGTCCCGCCCGAATACGGCAAGCTTCTCCAGCGTCACGCCGATGCGCCGCGGCTGGATCGCCTCCAGGCATTCGGCGATTTCATTGGCGGTGGCGGCGTCGATATCGCCGATGAACCGCAATGTCAGGTGGAAATCGGCGGGGTCGATCCAGCGGGCGCCCGGCAGACCGCCCTGCCACCGCTCCAGCGTATCGCTGACGTCGGTCGGAATTTCGAGGCCGGTGAACAGACGGGGCATGGCGACGTCCAGGAAAGCAAGGCGAAGATAGGGCTGATTCGGCGAATCGCCAGCCAAATCATGAAATTCGCCTGCGACAGCCGCATGTCGCGCCCTGCGCGTTAAGCTATCTGCGATTTAATGTTTCCGAATCTTGTCAGCGCGCCCAGTCCGGCCCATATTTTCGGAAGACGCGCCCGCAAGGCGCGCCGGGTCTGTGGCCCCGTCCGCCGCAGGGGAGAAATGACTGATGAGCGACTTCGACCGTAACTCTGCCGCCCGCTGGGGCCAGAGCGTCGACAGGGCCGGCTCGGCTGCGATCGATCAGGGCCTGCGGACCTACATGATCGGCGTCTACAACTACATGACCCTCGGCCTCGGCGTGACGGGTCTGGCGGCGCTTGCCGTCAACCAGATGGCCTTCGCCAACGGCGCGCTGACGCCGTTCGGCCAGATGCTGTATCTCAGCCCGCTGAAATGGGTGGTGATGCTCGCGCCGCTGGCCTTCATCCTGCTCTTCTCGTTCAACGCGCATCGCATGTCCGCCAGCGCGGCGCGAACCGCCTTCCTCGTCTTTTCGGCGGTGATGGGCGTTTCGCTTTCCTCGATCCTGGTCGTCTTCACCGGCGCCTCGGTCGTGCGCGCGTTCTTCATCACGGCGGCGGCCTTCGCGGGCCTCAGCCTGTACGGCTACACGACGAAGCGCGATCTTTCGCCGATGGCTTCGTTCCTCATCATGGGCGTCATCGGCATCATCATCGCCAGCCTCGTGAACGTTTTCCTGCTGCATTCGAGCGGCATGCAGTTCGCGCTGTCGATCCTGACCGTGCTGGTCTTCTCGGGCCTGACCGCCTGGGATACGCAGGCGATCAAGGAAATGTATTTTGAAGGCGACGGCTACGAAGTCGCGACGAAGAAGTCCGTGAACGGCGCGCTGATGCTGTATCTCGACTTCATCAACATCTTCCAGTCGATCCTCTCGCTGAGCGGCGACCGCAACTAAGCGGCAGCTCAACGACGAAACGAAAAAGGCGCCCGCTGCGGCGCCTTTTTTGTGACGGTTTTTTGGCGTTATATATTCGTCATGGACACCGTCGCCCTCCTTCATGGCATAGCCAACCGCGCTGCATCGCTCTACCGCATCGAACTCGCCCTGCGGGCCGCCGGCTATAATGCGCGCGGCGTCAATTATCCGTCGACCTCGTGCTCGATCGACGAGATTGTCGATCGCATCGATGCTCAACTGACAACGCTCGCTGCGCAAACGCCGGGACGGCTGCATATCGTGGCTCATTCGATGGGCGGCCTCGTCGCGCGCGCCTGGCTTGCGCGCCGCCGCGCGCAAAACACGGGCGCGCTGGTGATGCTCGGCACGCCGAACGGCGGCAGCGAACTTGCCGACAGGCTTTCGCGTTACGGATTTTATCGCATGTTCGGGCCGGCGGGGGCGCAATTGACCACGGCTGCGGCGCCCGATCTCAACCGCGATCTCGGCCGCCCCTATTATCCCGTCGGCGTTATTGCGGGCGACCGCTCCGTCAATCCGCTGGCCTGGCGGGTCTTCCCCTGCGCGCACGATGGCGCTGTTTCTGTGGAAGCCTCGCGCCTCGACGGCATGACCGATCACATCGTCATGCCCGTCAGCCATACGCTGATGCTGCTCGATCGTCGTGTGATTGCGCAGACGTTGCATTTCCTGCGCGAAGGTCGCTTCGTCCATGCCGATCGGGCGGCCGCCGCCTGACGATTACTGCGCCGCCAGCCGAGCCCGCGCGCGCAATTTTTCCGTCTCGCTCTTCAATTGTCCGCAGGCTGCAAGAATGTCGCGTCCACGCGGCGTGCGCACCGGGCTCGCGTAACCTGCGTTGAAGACGATATCCGAGAATTTCTCGATCCGCTCCCAGTCCGAGCATTCGTAAGGCGCGCCCGGCCAGGGATTGAACGGAATGAGATTGATCTTGGCTGGCACGCCTTTCAGAAGGCGCACAAGCTCGCGCGCGTCGGCGTCCGAATCGTTGATCTCCTTGAGCATCACATATTCGAAGGTGATGCGCCGCGCATTCGAGGCGCCGGGATAATCGCGGCACGCCTGCAACAGTTCCGCGATCGGATATTTCTTGTTGAGCGGCACCAGCTTGTCGCGCAGATCGTCGCGCACAGCGTGCAGCGAAATCGCCAGCATCGCGCCCGTGCGCGCGCCCAGCTCGCCGATTTGCGGCACGACGCCCGATGTCGAGACCGTGATGCGACGGCGCGACAGAGACAGTCCTTCGCCATCGGAAAGAACGCCCAGCGCGTCGCTCACATGGTCGAGATTATACAGCGGCTCGCCCATGCCCATGAACACGACATTGGACACCGCGCGCACGCCATCGCCCTTGGGGATCAGCCCGTCTGTCGGCGGCGTCAGCCCCGGAAAATCGCCGAGCCGGTCGCGCGCGACGACAAGCTGCGCAACGATTTCCTGCGCGGTCAGATTGCGCACCAGCCTTTGGGTGCCGGTGTGACAGAAGGTGCACGTGAGCGTGCAGCCGACCTGCGAGGATACGCACAGCGTGCCGCGATCTTCCTCAGGGATATAGACGCATTCGATCTCCGCGCCTTTGTCGTGAGCGTCGACCGGCCGAAGACGGATCAGCCATTTGCGCGTGCCATCGTTCGAAACCTGCTCGCTGACGATCTCGGGCCGCTCAAGCGTGTAATGTTCGGCAAGGCGCGCACGCAACATCTTGGAGACATTGAGCATGGCGTCGAAATCGCGCGCGCCGTGGAAATAAATCCAGTTCCACAATTGCGCGACGCGCATCTTGATCTCGCGCTCGGGCAGATCGAGCGCGCGCAGGCGCGCGGCGAGGCCCTGCCGCGTTTCTCCGATCAGCGATGGTTTCTGCGTCTGCGTCAATTCGGATTCAACATGCGCTCGTGGTTGATCTTGAACAGCGAATTATCGGGCCTGCGGCTCAGATCGATATTATAGAGCGAGACCATCGTCTCGTAGCCCTGCGGGTCCGTCACCTGCCATTGCTTCAGCGCGTAGGTCTTGGGATCGAAGATCAGCTTGATGCGCGAAGTGCCGCCGAAAGTGGCCTTGTCCTCGATGGCGATGACGACGCCTTTCTTCTCGCCCTTCACGCCGAGCAGCTTCACGTCGCGGCGCAGGTCGATCTCGTCCTTGAGGAGGAATTTCAGCGGCGTCTGCTTGATGAAATATTCGTCCTGCGTATGCAGTTTGCGATCCTTCACGACAACCGATGTGCCATCGGCGACAATTTCCATTGTCGCGGGCTGCGCGTATTCGAACCGCAGTCGGCCGGGACGGGCGACATAGAGCTTGCCTTCGGCGCGCCGGCCGTCCTGCCCGATCTGCACGAAATCGGCGATCATGCTCTTGGCGCTGTTCAGCCATTCGCTGGCCTTGTCGACCGCTTCGCCCGGATCGGGCTGCTCGACCGGCGCGGACGAAGGCGTTTTGACCGCGTGCTTGGGCTGGCTCTCGGCATGGGCCGCAAAGGGCGCGGCCAGCGCGGCGAGAACAGCAAGACGAAGAACGACGTGTTTCATGGCGGCTATCTCAATCTCGCCGTCATTGCGAGGAGCTGCGCGACGAAGCAATCCATCCGGCGGGCGTCTATCGTTACGCGCGTTGTCGCCTTCCTGACCAAGGCGCGGGGATGGATTGCTTCGTCGCGCAGCTCCTCGCAAAGACGGCGTGTTAACTCCCTTAAGGGAGCTTGGCGGCGTTATCTAGGGACGGCTTGCGGCTTTTTGGAGATGCTGGCTCACGCATCGTCCAGATTGACCACCCGGCCGAGACCATCCCGCTCCGGGCTGCCGACGAGGATTTCGCGTTTGCCCGCGTGATTGGCCTGACCGACGACGCCTTCCTTTTCCATGCGCTCCACCAGCGAGGCGGCCTTGTTGTAGCCGATCGACAGGCGGCGCTGGATATAGCTGGTCGAGCATTTGCGGTCGCGCAGCACGATATTGACCGCGCGGTCGTAGAGGTCGCCGGATTCGTCGCCGTAATCCTGCACGCCGCCGCCGCCGGCGTCCTCGCCGTCCTCCGATTCCTCGACCGTGATTTCTTCGAGATATTCCGGGGCGCCCTGCGTCTTGAGATGGGCGACGACTTTCTCCACCTCCCCATCGGACACGAACGGGCCGTGCACGCGGCTGATGCGCCCGCCGCCCGCCATGTAAAGCATGTCGCCCTGCCCCAGCAGTTGCTCGGCGCCCTGTTCGCCGAGAATCGTGCGGCTGTCGATCTTGCTCGTCACCTGGAAGGAGATGCGCGTCGGGAAATTCGCCTTGATCGTGCCGGTGATGACGTCCACCGAGGGGCGTTGCGTCGCCATGATGAGATGGATGCCCGCCGCGCGCGCCATTTGCGCAAGCCGCTGGATCGCTCCTTCGATATCCTTGCCCGCAACCATCATCAGGTCGGCCATTTCATCGACCACGACGACGATATAGGGGAGCTTCTTCAGCTCCATGTCTTCTTGTTCGTAGATCGCCTCGCCCGTCTCGCGGTTGAAGCCCGTCTGCACCGTGCGCGTGATGGTGGCGTTCGGCCCCGCCTCTGCGACGCGCGCGTTATAGCCGTCGATGTTGCGTACGCCGACCTTCGACATTTTCTTGTAGCGATCCTCCATCTCGCGCACGGCCCATTTGAGCGCGACGACAGCTTTTTTCGGATCGGTGACGACCGGCGTCAGCAGATGCGGAATGCCGTCATAGACGGACAATTCCAGCATTTTCGGATCGACCATGATCAGGCGGCAGTCTTCCGGTTTCAACCGGTAGAGCAGCGACAGGATCATCGTATTGATGGCGACCGATTTGCCCGAACCGGTGGTGCCGGCGACGAGCAGATGCGGCATGCGCGCAAGATCGACGATGACCGCTTCGCCGCCGATCGTCTTGCCGAGCGCGATGGCGAGCTTGTGCTTGGAGTTCTCGAAATCGACCGACGCGATAAGCTCGCGCAGATAGACGGTCTCGCGATCCTGATTGGGCAATTCGATGCCGATGGCGTTGCGCCCCTGCACGACGGCGACGCGCGCGGAAATGGCCGACATGGAGCGCGCGATATCGTCGGCAAGGCCGATCACGCGCGAGGATTTGATGCCGGGCGCCGGCTCCAGTTCGTACAATGTGACGACCGGGCCAGGATGCACATGCAGGATCTCGCCCTTCACGCCGAAATCGTCGAGCACGCCTTCGAGCAGGCGCGCATTCTGCTCGAGCGCTTCTTGCGAAACGCGCTTGCCGCCGGCCTTGCGCGGCTCGGCGAGCAGCGCCAGTTGCGGCGGAGCATAACGACCCGCAGAAAAAAGGCTGGGCTGAGCCTCGCGCTGGGCGCGCTTGGACGCCTTTGGGGCCGCAGCCTGTTCGCCGACGCGCGCGCTGGCGAGAGGCGCAGGCGGGACGAGCGGCGCGGGCGGCACGGCGAGCGGCGGCGTGAAGGCCTGCGGCGCTTCTTCATAGGCGGGCTCGTCATCCTCAACGGCCGGCAACGGCTGGAATTGCGGCGCAGCGGCGGGCGCGCGCATGGCGGGGGCAAAGCCAGGCTCGATGCGCGTTCTGGCGACCGGGGCGAGCGGCGGCGGATTGGCCTCTTCGCGCGGGTCGAGGCGGAAGGCGCCGCGGACGGTTTCGGTCAGGCGCAAAGCCTGTCGGCCCAGCGACGATTTCAGCGCAAGGGCGCCATGCATCGCCGCGCCGAGCGGCAGCATGAGCGCGGCGAAACGGCTCTCGCCTTCGTCCTCGTCGTTGGCGCGCGCAACGGGCGCGGCGCGGCGCGGCGCGGGCTCCTCGACGAGATCGTCGCCGTCCGCCTCCCCGCCAAGCGCGCAGGCTGAAGAAAAGCTGAGCAGCGCGATCACGCCGTAAATCGCCATCGCGCCGAAAACGGCGACAGGCGCGCCGGCGAGCGCGGCGCGCGTGAACCGGGCGAGCCCGTCGCCAACCGCCCCGCCAAGACCGCAGGCGAGCGGCCAGCGGTCGGGCGCTGGCAGGAGCGAGGCGAAGCCTGCGGCCGACGCAACGCCGAGCAGCCAAAGTCCGAAGCGCGCGCGCAGCCGGTCGAGCGTGCGGTCGCGCAGCAGCACCCAGCCCCAGAAGCCGAGCGGAATGACCACCGCGAGCGCGGCGAGGCCGAAACCCTGCGTGAGAAGATCGGCGACGATCGCGCCGCGCCAGCCCAGAAGATTGCGCACGGGCGCAGCCGTCGCGTGATTGAGGCTGGGATCGCGCGTCGACCAGGAAACAAGGGCGACGCCCGCCAGCGTCAGCGCGACGATGAGCAGAACGCCGACAGCCTCCGCCACGCGTCGCGAGGCAAAGCGCCGCGCGCTGTAGGGAACGCTGTCGAAGAGAATCGCCGGATTTGCAAAGCGCATTACACTGACCCAGGCCGCACGAACGCAGGGGCGGCCGAAGCCGCCGTCCGGTTTCGAGATTAGCCGGGTCGAGTAAAGGAGCGATTAACCTTGAGAATTCGTCACTGATGCAGCGCCTCGCCATGCAGGGCGAGGTCGAGCCCCATGCGCTCGTCATCCTTGTTGACGCGCAGGCCCGTGAGAAGATCTGTTATTTTCAAACAGATCCACGTGCCGATCACACACCAGACAAGCGTGACGACGACGCCGACCGCCTGCACGCCTAATTGCCGCGCGTTGCCTTCCCAAAGGCCTGAAACGCCGGGGTCGGTCCCCGAGGCCGACACGGCGGCGGTCGCAAAAACGCCCGCCAGCAGCGTCCCCAGAATGCCCCCAACGCCGTGAACGCCGAACACATCGAGCGTGTCGTCGTATTTGAACGCCGTCTTGAGCTTGACCGCAGCCCAGTAGCAAACCGCTCCGGCGATGGCGCCGATGACCACGCCCTGCCAGGGCAGCACATAACCGGACGCCGGCGTGATCGTGCCAAGCCCGGCCACGGCGCCGGAGATCAGGCCGAGAACCGAGGGCTTGCCGCGCTCGATCCACTCCAGCGCGCTCCACACGATAGCGCCCGCGCAGGCCGACAGATGCGTCGCCATGATCGCGAAGACCGCGCGAGAACCGGCCGTCAACGCCGACCCGCCGTTGAAGCCAAACCAGCCGACCCACAACAGGCCCGTGCCGATGACCGCCAGCGCCAGATCGAAGGGCGCCATATTGTCTTTGCCATAGCCCTGCCGCTGCCCGATCACGAGCGCAGCGACCAGCCCGGCGACGCCCGCGTTGATATGCACCACCGTGCCGCCGGCAAAATCGATCACGCCCATTTTCTGCAGGAAGCCGCCGCCCCACACCCAATGGGCGGACGGCGCATAGACCAGAAAAAGCCAAAGCGCGGAGAACAGCAGAAAGGCCGAAAATTTGAGCCGGTCCGCAACGGCGCCCGCGACCAGCGCGCAGGTGATGACCGCGAATGTCATCTGATAGGCGCAGAACAGAAGCTCGGGGATCGTGCCGGCCAGCGGCGAAACCGTGTCGACGCCGACGCCCGCAAGAAACGCGCGCGAGAAATCGCCAAGCCAGGCGCCCTCGCCATGGAAGCTCAGCGAATAGGCGCAAACGAACCACAGAATGGAGACGAGCGCCGTGGCGGCGAAACTTTGCGCCATGGTCGCGAGCACGTTCTTCTTGCGCACCATGCCGGCGTAGAACAACGCCAGGCCGGGGATGCTCATCATCAGCACCAGCGCCGTTGCGACGATCATGAAACCGGTGTCGGCGGCGTTGATCGGCGATTCGGCGGCCAGAGCCGGCGACGCTGCGAGGGCGAACGCAAGTGCAGGAGCAAAACGAAGGAGCTTGAGCATGGCGCGTCTGTCTGATGAGATCGGAACGCGCCAATCAAACAGGCGTAATGCCTACGATCAAGCCAGTTTGCGCCTTTATCTGCCTATAATTTCGGCAATTCGAATCACAGCTTGCGCGCTTCGTCCGGGAGCATGATCGGAATGCCGTCGCGGATGGGATAGGCGAGCTGCGCCTTGCGCGAGATCAGCTCCTGCTTTTCGGAATCGTATTCGAGCGTGTCGCGCGTGACAGGGCAAACGAGGATTTCAAGAAGGCGCGGATCGATCTTCGCCGGCGCGGAAGTCATGGGCTGGTTAGGCATCGGATCGCCCCCGTTGTGATGCATGATTTAATGCAGATGGCCCTTGCGGCCGCCGCCATCGGCAAGATGAAACTCGGCCAGCCCCGCGAGCGCCTTGGCGCGAGCGGCGACATCGACGGCTTCCAGCAGCGTCTGCTTCTCGTCCGCGCCGAACGGGCTCATCATCGACAGCGCATTGACCAGCGCCTCGCCCGGCGCCTCGCGAATGCTTTCCCAGTCGACTTGCAGATTGTGCCGCTCGGCGTAGCGGCGCAGCGCGTCGAGCACGGCTTCCCGGTCGGCGGGCGGCGGCTCCGCGCTTTCCGCAAGGTCGCCGTTATAAGGCGTGTAATCGACGTGAAACGAACGATAGGGACGCTCGTTGCGCGCCAGTACCTCCGGCCCGACGCGAAAACGGCTGACGCCGGTCAGGCGCACCAGATAGCGCCCGTCGCCGCTCTCGGTGAAGGATGTGATGCGGCCCGCGCAGCCGACGTCGAACAGCGGGGCGTCCTCTCCGGGCGCTCGGGTCTGGATCATGCCGATCATGCGATCGGACCCCAGCGCGTCGTCGAACATCTGCAGATAGCGCGGCTCGAAAATATTCAGCGGCAATTCCGCGCGCGGCAGCAACAGCGCGCCCTGCAACGGAAACAGCCGCAGGATTTTCGGCAACTGGTCGCTTGAGCGATAGTGGATGTTCGACGCCATCGCGTGCCCGCCCTTATGAAAACAGCAGCGCCGACAATTTCCGGCGCGCCGTCTTGGTCGCGTCATCCGTCGGACCCCAAGTGTCGAAGAATTGCAGCAATTGCTTGCGCGCGCCATCCTCGTTCCACGCGCGGTCGCGCTTGATGATGTAGAGCAGCGCGTCGGCCGCGCCTTCCCGGTCGCCTTCGGCGGCGAGCGCCAGCGCAAGATCGAACCGCGCCTGACGATCTTCCGGCGCGCTGTCGACTTTCGCGCGCAACGCGTCCGTCTGCCCGGCTACGGCCTGCGCCTGACGCGCGGTGGCCAGCGCCGCCTGCGCCTGTTTCAGGCCGGCGTCGTTGCGAAGCTTCTCGGGCAGGCTGTCGAAAATCTTCTGCGCCTGATCCGCCTGGCCAAGCTGCGTCATCGCGCGCAGCAGCAGTGAAACGGCCTCGACGTTTTCAGGCGCCGCCTGCGCAATGTCGGCGGCGATTTCGAGCGCGCCCGCCCCATCGCCCGCCTGCAACAACGCTTCGGCCTGTTTCAGCGCTTCGGCGTCCTCGGCGGCGAGGCCGCCGCCGCCCGCGCCAGACAGCAGCCGGTCGAGAAACTCCTTGATCTTGCCTTCGGGCAGCGCGCCCATGAAACCGTCGACCGGCTGGCCCTTCTCGAAAGCGATGACCGCGGGGATCGACTGGATGCCGAGTTGCTGCGCGATCGAGGGATGGTCGTCGATATTCATCTTGAACAGCTTGACCTTGCCCGCCGTGGCGGCGACCGCCTTTTCGAGCACGGGCGCGAGCTGCTTGCAGGGGCCGCACCAGGGCGCCCAGAAATCGACAAGAACGGGCTGTGTCATCGAGCCGGTGAGAACATCGGCGCGAAAGGTCGCAGTCGTCGTGTCGGCGACGCCGGCGGGCTGGACAATGTCGGTCATGAAAAGCTCCGGAAAGGTTGCATCGGAGATAGGCCCGCCAGCTCTCCGCCGCAAGTTGCGCGGATGATCGGAAAAGTCGGGGTTGCCAAGCCGGACGCCTTGCGGCATATAGCAGCCGCCCGCCGGCGTTCGCGCCGGCAAACGGATGCGGGTGTAGCTCAGGGGTAGAGCACAACCTTGCCAAGGTTGGGGTCGAGGGTTCGAATCCCTTCGCCCGCTCCATATTTGGTCTAGATGTTTGATTCGCTTATAATCGGCTGCGTGAATTAGCCGGTTTAGCGTATATTGGCGCCATTCTGGTTATAATTCTGGTTATAATCGGAGGCGTTTGTGGCGCGTCGAACCACGTCGGGTTTTCCCTTTTTGCATCGGCGCAGCGACTGCGGAAAGTTCGCTTATTGGCGCGCGATATCGCCGGGCGGATCAGCGGCGAGATCAGCCTTTCCTGGACGACCCGTCCCTATGTTTTGAGCGGTCGGCCGATCATCAAGATTTCGCTCAAGACCGGCGATGAAGCGACGCGCGCCCGTTGGGCCGAAGTGCACGCTCAGGTCGAAGCGAGCATCGGTGAAGCGACCCGTAAAACGCAACAACGAAACGTCGCCGCTACACACGATATCCAGAGTGGCGTATCTGCCCCGCTGAAGAGCTCGTGTTCGCGCACCTTATACGCATAGCCGGGACCATCCCCGCGTGTGCGGGGAAACCTCAGCGGGCGAGGCGTCGATCTGCCATTGCTCGGGACCATCCCCGCGTGTGCGGGGAAACCCAAAAAGGCGGCGCTGCGCGGATGGGTCAAATGGGACCATCCCCGCGTGTGCGGGGAAACCGCCGATGGCGCGACCGCCGCTTTTCCCTTCCCGGGACCATTCCCGCGTGTGCGGGGAAACCCACCTTGTCGACCTTGTAGCTGTAGAGCGACAGGGACCATCCCCGCGTGTGCGGGGAAACCGACCGAATGCGGCACCGCCGCCTGCATCGCGGGGGACCGTCCCCGCGTGTGCGGGGAAACCGCCCGCGCACCTGAAGAACCTGCAACGGCTTCGGGACCATCCCCGCGTGTGCGGGGAAACCTTTAAAGGTAAACAGAGCGACCAGAGCGTGCTGGGACCATCCCCGCGTGTGCGGGGAAACCTTTAAAGGTAAACAGAGCGACCAGAGCGTGCTGGGACCATCCCCGCGTGTGCGGGAAAACCTGCGGACTAATCTGCGGACGGTCTGCGGACTCGGGACCATCCCCGCGTGTGCGGGGAAACCACATAGCGCCGCGCGACTGCTAGCAAAGGCGCGGGACCATCCCCGCGTGTGCGGGGAAACCGCGACGCGCACGCTGACGGCCGCGACGGGCTGGGGACCATCCCCGCGTGTGCGGGGAAACCTTCCTCTGCGCCGCAATCGACAGGCGCTCGCGGGGACCATCCCCGCGTGTGCGGGGAAACCGCTTGCTTCGCGCGGAACTCGGGGTCTTGCCAGGGACCATCCCCGCGTGTGCGGGGAAACCAGGCTTGCCGTGTGACGGCCTCCGGAGACTGTGGGACCATCCCCGCGTGTGCGGGGAAACCATAGACCCGTCAGGACGCAGGATCGCTCGAACGGGACCATCCCCGCGTGTGCGGGGAAACCGCGACCAAAAACCGCCGCACCATGTCGATCAGGGGACCATCCCCGCGTGTGCGGGGAAACCATGGCGGCTGCGACGGTCAGGATGTTTTCTTTGGGACCATCCCCGCGTGTGCGGGGAAACCGGCAAGCATGGGAACCGGCTGACGTGCGTCAGGGGACCATCCCCGCGTGTGCGGGGAAACCTAATCCATCGCCTGGCTGCCGACGCCCATCTGGGGACCATCCCCGCGTGTGCGGGGAAACCGCTTATGTCGCAAGCGGGCTTCATTAAGAAAGGGGACCATCCCCGCGTGTGCGGGGAAACCCGCGACTATGTGGGGCGATAGCGGGACAGGCGGGGACCATCCCCGCGTGTGCGGGGAAACCGCGTCGATAACAACAAAACCGCCGTCACCTTGGGGACCATCCCCGCGTGTGCGGGGAAACCGACATTCTCGCGGTAATGGCGCTGGTCTGGACGGGACCATCCCCGCGTGTGCGGGGAAACCTTGACGCTTGTCACAGTCCCGCCCGCAGTCGGGGGACCATCCCCGCGTGTGCGGGGAAACCTCGCAGGAAACGGAAACAAGGACGCGAGAAATGGGACCATCCCCGCGTGTGCGGGGAAACCCCTGGCGGACAACCACTCGCCAAACGGAGGCAGGGACCATCCCCGCGTGTGCGGGGAAACCTTCGACACGTTCGACGCATCGGGAAAAAATCTGGGACCATCCCCGCGTGTGCGGGGAAACCGGTCCTGTTCCGGTTCGAACAGCGTCTTGATGCGATCGATCATCGCGGCGACTATCGAGCGCTTGCGCAGCGCCTCGCCCGCCATACGGCGTGACAGCCTCTCGATGCCCAAGGCCGGATTGGCGTACGCCGCCTTGGCCGCCCGAAAAGCCGTTGGCACAGTGACGTCGTCACGAAACAGGTCTGCGATGTCGAGCACGAAGCTCTGCCCGGAATCTTCATGGATGAAGCCGAGTTGGGGGATCGTGGCGGTCGCCGCTACGGCGATGGCCGCGGCGCCTTCCACCGCGCTTGCGACATGGTTGAGCGCCTGATTGGGCAGGTCCGCCGCAGTCGGATCGCCGCGGTCATAGCGGCGGCCATGCCAGGATACGCCGACGCGTTCGGCGGTAAGTCGATAATTTTCTTTGACGCGCGCGCCCTCGATGCCGCGCAGCACGGCGATGTCGCGATGCGGCAGCACCTCGCCGAGCCGCAGGGCGTACATGCGGCGGGCGACCTGCATGCGACCGCGTTTGGCGTCGGCCCACAGCGCCGCTTGCCGTCGCGCGAGATGGGAGAAGTCCGGCAACAGCGGCTGCGCCGTGTAGCAACGGACGCCATCCTCGCCGACGGCCGCGAGCCCCGCGCCGTGGCGCGCCAGCAGCCGCAGCGCGTCCTGCGAGACGCTGCCGCCGGGGCCAAGCAACACCAGCGAGATGGTTTGATGCGGGATGACATATTCGCCTGCCGGCACGCCGCCGCCGCCCGCGCAAACGAACGACAAGGCGCCCGACTCGACGCCGAGCCGGCCGCGGTCGAGATAGACCAGCCCATGCCGGTCGGCATGCGGCAGGCGCGCAGTTTCCAGACCCAGGCGGCCGGGCAGCATCTTTAGACGGGCCTCAAAAGAATCATCCCGAAACCGAATGCGCGATGGCGCCCGACGCCCTGCGCGAGCATATTTGCAAACGCCTGCGGCTCGGCGACTTCGAGAACGCCCGAGAGGGCGACGTCCGGGCCGCCGCCCTTGCGTCCATGCACCGCAATCCGTCGCGCGGCGTCGCGCCGCACGAGCGCGGAGCGCCGCCGCCATAGCAGTTTCATGCATGCTTCTTCGGCGCGCGCGCCGCCTGTCGCCAGTCGTTGTGCAAGCCAGGTCTTGTAGATCGTTTCCGCATCGGCGCGCGGCGCTTGTGCGTCGCTTTCGCGGGCAAGCAGAGAAGCGTGCAACGCCGCGTCGATTTCGATGCGTTGGTCGCGTCCCGCGCGTCCTGAGCCGTCGAGCCTGAAACTGCTGCGCACAACGGGCCGCAACCGAACGTCGAACCCCAGCTTCTGACCCGCGCGAAAAACGTCCGGCATGCGCTTGGCCGCCAGCGTGTCGACGCCGAGCGCGGCGGCGACAGCGGGGTCGGCGTAGAGCGCGGCGCGCTCGGCAAGCGCGGCGGCGTCGGCGCGCGCATAGGCGAGCAGATGCGCCGCGGCGCGCGGCGGCTCGACCAGGCGCCACGGCTTCGGCGCGAGATCGCCAAAGGCCGCCGTCAGCAAAGCGTGCCAGAGATAGCCGGAATCTGCGCCGGGCGGCGCGAGACGCTGCGCTGCGCCCCAAGCGTTTGCGCGTCGCAGGTCGGGATTGAGGCGTAGCATATAGAGGGTCACGATCGCCCTCCCGACGGCAGGGTGACGATGATGCGCTCCTCGAGACCGGCATGCACGCCGGCGATCCAGTCGCGCCTACCTGTAAGATGCTTTATCTCCCGCGCGCCCGCGACTCCCTCCGCCTCTTCCGGCGGAAGGACGAAGCGGCGCGGCGCTTCGGGTCTTTCCTGCGGCGGCGCAGATGCGAGCGCAGCGAGCATGGTCGGCGCCTCGACGATTTTCATCGCCATCGGACCGGATGGAAGACAGGGCTTGCGGCCGATGAACAGAGGCCGCACAGGTTCGTCGAGCGCGGCGCGGCAATCGTCGAGCGTCGGCGATTCCTCGGGTGTATCGAGCGTCAATGCGACGGTCAGCGCGGCGTCGGCGCGATACCATCGAAAGCGCAGATGCGGGCCGGCATAGCTGCCAGCGCCGCCCGCGCGTCCTTCCGGCGTTCCGTGTGTAGTCCAGCCGGAGTCCGATTTCCCGAGTTGCGCCGTCTGGAAATCCCGCAGTTCCTCGCCCTCGCGATCGATGCGCGCGGCGAAACGAAGCCGATCCTGAAGACGTTGCAGACGCTGCGTCTCCTCGCGGCGAATGCCCAGCGCGTTGGCGAGCAGGCCGGTCAGCATCGACGCGTCGGGATGATCGCGCGTCGGCCCGTTCTGATCGATCGCCTCACGGCCAAACGCCATCAGCGGCGCCTCCAGCCGCAACAGAAGGGCGCGCATGACTCAGCTCCCGCTTTTCGCGACAGCGGCATCGCGCGCGAAAACGCCGAGGCCATCGAGGTCCGTGCGCGTTGCGCCGGACAAATCGGCGCCTTCGATGGAGAGAAAGCGCCGCTCCTCTTTGGCGCCGTAGGCCGCGTCGATCTTACGCAAATGTTCGGCGAGGGCGCGATCGGCGTCCGCGATCAGCGCCTCGCTTGGCGCGCGAAATGCGTCGGCGAGCGTGCGCGGCTGCCTGCGGCCGGCTTCGACCAGCATCGTCTGCGCCACAGCATAGGGCGCCGTCGATCCCTTCTTGGCGCCGGGCGAGACGGTGGCGATGAGGTGGATCAGATGTTCGCAAATCCGGCCGGCCAGAGCGGCGTCGCCGCCGACATTGGCGATGAGCGCGGGAATATCGACGACGACATAGCCGTAGAACAATCCCGCCGTCAGTTCGGTGTCGAAAATGCCGCCGGCGCCGGTTTCGCCCGCTTCCTGCGCGAGATCGTCGACGACGGTGAAATAATCGCTCTCGCTTGCTTCCTCGTGAACGGTGAAGGCATGCGCCACATGAATCGCGGCGTCGGTGTTGGCCTCCGGATCGGACGTGACCATCCGGCCGAACAAAGCCGCCTCGAGACCGGCCTCCAGAACGCCGTTCTTGCGCAAGGCGGCGAGGTTGCCTTTTTCTTCCTTGAACAGCTTTTTCATCGCTTCGGCCGCGCCTTTGGCGTCCGTCGCGGTCTTCGCGATTTCAATGCTCTTGCCGGCGAGGTAGGCGATTTCCGGCTCGCCGAGCAGAAGCGCTTGACGTTTTGACTTGTCTTCGGCTTTGTCGCCATAGAGTTGAATGGCTAGCGCGAGCACGGTCGCGTTGCGAATATCTTCGGAGCCGGCTTGGGCCTGTTCGAGCGCAGGCAGGATCCGGCGCTCCGGAGTTTCGCGCGAGCGAACGGCCATCTCAAGCCCGATATTTTTCAACGCCCATTCGTCCTCAACCGTCCGCCAATGGCGTTTCAGGCATTGCGAGGAGACGCGCGTGCGCACGACGCCGCCGAACGGCAGGCGTTTGGCGAGTCCGCTGTCGTCGCGGTTGAGCAGCGTCGCAGGATAGGAGGTGAGCCAATGGATTTGCAGGAAACGCATGTCGGTCATGATCAGCCTCAATCAGAGTCTTTGGCGGCAGAGCGGGTGGCGCGCTGGAAGTCGCGCGCGATTTTCAGGCGGAGGTCGTCGAGCTTGTCGCGCCGGTCGACGCGGCCGCCGAACAGCAGCATGCGTCCGAGTTCGCGGTAGGGCATCGGCTCGTCCGACAGCGCGATCCGGCGCGCGGCGCGACGCAGGAGATCGTCGAGCGTCGCCCCCTGCGCGTTGAGCAGCATGGCGAGCCGCATCTGCGGAAATCCGATGGCGTGCAGAACGGCGCCGAACGGTTTGCTGCCAAGGCCGTCCGGCTTCATCGCCATGATCTGGACGACCCGCGCAAACCGATATGTCATCGTGTCGAGATCGGATCCGCCCGCGAACAGATGGACGGGCGCGGACTGCGCAAGTAGCGCGTGAAAGGCGGGCGCGTGTTCGTTATTGGGACGCCGCAGCGCGGCGAGCGCACCGGTGTCCTCGTGCGCATGCAGGCGGCGAACGCCGGTTGCAAGCGCGTCCAGCGCGTCGTTGACCGCGTTGGGCGGTCTGGCTGTTTGCGGATCAGGCGCCGGCATCAGCGGCCTCCTTCATCGAGGGAAAAGCTTTGAAAAATGCAGCGGCGAGCGCATCGCGCGCGGCGGCGATCGCGAACTGGCGGCGCACGCCCGAGCGCGGCGTCGCGAATTCCGAAGCGTCGAGTTGTTGCCTGGCGAGAGTTCGCAACTGCGACAACCACGCTCGGCGCGCCGTCTCTCGACCGTCGTCGTCCGCCGCTTCGACGCGCTCGAACAAAGCGTCGAAAAAGATGCGATCGACTGCGTGGTCGAAGGCTGCAAGAAACGGCGCGGCCTTCGCGTCGCTGGCCACGTGACGGAAATTGATCTTGTCAGGCGCGTTCTGGAACAGGACGAGCAGCGCCAGATTCAGAGCGCCGCGACGGACCTGGCCGGCCTCCTCGACCTGCTCGGCGGCGGCCTTCGCCAGCGCGTCGGAGCCGCCGCCGAGCAGCCGCGCCGCGACCGGCGGCACGGGGATGCGGCGTTCGTGGAAGCCATCGGTGCCGCCCTGACCGCGCGCAGTTGCGAGAAAATGCAGAGTCACACCGCGCGCACCGTCCTCTCGCCGGACTTTCTGCAACGGAGCGGCTGAAAAGGCGCACGGATCGAGCAGCTTGGCGACGCGACGATAGTTAAAACCCCCGCCGTCGACCGTGAGAACTTTAGTCGCTTCGTAAGGAGCCCAGGGATCGCCGGTCTTGCCATTGAGCGTCTTGTCGGCGGCGATGCGCGCCTTGGCGCTGCCGGCGCGACGCGCTGACAGCCGTCCGCTTTCTGCGACCAGGCGAACGCGTCGGCAGATTTCGATGAAATATGGATCGAGCTTGCCGAGCTGCAATTGCGCGGCGCCGTCCCAGGGCTCCAGCCAGAGCAGCGCCTTGCCGCCTTTCGCGGGATAGGCGAATTGCGCGGCGTTGGCGTCGTGATCGGCCGCAAGCGCAAGGATGTCGCGCCGCAGGCGCGCGCCCAATCCGCCGGCCGGCGCGGCGCCGACCATGGCGCGCGAGGCGAAGCCGCCATTCATGCGCGCAATCCCGTAATTTCCCGCCCCGAGAAAGCCTTCCATCGTCTGCAAGGTCAGCAACGCCAGAAACCAGTGTTCCGGCGTCGCCTGCGTCATGCGCGCTGCCTTGAGGTCGTGGTTCTTGGAGGTGACGAGCATGTCGAGACCGTCGGGCGTCGCCTCGGATTCTTTGAGCACGTCGATGCGGCCTTCCGGAATCGGCGGCTGCAACAGAGCGGGTTTGCGCAGGTCTTCGACGACGAGCGTCCACGGCGCATCGTCGGGCCATGCCGGCGTCAGACCGCGCAGTAGCGTCGCCCACTGCGCTTCTTCGACCGGCGCGTCGCTTCGCTCCGCCGCGACAAGCGCGAGCGCGCCGAGTTGCGCGAGAAAGGCGTGCAGCGGCTGGCGCTGATGCGGCCGAACGGCGAGAAGATCGCGAATCTCGTCGCGCATAGCGGCGGCGAGAAGGGCGGGGAGCGAGAGGCGCATGACGCTGTCCGCAAATTTAACGGACAGAATCGGCTCGTTGAGAAAGTTGAAGCGCATAACAACCTGACGTTACGACGCGTCTGGGAATAGACATGCAGTATTCGCTCAAACGAATGACGAGTCATCCATTGCAAAGCGCATTCAACAACAAAATCGCTTCATACTTTCGATAATCCTGTTGCGTCATATCGAAACTCGCATTGCTGCACCGAAAATTTCAACCCGGTATCGCGCGCGGCGATCACGAGTGGCGTCAAATCCGCTGACGGATCAATTCCCTTCGCCCAGAAATCGGGAATGGAGATTTGGCTAATTGGCGCGCCAAACGGTCCGTGTATGGGCTGCGCAAACACGACAAGCAGGTCGCGCGCGCCGAGGCGCGAGGAAACGGTTTCGTCGTCGGGAAAGGCGACGTCTGGATCGTCGAAATGCAGATCATAGCGCAAGCGCGCCTGCATCGCCTGCGAGACATAGGCTTGCACCCGGCCATCACTGGTATTTGATGCTTCGCGCCATGCCTCCGGCGGCGACAATTCCGCCAGCAGCGACTCTCTTGCTTCCGGATGCGTGGCCGATTCGACCAGCAGTCTGTTCATCGCGGGGACGACCCAGCGTGGATATGTCAGGATCAAACGGCGCGTCGCCTCCAGCGCCACGAGATCGGGATAAGGAAAGGCGAGCGTGTTTCCGCCGTTTGAGAAAAATCCCATGCCATGGGCGCCGCGCGCAATCAGCGGCGCGAGATCGGCGGGGGCGAGCACGATCGCCCTCGCGATCTCGAATCCCGCAGGACGCGATCTTGTGTGACGATGCAGCCGCCCGATGCGTTGCAGCAGCACGTCGGCCGGACACAGATCGGTGATGAGAAGATCGGCGTCGATGTCGAGACTCTGTTCGAGCGTCTGCGTCCCGATGACGATCAGACCGCCTTCGCTGCGCGTCTTGCCGAGGGCGCCCTCAACCGCCTCGTCGAGCATTGCGCGGTCCTCGCGCGCAAAGCGGCCGTGGTGCAACGTCGCGACGCCCCGGCACGAAAACAGCAAGTCGGATCCGCCCTGCGCCTGCACGGCGGCGAACGTTGCGACGGCGTCGCGCCGAAGGTTGCGCACGACCAGAACCTTGGCGCCATCGCGCGCAGCCGATATCGCGCGGGATGCGGTCGCATTCACATCTGCAATCTTATCGGCGAGCGCGATCTCGATCTCGCGTTTGCGACCGGCCCCGGAGGACGCAACGGGCGTCGCCGCATCGCTCCAGAGCGCAGGGTAGGGTGCGGCCACAGCGTCGGCGAGGGTCGGCTCCACGCCCGTCCGCAAGAAATTCGTGCGCGCGACCGATCCGAGTGTCGCCGAAAGAAGCAGCGCGTGACCTCCTGCGCCGGCATGAAAGCGCAGCAGATGGTCGAGAAGACGCGCCATATACGCGTCGCTCGCGTGGACCTCGTCGACAACGAGCAGATGCCGTAACAAACAGGCGGCGCGCAGATGCGCGTGCTTCGTCTTGACGGCGCCAAGCAGCGCCTGATCGATCGTGCCGACCGCAATCGTTCCGGCAAGAAAGCGTTTAGGCCGTTCGGCGGCCCAGCGTTCTGCGATCCGCGCATCGTTCCGATATTCCGTGACGTCGGGCGCAGGCGACTCAAGTCCTTCGCCATCAGACGCGACTTCACGCGCCATCCCCGGCACAGCGAGCGTCACATGGGGCCGTTGCGCAGGATCGGGCCACAGCCGGGCGACCGCCGCGCAGACGCGCTTGTGCAGACTGACGGCTGCAATGCGCGTCGGCAGCGCGAAATAGAGTCCGTCGACACTGTGCTGCGCAAACAGTTGCGCAAAACGCCAAAGCGCCGCTTCGGTCTTTCCTGAGCCTGTTTCGGATTCCAGGATAACGATCCGGCCGGTGATTTCGCCTGCGGCGCTTTGCATCGGGCGGGCGGCGAAGGGCGACAGAATGGAAAATGTGGGCGTCGCGAGCGCCATGCGCGTCGGCGCCGGATCGAATCCTATCTTCGCCAGCGCGTCGCGCGCACGCGGGCGCGCGAAAGTCATCCGGTCCGGATCGTCGCCGTCTTTCCGAAAAGGAAACAGCGTGACGTCTGATCCAAGCCAGTCTGCAAATGTCAGAAGGCCAAGAAATGCGTGCCAGAAGGCGGGCGACGCCGGAAGTTTTTCGCCGCCGACGGCGAAGGCTGGACGAAACCACTTGCGAACCGCCGCGCCAAGAGGCGTCAACGCCTGGATGGGATCATAAGTCGCGGTTGCTCGCCAACGCAGTGCGACTTCGCGATCTGAGCTTTTTACGAGCGGCCGGCCGTGGTGTGCGAGCGCCGCCAGAATCGGGTCGCATGTTTCGCTCCATTCGGAAAGCTCCGTGATTGGGAGGACTTTGGCGAGCGCGTGGCAGGTGTCGGACGTCAGCCCTGCAAGCGCCTCTCCGCAGTGACCGACAAACGGCGCGGCGGCGTTCCAGCGCGCCTGAAACCCGGCATTGGCCTTGCCAAAATCATGCAGCGCGGCGATGGCGCTCAACCGCGACGCCCATACCCCCGGCAGTTCGCCTCGCCCGGCCAGCGCGGCTAGGCGCATTGCAGGAACAGTGCAAGAAATCGCCGCCTCGAAACACGCGGCGACGTCTGCGCTATGATCGACCAGCGAATGCCACGCCGTCACCGCACCCTCGGCGTCTCGCTCGAGTTTAGCCCACGGCTGCAAGGCCCGTGAATATAATGAGATATTCCTAAGCCTTTCAAAGGAATCCATGATCTAGGCCATGCAGGTAAATTTAATCAAACAACTGCCGTCTTTTACATGTGATCATTTAGCGGCCTGTCAGCCGCGATGCGTACCCGCTTGGTTTGATCTCGACTCTGAGAAGATTGCCGCCGCCCAATATGATGCGATCCGTGGCAAGGTCGTCAACTTCGCCCGTGACGCCATCGACGAGCAGGAAGCCCGCCGCGCGCAACAACGCCACGCCGCCCAATCTTGCGCCCGACTACAGCGGAATTTTGGGCTTCCGATCATCATCGAGATGTAAAAACCTGTCATGATAATCGACGGCCTGAAGTCCCGCCGACCCCGGCATGACGGTTACAGCCGAAGTCAAAGCCGACCAGCGCTCATCGACTACTTCCTGTCCCCACATCTGCTCCAGCGTTTGGTGCCCGCTTCCATCCCTCGGGCGCCAAGCCAATAACGCCAAGCGTGGCCGTCATCAGCGAGCGGAAGCTGACTGTCACTGATGTTATAATTCTGGTTACACCAGCGGTTTGGTGATAGACGTAATTCGTTAGACTTATTTAGATTTCTGACGAAACGGGCCGTTTCCCTTCGCCCGCTCCAAAATTCTTAATATAAATCCCGAATTAAGAGCGGCCCTTCGGGGCCGTTTTTGCTGACATTGTCAGTATGGGAAGCGTGCTGCCTGTAGGAGGGCGCGCACTTGGCCCGATTGATGGCTTATGTATACGACCCAAAGACGGCCAAGCTGATGTTTGTGTCCGCATCAGATCGGCAAATTGGCATAGGATGGACCCCAAGCCTGTAATGTTAATCTGGGCGGGCAACCGTTCGGTCCGACTTCATTTTCTCCAGGCGCCTCTCCCTCCACTCCCAAGATTCTAGCTTGGCAATGTCTCACCCCACGCGCGCAGAGCTTCGATCACCGGCCAGACATCCTTGCCTCGCTCAGTGAGCTTGTATTCCACCCTGGGCGGTATCTCCGGATAGATCGTACGGTCGACGACGCCCTGCTGTTCGAGTTCACGCAACCGATCGGTCAGGGTCTTCGGACTGACGCCGTCAAGCACGGCTCGAAGTTCACCGAATCGCCGCGTGCCGCCGAACAGCTCGCGCACGATCAGAAGCGTCCATTTGCCATCAAGAATGCTCACCGCGCGCTCGATGGGACAACCTTTTTGACCCATTTTACCTTCGCTGCTCCATTAGTTCATATATGGAAACTATATAATAAAAAAGTGCATACTTCGCAATATAAAGTTATCTACTTAAATAAACCGGCAGCGGAGCTAACAACAACCGGAGCCCTCATGCCGTTGGAAAAACCTTCACGTTTCACCCGTGGAACGATCGTTCTCATCATGATCGTTCAGGTCATGCTGGGTCTCGTGTTCGTCATCACACCTCATTCATTTCCAAGCATGATGGGCCTTCCGCCGGCGCCCGGCTGGACGGACTGGATCTTCGCTCAATTTGGCGCCCGCGCCTTGGGCTTTGCATATGGAATGTTTGTCGCCCTCAGAGACTTGCGTCGGCATGCGCACTGGCTGACGGCCATGATCATCGTTCAGGTCATCGATTGGATCGGCACAGCGCTGGCTCTCTATGCTGGCAGCGTGAACCTGGCGCAGGTTTCAACGGCGCCGTTCTTGCCGATCCTGTTCATCATCGTCTTGGCGCAGGAACTCGCTCGCCAACGCAAGACCGGCCCCGCTAAATCGCAGTCGCGCGGATTCCCGTGAAGGCCGTCTTTTTTATGAGCCATGGCGGGCCGGATATCTTGCAGTTCGGTGAACTGACGACACCACTCTGGTGCGAACCGGTGAGGGTAGTCTCGCAGTCAATTTTCCCCACGTTCCGGGCAAGGATTTCACAGGTGTGGTCGCGACTGTCGGTTCCGACTGCAGAGAATTTCAAGTCGGGCGGCGTGTCTGCGGGGTTGCCCGGTTACACAGGACGGCGCCTATGCCGAGCAGATTGCCGTCTCGCCGCAAGCGCTCGCTGTCTTGCCTGATCAGGTCTCTTTTGTCGAAGGCGCGCATAGCGCGCCCCATCGAAGGAGCAAGACTGTACTGGAGGTCGTGCGATGAATGGGGCCGATCTTTTTACTTTCCTGCAGGATGCCGATTTTTATCGCGACATGCATGAAACGGCTGCACGGCAGTTGCCTCCGGGAGACGGACGGACTTGGCTCGATGTTGGTTGCGGTCCCGGTGTGCTGGCGCGCATCGCCGCCGCACGCGGCTACAGCGTTCGCGGTATAGACTGCAGCGAGGCAATGATCGGGGCTGCAAAAAGATTGGCGGCAGAACGTCGAGTCACGGTCGAATTCGAGGTCTCGGACCTGAAACGCGAATTCGATAGAGGGCGGCGCTACGACGTGGTGTCGGCGTCGTCTCTGCTCGTCGTCCTGCCAAGCCCGAAGGCAGGCCTCGCTCAACTCATGGAACTCGTGAAGCCATCCGGTATAGTGCTCGTCATCGAGGCAACGGAACGCATGAGCCGGCTGCGAGCGCTGCGTATGATCGCCACGCAGCGGCTGGGATCGCGCTCCTACATGCTGCTGGCGTGGTCAATGGGCCGCTCCGGCCGGGCGCTGCCAGACACGATGTTCCCCGAAGAACCAGGCTCGCTCCCAGCTGTGAAGCTGCTCGACGGCCTCGCGACTGCCCGCATCATGAGGGGGCGACCATGAACGCGGAAGCTCTGGACGTAGAACGTCAAGAAACGCATTTTCAATGTCCTGATGGCTTCCACATGCGAGCGCTCGTGCTGGCGCCGAAGACTGGAGCCGACTTACCTGGCTTGCTGTTCGTTGCAGAGCCATTCGGCCTCAACAACGAGATTCAGCGTGTCGCTCGCGAGATTGCCAGCAACGGGTATGTAGTAATGCTGCCTGATCTGATGAGTCGCGGCCCGTGGTTCTCTTGCGTTCGAGCGCTGATGGGTGATCTGCGGCGTGAAAGAGGCCGTGGCGTCGATGATTTGTTGGCGGCAAGAGTCTGGCTCGCAGGGCAGCGAGGAGTCGATCCGTCCAGGATGGCCGTGATCGGCCTGTGCATGGGCGGCGGCTTCGCGCTCATCCTCTCCAAGACAGGCCTGTTCCAAGTGGCCGCTCCATTCTATGGGCAGACACCGCACTCTCTCGACGGTGCATGCCCTATCGTCGCCAGCTATGGAGCGCGCGACCGTATCGTTCGAGAGCACGCCGAGCACTTGCGGCAAGAGGTCGAGCGCCTCGACATCCCGCACGACATCAAGACCTACGAGGGTGCTGGCCACTCCTTCATGACGCGTGCGCCCAACCGCTTAATGGCGGTCATAGGTCCGTTGACGCCAGCGCGCGCCGGCTACGAGCCGAATGCCGCGAGCGATGCAACTCGCCGCGTCGTGAAGTTTCTCCGTCAGCATCTCGTGTTGAAATGAGGCCATCCGAGTTCATCCCGGGCGGCGCCTGTCGCCAAGTCATCCGGTGTCGGCCGAACAATGGTTGGGCAATTTACGCGCGATTACCATGGAAAAACGATGGCGGGCCATTTGTCCCGAGCAATGAAGGAAGAAAAAGTTGAATCCAACAGCGCGGATTTAACGCGTCCGCCATTCCCAAAGGGGTGCGCGCGGTGGATCGAGGTTATGCGGAATTGAGAGCTTTTTCTGGCTTGGATCGAAAAGGAGGAAGCAAAGAGCAAACGCCGCAAAGATGCCGAAAATCATCGGGTGTCGAGAGATAAACGTGTTGCGGCGCGTCGCGACGCTCTAGCCGCCCAGTGACCATTTGCTTTTTTTCAAGAAGTGTCGGCGGCGGACTCTTTGGCAACCGAGCAGAGGAAGCGCCGGCGATTATGCCGGCGCTTCGGTTTCGTCAGAAGCTGCGCACCATGCGCAGGGAACCGCGGAACAGATCGGCCTGTCCCTTGTAGGCAGGCATGCCCGCTGCAATGAGCGCCGCATCCGGAGCCAGACCGATCGGACGGCTGGTGATGCCGTGCTGATACTCGAATTCGGCGCCGATTTCGAAGGATTTAACCGGCGACCAGATCAGGCCCGTCGCAGCGGTGATTTCCTTGTAATTCGTCTGACCGACCCGATAGCCCGGCGAGTTCCACGCCATCGCTCCGGGAATCGGATTGACCGCGTTGTCGCCGTAGCGCACCTGATAATAGCTGCCGCTCAGCGTGGAGCTCAGCGTCGGGGTCCAGAAGTGCCGCAGAGCGCCCGTGAAGGCGAAGGCCGACGACTTCGAGCATCCGCCGCTGTAGGTAAACACGCAATCGCTATCGACTGCGAGGTTCCAGCCGTTGCCGCTCGACACGCGCGCGACGCCGACGCCGTAGTTTGTCGACGTGCCGACGCCGTTCACATAGGCAAGGTTATCGCCCGTCACGTAGCCGATAGCGCCGTTGGCGTAGGTCGCCTGTAACCACAACACATCGCCTGGCGACAGCATATCGAGCTTGAACTTGACGCCGCCTTGCAAGGCAAAGCCCATGCCGTTCGTATTGGCGATTTCCGCAATACCCGGCGGGACGCCTGTCAGACCGGCGCTATACAAGCCGCCGCGGACCTGATGCATCGCGCCAGACAATTGCGCAGCGCCCCACGCCTGATCGATGCGCAGATTGGCGACAATGTCGGGGATGCGTGTGCCATTCAGTTGCGCAGTCGGGACGCCATTGGGGAACATCACGACAGAGCCGATCGGCCCGCGATGCGAAACCGAATCTTCCGCCGACAAGGTCGCCGAGAGGCCGCCGCCAAACGCTGCGGTGTAGGACAGCGCGTCGACCGTCTGATTGGAGCCGCGCAACAGAGTAAATCCAACCGAGTCCGCGTAGAAATCAAACATCGACTGGATACGGCCCATCGTGAGGCCAGCAAACTGAATGAAGCCTTTGTCGAGCGTCGTCGTGTCGCGCGCAGCAAACGGCGTGCCGCCCCACAGCGGCGCCATGCCCGCCTGCGGCAACGGGAAGCCGCCCGTTGCAAAAACCTGGCCGGAACCGAAGACGCTGTCGACGCGCACAAAGGTGCGCAGCGTGCCCCACTGAGTCATCGTGCGCGCATCCGCCTCGATGCGGCCGACCGCCAGCATGCTGGTCGCATCGCGCAGATCCCCGAGCACGGGCGCAACAGGCAGCGCGCTGCCAAGACCCATGGCCGACGGCGTATAGCCCGCCCACACCGATGTCGGCGTGTTGGAAATCGCCGTCGCGGCGAGCACCGCCCCGCCAATGCGCAGGCATGTATCAGTGCCCGGAATATAGAAGAAGCGATCGCCATAAGCATCGCAGACTTTCACATAATTGACCGGCGCAGCCTTGCGCGTCGGCAGATCGGCGGCGCGAGCGCTGCTGACAACCGAGAGCGCTGCTGCTGAGGCCAGCAGAACGTGTCTCATTTTCATCGAGGTCTCCCTTGCGGTTGTGTCATGCGCCGCGGCGCATAACGACGAAAACCAACCGCGGACGAGCCGCGATTGGCCAACGTTTCTGATTAGAATTGGTAGCGAACGCCGAGCGTCGGATTGTAGTTGTAGGTGTGCAGATATCCGGACGCGAGGCCGTTCGACACCTTCGAGTACATCATGCCGGCGTAAACATCGAAGCGCTTCGTGAAGCGATAATCCGCATAGAGCGAAACCGCATCCAGCGTTCCGGCGCAGGTTCCGGCTGCATAGGTGCCCGCGCAGCCTGTCGTCGGCATCGATGCTTTATTGAAGGGCGTATAATACGCGCCCTGGATGTAATGGTAGTAGGACAGCGTTACATCGAATTGCGGATTGAACGCGTATTTTGCGCCAGCCCACATGATCTGCAACGACTTGCCTTGTGTGTAGGCGTTGTTGTTCATGTAGCTGAGCGTGTAGCCGCCGATCGTGGTGTAACCCGCGCCGAGGGGATTGCCCGGGTTCGAGTAGCGGATGTTTTCGTACCCCCCGAAGAATTGAAACTGGTTGAAGGTGTAACGCGCACCCAACATGAACGCGCGATTGTCGGATGCAATGCCGGCCAACGTGTTGTATGTGCCGATGGGCGTGCCATAGAACGACATCGCCGTATAGGTCGGCGCGCCGGCCACAGTGACGCCATTCAACTGGGCGAGCGAAAGCGGCGCAGCTGCAACAGCGCCATTGATGCGGCTGTAGACCGCATCCATAGCGAAGCCCATATATTCGAAGCCCAGGTTTAACTGATAGGCGTCGTGCGGATCGGTCATGCCGTTCGATCCGAATTTATACATCGCCGCCGCATGCAAGGGGCCGTAAGCGAAGCGATATTTGATTGTATTGTCGAGCCGAGCGTCTTCTGTGTAACCAGCGCCCGCCGCAACGCCGGAGAAGCCGAGCGGCGAGAAATCAAGCGCGGCGCCGGTCGGATCGTAGCCGATGATGGTGTCGAGCGTCAGCGTGTTCTGACGGCCGAAGGTGAGTGTGCCGAAAACCGGCGAAGAAAGACCTGCGTAGTAAAGCGTGTTGAGCGGCTGTCCCGCGCGGCTCGAATCGCCGTTCGTGTTCTGATAGTAGAGCGGCAGGCCGTTGTTCTTCACCATCGAACCGAGACCATCGACGATCTGGCCAGACATCGGATTGAACGCCGTATTGATGTTGAAGACGCCAGACAGACCCGACATGATCGGGATGTCGCCCTTCAGGCCGATATTCGAAAACGACAGACCGTTCGGCGCCGTCGTGAAACGAGGATTGCCGCTCGCCTTCGTGATCAGCGAATTGGACCACCCTGCGTAGGGGTTGGGCGCGTTGCCATGCGCGAGATAGGACACGCCGGCGTCAAGCGCGCCGTATAACGTAATGCCGTGCCAGGTGATGGGACCATCGTCGGTAAGAAATTCGAGCGGCCCCTTATGAATCGGACCGGCCATGATCGGCGCCGGCTCGCGGCGTGCGGCGCTGCGTTCTTCAGCGACGCGCTGGCGGCGCTCGATCCGTTTCAGCTTTTGCTCAAGCGCGTGATTGTGTTTGCGCAGCGCCCGCGTTTCTTTCTTGAGTTCGGACACTTCGCCGGCATGGGCCGCAACTACCGTTGCGCCGGCCAATACGGCCGCGGCCGCCAATTTCAACTTCATTGCTCGCTCCGCTGATTTCGCGCCCTCCAGGCGGCGGGGTTTCTGCGGAACCAGATCGCGGCTGGTGAATAAGCGTGTGGCTGGCGACCGGTTCCAAGGACGCGTTGACGCCCTCCTCGCCATCTATTCGCCACGATCCCTACGCCCTCAATTAAATATAAATTTAATCGACGCCTATTTTATTGTTTTGATTGCGTTATTTTTAACACACTTATGTAAAGACGCCACGCTTTCGATGTATATTGATGTAATACTAAATATAAAAAGCGCCCCGTGTCTCACACGGGGCGCCTTTATGTTGGAGCCTTATTTGCAGGGAACGCGAATTACGGCGCGCTATTGGGATTGCCTTCGGGACGGAAAGGACTCGCCCCCATGCCCATCCGCCCGGCCGAGCCCGAATAACCATATTGCGCGTGAACGCAATTGATATCGCAAGCAGCGCTCGTGACATCGGAATTCATGCCTGTCGTCATGTCCGCATAGGCCTCGGTGCGCAGCGGGTACTCATGGAGCGATGCGGCTTGCGCAGCGGAGCCGACCCATCCCGCCGCCAAGGCCAGTCCGACAAAAAGGGCGCGCCGCTTGTTCGTATTGTAAACCATGTCGTCCTCGTATGTTTGCGTATCCACCAGCCACGCTATGGTGATCTCACGCTCGAAGACTGACCGCATCTAAATAGATATTTACGATTGCATTACATTTACATGAATAAAAGTAAACTTTGCATTTATTTATGGATTATCAACATGGCTATGACAGATTTTGCCAATAAAATTGCCTGATTTATCCCAGAACGGCGCGAGATCGTCGTTTCTTCCGCACGAACCGCTGTCGCGCACGAAGCGCTCATAGGTTGTGGGCGATGTCCAGATGACCGCCGCGCCCGACCGCGCCACGGCGGCCGCCACGCTCCGGGCGGTCGGCGGCTTGAAGGATTGCGCGGACCCGGCGACGGGCGCCGAAGCAGCAAGTGCCGGCGCGAGGGCCAGGCCGAGGAAGTATCGTGAAGTCGGCGTCATCCCGTGAGGATCGCGCCAGCGCCGGCGCACGCCCATTAAATTTAATTTTCTACGCCCGTATCCGTCCGCGCCTCGGCAAAGCCGCAGCGATCCTTGCGATGCGTCGCCGCCCAATAGGCGCGTTGTCCGGGCGCCGCATTCGGCTTGGGCGCATCGCGATGACACAGACCGGCATTGCTCCACCATGAAGCAATGCGGTCTCCCCGATCGACGGGTTGCAAGCCGGCCTCGGGCTGCCGCCAAAACCGGCAGCTTTCGCACGTGATTGCAGGTGCGCTTGTTCGATGGCTGGCGACAAAATCTCCGCACCATTGCTCCGCGTGTGACTGCGGCCAATGCGCGACAGCGTCGGCGGCGTCCGGGGTGGTGGGCGAATGGCGGCGGCACCAGCCTTCATTGGGGCGCACCAACTCCCAATAGGCGCAATCGGCGCAACGGCCCTGGTTAGCGTTCGGCATTGATCGCTCCTGTCGAAACAACTTGCGCCGGATCGGGCGGCGGCATTGTCCAGCCGCCGCCGAGCGCCAGCATCAGATCCACATTGGCGAGCAGAAGCTGCGTGCGCGCCGACAAATCTGCGCGCTGCGCTTCCAGCGCGGCGTTTTGTGCGGTGACGACATCCAGAAAAGAGGCGGCGCCGTCGCGATACAACGCGAACGACATCGATTCGGCTTTGCTTGCAGCGCCGGACGCCAGAGACAGATGGCCGACTTCGCTTGACAACCAACGCAGGCTCGCCAAAGCGTCTTCGACTTCGCGGAAAGCCGCCAAAGCCGCCGATTTGTAGCGCGCGAGCGCGCCGGCGTAATCGGCGCGCGCCGCTTCAAGCTCCGCTTGCCTCAATCCCGCGTCAAAAATCGGCATGGAAACGGCGGGGCCGACCGACCAGGCGCTGTTCGCCAGACTGGCGAGATTGAAGCCGGTGTCTTGCGAGCCGGCCGACAAAATGATCGAAAGCCTGGGGAAAAATGCGGCCTTGGCCGCACCGATATCTTCGTTTGCTGCGTAAACGAGCCGCTCCTGCGCAGCAATATCGGGGCGGCGCAACAACAGTTCCGAAGGCGCGCTGCGCGGCCTGCGCGGCTCCGCAGGCAAAGCGCGCGTGGGACGAATGTGAAACGCCGACGCCGTCCGCCCTGTAAGCGCGGCAATCGCATTTTCGAATTTCGCACGACGCTGCGCCACATCAGCCATCTGCGCTTCAACATTGGCGACTTGCACCAATGCGCGCTGCTCATCGACAGGGGCCGCAATTTGCCCATGCACCAGCGTTTTCGTCAGCGACAAGGCAGAGCGATAAACGCCGATCGTGCGTGACAGCAGCGCCGCCTGCGCGTCAAGGCCCCGCAAGGCGATGTAATCGCGCGCCAGCTCCGCGTGCAGCGCCAGACGCGTTTGTTCGACGAGATAGGCGTCCGCCTGCGACGTTGCTTGCGCGCTGGCGATTCGATTGCGTACGCGACCCCACAAGTCGATCTCGTAGCTGACGGCGCCCATCATCTGATTGGCGCCGTAATGATTGGGCTGAGACGAAGAGCGCAGCGGACGATGCGCCGACTGCTTGTTTGCCGAAAAGGCGCCCTGGAATTCGAATTGCGGAAACAATCCCGATTCCGCGACGCCGACAAACGCCCGCGCGCTGTCATAAGCCGCCAGCGCCGCCGCCAAATCCGGATTGGCGGCGTCAACGTCGTCTTCAAGTCTGTCGAGCTGCGCATCGCGAAAGGCGCGCCACCAGTTTTTGCCGAGCTGGCCGTGTACAAGCCCGCTCGCGTTCTTGAAATGGGCGGGCGTTTCGAGCGCCGGCGGCGAATAGGCCGGCGCAAGATCACAACCGCCGAGCGTGAGCGAAACCGCTACGGCAAGAAAAACGGGTTTCTTCACGCTTTTCACTTCGCCGCCTGACCCGCTTGTCTCAGCGCTGCTTCCTTGACGACATTGACCACATCGTTCTCGGCCAGCGTGTCGGGCGGATTGTCGATAATTCTGTCGCTTTTCGTCAGACCTGAGGCGATTTCGACATCATCGCCCAAATCCACCGCAATCGTGACCGGTTTGATCCGAACCGCATTGCCGTCCGAAACTGTTGCGACGCTAACATTGTTTTTATCGAAGACGAGCGCGCTCGCCGGAATGCGCAGCAGCGCGCCGGAGGTGGGCAATTCAAAGCGCACATCGGCGAACGATCCGGGTTGAAGCAAGCCGTCCTTATTGGCCGTTTCAAGCTGAACGAGCAACGCGTTCGAAGATTTGGAAATGGCGTTCGAGGTGGCGCTTACAGTGGCCTCGAATGTGCGTCCGGGAAATTGCGGCAATGTGAAGGTCGCGCGCATCCCTTTCGTTATCTGGGCCGCGTAATTCTGCGGCGCATTCGTATAAATGAAGAGCGCATGGACATCGGCGACTTTATACAGCGGGTGAGCGCTCGTTGGGCTGACATAAGAGCCGATATCGATGTTGCGTTCCGTAATGACGCCGTCGAACGGGGCCGTCAGATTGGCGAACGCCTTTTGCGCCAGAAGCCTGTCGAGATTGGCTTTTGCTGCGCCGACATCGGCGTTTTTCACACGCGCGTCGCTTGTTTTTTCATCGACCGCCTGGCGGGAAACCGCAGCCGACGAGCCCAGCGCACGCCAGCGCTGCGCGGTGACGACCGCAAGAGACTTCGCCGCGTCGGCTTTCGCCACCTCTTGCCGCGCTTGCGAAATCCTTTCGTCGAGCTCGGGCGTGTCGATGACGGCGAGGACCTCGCCCTTTTTTACATTTGCGCCAATATCCTTGCGCCACTCTTTCACATATCCGCTCACCTGCGCATTGATCGAGGCGTCGTAGAGCGCCGCAAGATTTCCAGGCAAAGTGAGAATCCGCGGCGCTGTGCTCGTTTCGGGCGCTACCAGAGCGACATTGGGCGTTGCGCGCGCAATCGTCCATTGCGCCAAACGCCTTTCGTCGGCGCGCCGCGCAAAGACGCCGTAACCGGCCAAAAGAACAGCGCCGACCGCCGCCACGAAAAGCGCGCCCTTGAATCCACCGCTGCCGCGCGGCGCCTCAATCGATCCCTCGACGCTCATCTGATTCACTCCTGCGCTGATTGTGCTTTCGTCTGGCCGCGCAAACGAGGTCCATGCACCATGCTGAAAACGACGGGGACAAAGAAAAGTGTGGCAACCGTCGAAAACATGAGGCCGCCAATAACGGCGCGGCCGAGCGGCGCGTTCTGCTCCGCCGACAGCGCCATGGGCGCCATTCCAATGATCATCGCCAGCGCCGTCATCAACACCGGACGGAAACGCGTGAAGCCTGCATCGCACGCCGCATCAATCGCGCTCAATCCGTCCGACAACCGTTCACGCGCAAAGCTGATCACAAGAATGGAATTGGCTGTCGCAACGCCCATGCACATGATGGCGCCGGTCAAAGCAGGAACGGAAAGGGTGGTGCGCGAAGCAAACAGCATCCAGACCACGCCAGCGAGAGCCGCTGGAAGAGCTGCGACGATGACGAACGGATCGATCCAGGATTGAAAGTTGACGACGATCAGCAGGTAGATGAGCACGATTGCGAGAGCCAGGCCCTCATAAAGCTGCGTGTAAGCCGAATTCATCGTGGTGGTTTGGCCGCGCAAAATCACGTGAACGCCGCGCGGCGCCTGACTTGCGAATGAATTCACCACATTTTGAACGTCCGCGGAAATTGCGCCGAGGTCGCGCTCATTGGCGTTGGCGAAAATATCGAGAACGGGCTGGACCGAATAATGCGAGACGATCGCCTGACTGGCGCCGCGCGATATTGTCGCAAGGCCGCCGAGGATTTGTTGCGAATTCGACTGCGACGCCGGAACGCGCTTCAAATCGTCGATGGACGACAACCAATATTGCGGCGATTGAACCACGACAGGATAGGAAACGCCGTTTTTCGGATTGAGCCAAAATAGCGGCGCTGTCTGGATCGATCCGGCCAATGTCGTTTGCAGCGATGTAGCGATCTGTTTTTCGTCAATGCCGATGCGGTTTGCCTGTGTTCGGTCTACGTCGACTTTCAGCGTCGGCGCGTTGAACACTTGCTGCAAGCGCACATCGGCGACGCCCGCGACTTTCGCTATATTGCGAAGAAGCTTGCCGGCATATGCGCGATTGGCGTCCATATCTGGTCCGACAATCTGCACATCGATCGGCGCCGGAAGACCAAAGTTGAGAATCTGCGTGACGATATCGGCGGGCAAAAACGAAAAGGACACGCCGGGAAACAGCCCCGGCAACCGTTCCCGCATAACTTCCACGAACTTGTCCGCGTTTTTCTCCTGCGCCTTGCTGAGCGTCAACAGGATATCGCCGTCAGCAGAACCGACCGTTCCGGAGTTGCCATAAGCTGCATTGATACCGGAAATCGGCAAGCCGATATTATCGACCACCGATTCGAGCGCTTCAGCTCCGATCATATTTTTGATTTGCGTTTCGATGCTTTCCGCCAGCTTGGCCGTCTCTTCGATGCGCAGCCCCGTTGGACCACGAAAATGGAGCTTGATCTGCGAAGCCTCGACAGGCGGGAAAAAGTTTTTGCCCAGGAACGGCGTCAATGCGAAGGAGGCGAATATTGTGACGAGGAAAATCACGACAAAGCGGGTTTTGGTCGCCAATGCCCGCAAAAGAAGAGTGCGGTAGCTCTGTCTGAAGGATTCAAATTTCGTTTCGAACCCTCGCTGAAACCGGGCCAGCGGATTTGACGGCGGCGCCCCGTGCTCGTCATGCAGCGATTGGCCCGCCAACAGGAAATTCGCCGCGGTCGGCACCAGCGTTCGCGACAAAATGTAAGATGTGATGAGCGCGAACACGACGGCCTTCGCCATCGGGCGGAAGAGATAGCCTGAAACGCCGTCGAGCCCGAACATCGGGACGAACACGATGCTGATGCACAAGAGGGAAACGGTCGCAGGCACGACGATCTGACGCGCGCCGTCCATGATAGCCGTTTCGATATCTTTCTTCTGTTCGAGCTGCCAGTTTATGTTTTCGATCGTAACGGTCGCATCATCCACCAATATGCCGACAGCGAGCGCAAGGCCGCCCAATGTCATGACATTGATCGTTTCTCCCGTTGCAGCAAGCGCAGCGACGGAACCGAGGATCGCAAGCGGTATCGAAATTGTGATGATGAGCGTCGAACGCCAGCTTCCCAGAAAGACGAGAATCATCAGGCCGGTCAACGTCGCTGCAATCAATCCTTCCGATATAACCGACGAAACGGCAGCTTTCACAAAGGCCGATTGATCGCCAACGACATCGAGCTTGAGGGCGCTCGGCAAAGTCTCGCGCAATTGCGGCAACAGCTTTTTCACGCCGTCGATCACGTCGAGCGTTGAAGCAGAGCCCGCTTTAACAATGGTCATGAGGACGGCATTGGAGCCGTCGACGCGAACGATATTTGTTTGTGGCGGAGCGCCATCATGAACGCGCGCCACGTCGCGGACGAAGATCGTTGCGCCATGTTCGGTTTTGAGCGGAATTTCGTTGAGGTGGCTCGCGTTAAGCGGAGACCCGTTAAGGGAAATGATATATTCGGTTGCGCCAATTTTCTGCGTGCCGACCGGCGTTATGACGTCTTGACGCGAAATAGCGTCGATCACGTCTTGCGCGGACAGGTTGTACGCCTGCAACTTTTTTTGGTCGATATCGATCTGGATCTGTCTGATCTTGCCGCCATACGGCGAAGGAATGGCGGCGCCGGCCACCGTTGCGAGTTGCGGGCGTATCGAATTTTGCGCGGCGTCAAAGATTTTCGCTTGCGAGAGCGAGTTGCTCGATAACGCCAATTGCAGGACCGGAACGCTTGACGCATTGAAACTCAAGACATAGGGCGGCGTGACGCCGGGCGGCAATTGCTTGAGGACCGTCTGCGATGCTGCGGTAATTTGCGAAAGCGCCGTGTTGATATTCACTTTCGGCTGAAAGAAAATTTTGACGACGCCATAACCGGACAGACTTTGCGATTCGATGTGTTCGATGTCGTTGACCTGCGCCGACAATGCGCGCTCGTAATAGTAAACGATGCGGCCTGACATATCTTCGGGCGGAAGACCGTTGTAAGTCCAAACAGCCGCCACAACGGGTATCTTGATGTCCGGGAAGATATCAGTGGGCGTGCGCACCCAGGCAATCACGCCGAAAATCACAATCAGCATCGCCATGACAACGAAGGTGTAGGGCCGTCGGAGCGCGATGCGCACAAGAGCAAGCATGAGCGAAAATCGATATGTTTCCGGAAGTGAAGCAACACATCGATAGCGCTCGACAGTTCAGCGCACCACTAAACAATATTTTTGTTTTCAATGTGTTATGTGGCGAATGATGGAAATTTGTTGTCCACATAACGGCTTCGCTCACGCGATACGAAGCCTGGCGACTGGTTGCTGGTTTGCGAGCAAATCCTGTTCGGCATTTGCGTGCCGCACCAACCCGCCGCGCATGACAAATGTCGCGCCGTGACCGTCGCTTTCGACAGAAACATTCATGCCATGCAAACGGGCGATGGTTTTGGCGATGGACAAGCCTATGCCGTATCCATCCGCCGGTTCTCTATTTGAACCACGCGCGAAGCGGTCAAAAATCGCCGCCTGCTCCTCCTGGGCGATCCCGCATCCCGTATCGGAAATCGCGATGCGCGCGAGACCGTTTTCAGTCGCGCATTGAATGCGGACCGATCCGCCCGAGCCCGTAAATTTTACGGCATTGTCGACAATATTCGCCACAGCCTCGCGCATCAGATCGAAATCGCCGCGAATCGAAACGCTGGCGGCAGCGTGCAGCGTCATATCGACGCCCTTCGCCTGGGCGATCGGATGATAAAACTCGAAGACGTCTTCGCACACATTTGACAGATCGATCTGCCGAAACGCGGACATGCGTCGGCCGCTTTCCACGGCGGAAGCGCGCAACAGGGCGGCAATCGTCAACATGCTGCGGTCAATCTGCTTCAATGCGGCGCGCAGCGCGTCGCGTTGCCCAACCGGCAGGTCTTCCGAGTGAACGGCTTTTTCAATCTTGATGCGGACGTCCGCCAACGGGCTGCGTAGATCGTGCGCGATATTGTCGCCGATAGCGGATAGTTGATCGAGCAGCCGCGCGATCTCGTCGAGCATGCGGTTGACGGAGCGGCTTACATCGTTGACCGCATCGGAGGACGCGGATACGGGCAAGCGCGTTCGCAAGTCGCCATCAACAATTGCTGCGATCGATCTGTTAACGTCGGCGATTCGTTTCGAATCGCGTGTAGCGAAAAAATAGCCGGCCGCGATCGCCGCCAGAATGGTCGGAACGACAGCGAATATCACGCTTTGGCGAAGCAATTCTCCCAGAGAATTCAATTCTTCCAGACTGCGCCCAAGCACAATCTCGCCGCCGCCTGCGCGTGCGCGCGCGACAAAAATGGCCGGCGCAGTTTCGCCGGCATAGGCGACGGAGGTCAAATCGGCTGCAACGTCATAAGCTTTGCCGTCCGCCGGAATCGCGGGCTTTACGCTGATGTTGCCATAGAGCAATTTTCCATCCGCGCCATAAACCGCTCCAAAGTCGATACGACGGTAATCATGCGTCAGGCGCAACTGCATTCCGCGCTGCAAACTTTCTTCACTTTCAGCGGAAGCGAATTTGGCTTCGTCCTCGAGCGTCGTCTTGACGCGATCGATGCTCGAACTGGCGACCTGCGTGTAAACCAGACCAAACACGCCGCTAATCAAAATTGCGATCGTCAGTGCGAAAAGCGTTGCAAAGCGAAACGCAGACGAGCGAAAAAAATCAATGTTCGACATGGAACATAAAGCCTTCGCCGCGAAC
>JAGWTA010000047.1 GCA_028869185.1 Hyphomicrobiales bacterium
GCGTCGGGCTTCTCGCAATTTTCAGCGTCCGATCAGTAGCACTCGACGCGCACGCGGCGGTAGCCGACGAATTCGCCCCAGGCGTTGTAGATCGGCTGGCGCGCAATGCAGCCATAAGCCGGATAGCCGTAGGCCGACCCCGCCGCCAGTCCGCCGAGCGCAAGGCCGCCGATCACGCCGGCTGCAAGGCCCGGACCCCACGCGCCGCCGCGATGCCAGCCGCCGCCGTGCCACCCGCCGCCACGCCAACCGCCGCCACGCCACTGTGCATCGGCGGGCGAAGAAATGGCGGCCATGCCGGCGCCGAGCGTCAAAGCGGCCAGACCTGCCGCAATCGTCTTGCGAATACGAGTCATGTCTTTCTCCTTTTCCGCGCGGTCGCCTGCTGCGAGCGCGCCGTATTCCCCTTCATGAAGCAAGAATGCCGTTTTGCGGATTAACCTGCGCTGAACGATATAAGGCGCTCAAACGGCAATTGTTCGATCCAGCTGCGCTTGCGCCACAGGCTCGCGCGCTGCAATCTGGCGATTGATTTGGTTACGCGGAGACGCATTGCAATGGCGAAGGTCGCTTTTATCGGTTTGGGCGTGATGGGCTTCCCGATGGCGGGCCATCTGAAGACAAAGGGCGGCCATGATGTCGTGGTCTTCAACCGGACGCCGGCAAAAGCGAAAGAGTGGGTCGCAAAATATGGCGGCGCTGCGGCGCCGACGCCGCGCGAGGCCGCCGCCGGTTGCGATATTGTTTTTTGCTGCGTCGGAAACGACGACGATCTGCGCTCCGTGCTGCTTGGCCCCGACGGCGCTTTCGCCGGCATGCGCAAGGATGCCATTCTTGTCGATCACACGACAGCTTCCGCCGAAGTTGCGCGCGCAATGGACGAAGCGGCGCGCAAGGCGAATTTGCATTTCATCGACGCGCCGGTTTCCGGCGGACAGGCGGGCGCCGAAAACGGCGCGTTGACCGTGATGTGTGGCGGCGAAGGCGGCGCCTATGACCGCGCAGAGCCTGTCATCGCCGCCTATGCGCGCGCATGCCGCCTGATGGGCCCGAGCGGCGCCGGGCAGCTGACGAAAATGGTCAATCAGCTGTGCATCGCCGGCGTCGTGCAGGGGCTGGCCGAAGCCTTGCATTTCGCGCAGAAGGCGGGACTGGACGGCGAGGCGGCTGTCGCCGTCATTTCGAAAGGCGCCGCGCAGAGCTGGCAGATGGAAAACCGCTACAAGACAATGCTGGCGGGCAAATATGATTTCGGGTTCGCCGTCGACTGGATGCGCAAGGATCTCGGCATCTGCCTTGAAGAAGCCCGGCGCAATGGCGCGCATCTGCCGCTTGCGGCGCTTGTCGACCAGTTCTATTCGCAGGTTCAGGGCATGGGCGGCGGGCGCTGGGATACGTCGAGCCTGATCGCCCTGCTCAACCGCTGACAGCGCGCGCGACGGCGGCGCGCAGATCGGGCAGCACATCGCTTTCGAACCAGGGGTTGGCTTTCAGCCAGCCCGTGTTGCGCCACGAGGGATGCGGCAACGGGAAAAGCTGCGGACGGCGCGCAGCGCCATCGCGCCAGTTGCGCACGATGGCGCCAACGCGCGCATCCCTGCGCAGCGGCGCGCCGGCCCGCGCGAAATGCCAGCGCTGCGCATAGCCGCCGACGAGCACGATCAATTCGATTTGCGGCAGCAGATCCATGAGGCCGTCGCGCCAGGCGGTCGCGCATTCGACGCGCGGCGGCAAATCGGATCCCTTTGCATCGTAGCCGGGAAAACAGAAGCCCATCGGTGCGATGGCGATGCGCGCGCGATCGTAAAACAGCGCGCGATCGACATCGAGCCACGCGCGCAACCGGTCGCCGGATGCATCGTCGAACGGCAGGCCGGAGCGATGCACGCGCAATCCCGGCGCCTGTCCTGCGATCAACAAACGCGCGCTGCGCGAGACGCGCAGCACAGGGCGCGGGGGATACGGAAGCGGCGCGCCCTGCGGGCTTTCGAGGCAGATGCGGCAGGCGCCGATGCGCGCCGCATAGCGGTCGAGCGCCGTCCCGCCAGCCATCAGGCCGATGCGCTCGGCCTTGCGGCGACCTCTTCGCGCCAGCGTTGCAGATTGGTCAGGTGCGCGGGCGCCGTCAGACGCGCAGGCCGCATGAAATCGAAAGCCACAATGCCGGTAATGTCGGCGACCGAAAATTCGTCGCCCGCCGAAAAACGCGAATTTTGCAGATGGCTGTCGAAATATTCGAGAAATTCGGCGACGCGCGGCGCATTGGTTTCCGCCACCAGCGGAATCTGTGGATTTTCCATTTCGCGCATCGCCGGATGGGTGTGGCGGAACACCATGGCGATCGGCAGGAGGAAATGCATCTCGAGGCGGCGCTGCCACATTTCCACCAGCGCCTTTTCAAGCGCATTGCGCCCGAACAGCGGCGGCTGGGGATGCATTTCCTCGAAGTAGCGGCAAATGGCGATGGATTCGGAAATGACGGTCCCGTCGTCGAGCTGAAGCGCCGGTATGCGCTGGATCGGATTGATGGCGCGAAAGCTGTCCTGCTTTTGCTCGAGCTTGCCGAGATCGACGGCCTGCGTTGGAACCGAAACGCCCTTCTCCGCCAGAAACATGCGCACGCGGCGCGGATTGGGCGCAAACTTGGAATCGTAAAGCAGCATGCCGGTTTCCTTCCCGAGGGCCTGCAGAGTGCCACTGGCGACGCGTTCTTTCAGCCCGTTTGGGTTGTTTTAAACGAATTTTTAACCGTTCTGGAAGGAGGTCATTAACAATCTTCGTTCACGATAGGGGCTGCAGAGTTGCGCCCGTCGCGTTGTTTTCGAGTTTTTGATGCGTCCTGTCACCGCGGAAATGATCGAGCGCGGCCGCCGCGCCGACCCGAAGGTCGCCGCCGAACATCGCCGACGCGCGCAAAAAATCCAGCAAACCCGCGAAAAGCTCACGTCGGGCGATCTGGAGCTCGGCGCTTTCGACAAGGAACTCGTCTACGCCTATGCCCAGGACCGGCAGGCTTACGCGCTGCGCGGCCTGATGACGCTTCTGGCGGTCTGTGCGATGGCGCTGACATGGGCGCCGCCGGTGGAAGTAGCGATCTGGGGCGTCAGCGTCGGCTGCTCCATCCTCGTCTCCTTCCTCGCCACGCGAACATTTCTGAGCGAAGAAAAGCCCAAGATTGCGCTGTGGCAGCGGCGTTTTCTGGCAATCGAAACGCTGATGGGCGTCGCATGGTCCGGCCTGGCGCTGGTGTTTCTCATCACCGAGCACCCGGACGCGCGCATTTTCGTTCTGGCGACGCTTCTGCTTGTCGGCTCCATCAATGCGATGGCTGCGGCGGCCATTCCGCGCGCGGTTTACGCCTGCATCATGCCGATGGCGATTGCCGTTGCAGGCGTGCAGATAGCGACGCGGCGCGACATCGACGCATTCACGCTGCTCGTTTTTCTTCTTGGCGCGTTGCTGTTCCTGCTGTTTCTGGCGCACCGCACCTATCAGGCCGCGCTGAACACATTGCGCGCGCAGGCCGAAAAGGACGGACTGATCGCCGAGCTGGAACAGGCCAAGGCCAATTCCGACGAAGCGCGCCGCCGCGCTGAAGAAGCCAGCCTGGCGAAATCGCGCTTTCTGGCGACGATGAGCCATGAATTGCGCACGCCGCTCAACGCCATTCTCGGCTTTTCCGAAGTGATGAAAGGCGAGCTTTTCGGCGCGCACAACGTTCCGGTGTATCGCGAATACGCCAACGACATTCACACATCGGGCGAGCATCTTCTGGCGCTGATCAACGAGATTCTCGATCTGTCGCGCGTCGAGGCTGGCCGCTACGAACTGAAGGAAGATGCGATCCGCCTCGCGGCGATCGTCGAGGATTGCCAGCATCTGCTGACCATGCGCGCGCAGAAGCGGCAGATTACGATTTCAGAACGGATCGAACCCGACCTGCCGCGCCTTTGGGCGGACGAGCGGGCCATACGGCAGGTCGTGCTCAATCTCCTGACCAACGCCGTGAAATTCACGCCGCAGGGCGGACAGGTCATGGTGAAGGTCGGCTGGACGGCGACAGGCGGGCAATATGTGTCGATCAAGGACACCGGCCCCGGCATTCCCGAAGCGGAAATTCCGGTTGTGCTGTCCTCGTTCGGGCGCGGCACGCTGGCGCAAAAAAATGCGGACGAAGGTTCGGGACTCGGTTTGCCGATCGTCAAGGGTCTGGTCGAATTGCACGGCGGCGTGTTCACGCTGCGCTCGAAGCTGCGCGAGGGCGTCGAGGTGATCGTGATCTTCCCGCCCGAGCGCGTGATGAATGCGCTGCCAAAGCTCGACCCCAGCGGGAAGCCGAGCCGCAAGGTCGTCGCCTAGCTTTTTCGCTGCGCAGGATTGCGCCCGTGTGCGCGCCGCGCGATGCTGCGCGCCGAACCGGAGGCGCGCATGCAAACAATCAAGGTCAACGGCGTCGATATCGCCTTCGTCGAGCAGGGCGAAGGTCCGCTGGTGCTGTTGTGCCATGGCTGGCCGGAACTGTCCTATTCGTGGCGCAGGCAAATGCCGGCGCTTGCTGCGGCGGGCTTTCGCGTCGTCGCGCCGGACATGCGCGGTTATGGCGAAAGCGGCAAGCCTTCTGCGGTCGACGCCTACACGATCATGGACCTGACCGGGGACATGGTCGCGTTGGTGGCTGCGCTCGGCGCCCGGCAGGCGGTCGTCGTCGGCCACGACTGGGGCGCGCATGTCGCATGGCATTGCGCGTTGTTCCGGCCGGACGTGTTTCCCGCCGTCGCTGCGCTCAGCGTCCCTTTCGGCAAGAGAGCGCCCGCACGTCCGCTCGACATTCTCACGGCCAAGGGACTGACGACTTTCTACTGGCAATATTTTCAGAAACCCGGCGTCGCCGAAGCGGAATTCGCGCGCGACTGGAGCCACGCCATTCGGGCGGTTCTATACGGCTCGGGGCTGACGCTGCTGCTCAAGCCAGGCCGCGGCATGGTGGAGGATGCGCATGTGCCGCCCTCCCCGCCGGCATGGATCAGCGAAAGCGAATTGCAGCATTACATCGATGTTTTTTCACGCACCGGTCTTGCGGGCGGTTTCAACTGGTATCGCAACATCGACCGCAACTGGGAACTGACAGCGCCGTGGCAGGGCGCGAAAATCAGGCAGCCCGCATTGTTCATCGCGGGAACGCGCGACAGCGTGGTGATGGGAGACATGGGCGCCGCGCGCTTGCGCGAGATGGACGAGATGGTTCCCGGCCTGCAACGCAAGCTGATGATCGAGGGCGCGGGCCACTGGATTCAGCAGGAGCGGCCCGACGAGGTCAATGCCGCACTCATCGACTTCCTGCGCGCCAATTAGCGCTCTTTCAGCCAGCAGGCGTTCGCACGGCGGCGAGCGCGGCTTGCACCGCGCCGATCGCCAACGCGCCGCCGACGCCCTGCCCGGAGGCGATCTCCATATCGAGCAGCGGCTTTTTTCCGAGCCGCTGGAGCAACCGGCGCTGCGCGCCAGCGCCGCCATCGGCGACGATGCAATGATCGATCGCGGCGGCGTCGAGTCTGTGCAGCACTGCGGCGGCGGCGAGCGCGGGATAGCCGCCGAGCACAACCGGCACACGCTCCATGCGCGCGGCCAGAACCGCGCCGACGATGGCGGCGGTTTCGCGCCCGCCAAGACGGCGCAGCAACTCCAGCGGATCGCCGCTATGGCCGGCGTGCAGCGCATGCGCACGCGCGATGTGTTCGCAATCCTGCGGATCGCACGCCCAGTCCTGCGGCTGCCCGCCATACAGGGCGAGCGCCAGCGCGGCGGCGGCGAGATCTGCGCCGCCGGCGGCTGCATCCGACGCAATGAGATCGGCGCCGGCGATCGCCTCCATGCCGAACGCTATGGTCGCGGCGCATTCGCTCTCGGTCATGGCGGGGTAATGCGCGATGTCTTTCACGGGCACATCGAGCGCCAACTCGAACACCTTGAGGCCTGCGCCGTATGTCGCGCAGATTTGCGCGGTGGGGCCGGCGCCAGCGCCCATCTGCTCCATTGTCGCGCGCGTTGCGGCAGCCGCCTCGCGCGCATAGCCGTGGCTCGCTGCGAAAACGACGACGACCGGGCGCTCGCATGTCGGGCTCGCCTTCGCCTGCCAGGCCGCCACAAAGGCGGCGATGTCGGGCAGACGCCCGAGGCCGGCCGGCGACGCCGCGCGCGCGACTGCAGCATTTTGCTCCGATGCTTCCGGCATCAGCGGCAAAAGCGCGCGAATGTCGTCGAATGGCAGACCGGATGCGGACATTGCTGATTTCCCCGACGCTGATTTCTCGACGCGCTCGCGTCAAACGGCGCGCCTGCCGTGAAGCGCTTTCCCTTAAACAAGGCGCCCGTGCTTGAAAAGCTTGATTGGCGCGCAAAGGCGCCGCATCAATCGCCGATGTCTGCGCCCCGCCCGCCCTCTCGCGCCGCTTTATCGCCCTGCCGCCAGATTTGCGTCATGGACGTCGATTCCGGCCTTTGCGAGGGCTGCGGACGCACGCTGAAGGAAATCGCCGAATGGGCGCAGCTCAGCGATGTCCAGCGCATGACCATCATGATGCAACTCGACGACCGGCTCGCGCGGCGCGCTGCGAAGGGTTCAGCTGTCCCGCAGCGTGAGACCTGAGACAACGCTCATCGTGGCGAGCATGAGCGCCGTCGGCCTGTCCTCTTCGTGTTCTGCGTGCAATTCGCCCTCGACGACATGCACGGTCTTTCCCGCACGGCGCACCCGGCCTCTGGCGATGAACAGCGAACCTCTGGCCGGCCGCAGGAAATTCACCTTGAACTCGATTGTCAGCGCAGCTTCATCGGGGCCCATCAGCGTGTTGGCGGCAAGGCCACAGGCGTTGTCGAGGATCGTCGTCAGCGCGCCGGCGTGCACGAAGCCGTGATGTTGCGTGACATGCGCTCCGAACGGAAGATGAATTTCGCATTCGCCCGGCGCAAGACGCGCGATATGGGCGCCGAAGGTTTTCATCAAGCCCTGCGCGGCGAATGAATCGCGCATACGCTTCTCGATAGCGCCGTCCAATGTCATGCCGCCTCCCTGCGCGCAACCTCGCTCATCGCCGCGCGCAACACTTCGAGGCCGGCGCCGGGCAAAACAGCATCGCGCGAAAGAATTTGCCGGTAAAGCCGCGCGCCGGGCCTGCCGGGGAACAGGCCCATCAGATGCCGCGTCATGGACGAAAGCCGTACGCCCCGGCGCAATTGCGCATCGATATAGGGCATGAAGGCTTCGAGCGCGGCAAAGGAATTGACGACCGGCGCAGCCTCGCCGAACAGATCGGGGTCGACGCGCAGCAGCAATTCGGGGTTCTGATAGGCGGCGCGGCCGAGCATGACGCCATCGACCGCAGCCAGCTGCGTACGGCATTCGGCGATGGAAACCAGGCCACCGTTGATTGCGACAGGCATCGCGGGCCAGGCGCGCTTGAGCGCATGGACCAGTCCGTAGTCGAGCGGGGGCACGTCGCGATTTTCGCGCGGCGACAAGCCCTGCAGCCAGGCTTTGCGCGCATGAACGATCAATCCATCGCAGCCCGCTTCGATAACGCGTGCGGCAAGCTCGAAAAGCGCCGTCTGCGGATCCTGATCGTCGACGCCGATGCGGCATTTGACGGTGACGGGAATGGCGACCGCGCCCTTCATGGCGGACACGCAACGGGCGACGAGGTCGGGATCGCGCATGAGACAGGCGCCGAATGCGCCGTTCTGCACGCGGTCGGACGGGCAACCGACGTTGAGATTGACTTCCGCGTAGCCAAAGCTTTCGCAGATGCGCGCGGCGGCCGCCAGTTCGTGCGGTTCGGCGCCGCCGAGTTGCACGGCGACGGGTTGTTCGGCCGGATCAAATCCAATCAGGCGGTCGCGATTGCCGTGAATGACGGCCGGCGCCGTCACCATCTCGGTGTAAAGCCGGGCGCGGCGCGACAGGATGCGGTGGAAGAACCGGCAATGCCGGTCGGTCCAGTCCATCATCGGCGCGACGGAAAATCGCAAATCTCGGGCGGTGAGTTGCACGGGCCTGTCAAGGTTAATGGGAAATTGCCCTGTTCTTTACACTTTATTTGCGAAAAATGCAGCAAATGCGCCGCAAGAAATTCACTTTTGACGCGCTCTTTACCGCGCGCGGGCACTATGGCCGGCGCTGTTCTTGCGCTCAAGGAGGCGCATATGGATAAAATCCGTCAATTGCTGGATCAGGTGGGACGTCTGCCCGTGAAAGCCGAAAGCCTTGCAGGCAACCAGGATCTCTACGCCGCCGGTCTCACCCCTTTCGCCGCCGTGCAGATCATGCAGGCGCTGGAAGAGCGTTTCGGCGTCGTTTTTCCCGAAGACAAGCTCAACCGCGCCACGTTCGCCACGCTCGATTCGATCGAACGCGCGCTGGGCCAGGCGCGCCCGGTCAAAAGCGCGGCCTAAACCAGCCGATTTTCCGCAACGCCGGAGCGCGCATCCGTTGCGCGCGCAGCGTTCGCGCGTCCGCTTGACAGGCTGCGCGCCCCATAGTCGGGTGGCGCCATGTCGCAAGCTGCTTTGCCCGCCCCCCTGTTTCAAACGCGCGTTCAGCGGGAATGGATCGATTACAACGGGCACATGAACGACGCCTGGTATGCGCATGTCTTTTCCAAAAGCGTCGATCGGGTGATGTCCGCCATCGGGCTCGACCAGGACGGGCGCGCGCGCACCAGCCGCACGATCTACACGCTGACGATGACCATCCATTACCTCAACGAGGTTCATGCCGGCGAGGCGCTCGCCGTGCGCGGCCGCATTCTCGCGCATGACGACAAACGGCTGCATCTTTGGCTGGAAATGACGCGCGGCGACGGGGCGACCGCCGCCCTGAACGAGCAAATGCTGCTGTGCGTAGACCAGTCGGGCGAAAAGCCGCGCGGCGCGCCGTTTGAAGAAGACCAGATTGCGCGCATCCGCGCCTTTCACGCCTTCGACGCCGACAAGGCGTGGCCAAAACAGGCCGGACGCGGCATTGCGCTGGCGCGGCCCGCCTGAATTTTGGTCGTGGACGGCATGCAAATGAGCCATAGCTCCCGCTTGATTATGTCATGGCTTGCTTTAGGCTATCAGCAACAAACAGCCGGCAAGGCGCTTGGGAGGAACTGGCGTTGCGTGGAGACTACGTCCTCGAAACCGAGGACATGACGAAGGAATTCGCCGGCTTCTCAGCGGTCAAGGATGTCTCGCTCAAGGTGCGGCGCGGCGACATTCACGCTTTGATCGGGCCCAACGGCGCCGGCAAGACGACCTGTTTCAACCTGTTGACGAAATTTCTCGAGCCGACGCGCGGGAAAATCAAATACAACGGTCGCGACATCACGACGATGAAGCCCGCCGATGTGGCGCGCCTCGGCCTTGTGCGTTCGTTCCAGATCTCGGCGGTGTTTCCGCATCTGACGGCGCTCGAAAACGTGCGCATCGCCCTGCAGCGCAAACGCGGCGACAATTTCGACTTCTGGCGCTCGAAGAAAGTGCTTGCCAGGCTGGACGATCGCGCGCGCCAGCTGCTCGCCGACGTGGGGCTTACGGAATACGCCGATACGGTTGCGGTCGAAATGCCCTATGGCCGCAAGCGCGCGCTCGAAATCGCCACAACGCTCGCGCTCGAGCCAGAGATGATGCTGCTCGACGAACCGATGGCCGGCATGGGCCACGAGGACATCGACAAGATCGCCCAGCTCATCAAACGCGTTTCGGCAAATCGCACCATCCTGATGGTCGAACACAATCTCAATGTCGTCGCCAATCTTTCGGACCGCATCACCGTGTTGACGCGCGGCCAGGTGCTGGCCGAGGGCGATTACGCGACCGTCTCGCAAAACCCCGAAGTGCGCACCGCCTATATGGGAGCCGGTCATGCTTGACGCGACGCAACGGGCGCTGCTGGAAGTCGCCGACCTGCAGGCCTGGTATGGCGAATCGCACATTCTGCACGGCGTGAATTTCAATGTGCGCGCGGGCGAAGTCGTGACGCTGCTCGGGCGCAACGGCGCCGGCAAGACGACGACCATGAAATCGATCATGGGCATGGTCGCCAAGCGCAAGGGTTCGATCGTTTACGACGGACTGGAGACGATCGATCTGGCCTCCGACAAGATTGCGCGCGCAGGCATTGCGATCTGCCCGGAAGAGCGCGGCATTTTCTCTGCGCTGAACGTGCAGGAAAATCTGATGCTGCCGCCGCAGGTGAAGGAAGGCGGTCTGCCGGTCGAGCAGATTTTCGAACTCTTTCCCAATCTGAAAGAGCGTCTGACGAGCCAGGGCACGAAGCTCTCGGGCGGCGAACAGCAGATGCTCGCCATCGGGCGGATCCTGCGCACCGGCGCCAAACTCCTGCTGCTGGACGAGCCGACAGAAGGTCTTGCGCCCGTCATCATCGAGCAGATTGGCCATACGATCCGCAAGCTGAAGGATCAGGGTTTCACCATTCTGCTCGTGGAACAGAATTTCCGTTTCGCCTCGACTGTCGCCGACCGCTACTACGTCATGGAGCACGGCGCTGTGATCGACAGTTTCGCCAACAGCGAACTGGCGGCGAATATGGACAAGCTGCACGAATATCTGGGCGTGTAAGATGATTCCAATTCTCAACATTCCGGTGCAGGCGCTCTTCGGGCAATTGCTCCTTGGCCTCATCAACGGCGCGTTTTACGCGTTGCTGAGTCTTGGTCTGGCCGTCATCTTCGGCATGCTCAACATCGTCAATTTCGCGCATGGCGCGCTCTATATGATGGGCGCCTTCTGCGCGTATTTCCTGCTCAACGTCTTCGGGCTCGGCTACTGGTGGGCGCTTTTGCTGGCGCCGATCATGGTCGGCGCCTTTGGCATGGTGATCCAGAAGACCATGCTGACGCGGCTGCAGGGGCTCGATCACATTTACGGGCTGCTGCTGACCTTCGGCGTCGCTCTCATCATTCAGGGCCTGTTTCAGAATTACTTCGGTTCGTCCGGCTTGCCTTACGCCATTCCGCCGTCCTTGCAGGGCGGCCAGAATCTCGGCTTCATGTTCCTGCCGAATTATCGCGGCTGGGTCGTGGTCTTTTCGCTCATCATCTGTTTCGCCACGTGGTTCCTGATCGAAAAAACCAAGATCGGCTCCTACCTGCGCGCAGCG